>JAYURK010000191.1:0-28922 GCA_043756235.1 Ferruginibacter sp. | reverse complement strand
ATTATTTTTTCTTATGACGGTTCTTTCTTAAACGTTTTTTACGCTTGTGTGTTGCAATTTTATGACGTTTTCTCTTTTTACCACAAGGCATAACTAGTCTTTTTTTGTGTTTAAAATAATATGTTTAATTCGTTGTGTTTTTATTGCAATGCTTTTATCCGCTCATCAATTTCTGCATTGTATTGCGGGTTAGCCGCCACTTTCTTCATCACTTTATACCACTTTATCGCTTCGGCTTTATCCCCATGATTTGCATAGGCATCTGCTAAATAAGCTACAGCTTCTACATTATTAGGTTGGGCACTTACCACTTTGTTCAAACGATCTATAGCTTTATCATATTGCCTTGATAAGTAACCTCCAATACCTAACACCAGTTGCGCCTTCATATTTAAAGAGTCCTTTCTAACTACAGCCAGTAACTGCTGTATGCCTTTCATAGTTTCTTCTGGCTTTCCCGAATGGCCTTTGCCAAAAATATAACAACTGCCTAAACCAATTTTAAGGTCGTCGTTTTCAGGATTTAAAGTTATAGCCTGTTCAAAAAGTTCAATTGCTAAGTCTGTTTTCCAATCCAGTTTTGCCTCATCCTGTTCTCTTCTCAGGTTGTCCAAAATTAATTGGGCAGCAAAGGTGAGGTTTTTTTCTGACTTATCCAACTTAGCAGCTTGGGATAAATAATATATATAAGGATCAGCAGCTCCAATACTGTCTTTCCAAAAATTTGCAAGCTGCGTGTTAGCATTAATTTGCTGGTTCAGTACATCGCCCCGGGTTACAGTATTTTCTAATTTACCAATTGTAAGTGCCTGCGATGCAGGGAGTTTTTGTTTTGTTTCAGTTATATATTGTACAATATCAAAATGAGGATGCTGGTGCTGGGTAGTTGCAGCTGAAGTATTTACTGTATTTTTTTTTGCGGCAGTTCGGCCAAAGAAAAATAAAGATGCCACAGTAATTAAAGCGGCACCTGCCAATAGTATTTGTTTATTCATGAAGATTTATCCCGTATTAATGGATTGCAAAGGTACATCAGTCTTCGCTTTCATCGATAGTTTCTGTGCTTTCTTTAATATTCTTTGATGATTTAATTTCCTGCATAAATTCTTTGGCAGGTTTAAATGCAGGGATAAAGTGTTCGGGTATTTCTACAGCAATATTTTTTTTGATGTTTCTTCCAATTTTTGCTGCTCGTTTTTTGGTGATAAAACTTCCAAAACCACGGATATAAATATTTTCGCCGCCGGATAAAGATTTTTTTACTTCTTTAAACATGGTTTCCAATGTAACTAATACATCAACTTTAGGAATACCTGTTTTATCCGAAATTTGGTTGATTAAGTCAGCTTTTCTCATAAAAATAATTTTAAATGCAATAGAAAACTACAAAAAAAGGTTGAAAATTCCAAATAAGTTAATGATTATCAAGTACTTTGTTAAGCCTTAACGCAACAAATTTTTAGATCAATTTTGATTAATCAATTGATTATTAATGGCATGCGCTTTATTTGCTATGTATAAATATTTTACGGCAATACCATTATAAAAAAGACATTTGTGGATATGAACGAAGACAAAAAATATTTTACTGAAAAACTTTTGCTATGGAATAAAAATACCAACAACAGGCCAATGCCCTGGAAAGGAGAAAAAGATCCATATAAAATTTGGGTTAGCGAAATTATTTTACAGCAAACCCGGGTAGAGCAGGGTTGGGCATATTATAACCGATTTATTAAAACTTTTCCTACAGTACAGCATTTGGCAAAGGCGCCACAAACCGAAGTATTTAAATTATGGGAAGGGCTGGGTTATTACAGCCGTTGCAAAAATTTAATTGCAACAGCGCACATTATTGCCCGGGAGTATAACGGCAAATTTCCTGAAAATTATGAAGAGATTTTGCAGCTTAAAGGTGTAGGTCCTTATACGGCTGCAGCTATCGCATCGTTTGCATATAACTTACCCTACGCCGTGGTAGATGGGAATGTTTTTCGTGTACTCTCCAGATTTTTTGCTAACGCAACTCCAATAGATTCCGGCAACGGGAAAAAAATATTTACAACTTTGGCAAATGAATTGTTACATAAAAAAAATCCGGGTATTTATAACCAGGCCCTCATGGATTTTGGAGCAGTAATATGCAGGCCAAAATTACCTTTATGCAATGTTTGCCCATTAAAAGCCAAATGCGGGGCTTTGAAAAAAAAACTGGTGGGGGTATTACCCATAAAAGAAAAAAAGATTATTCAAAAAACGAGGTGGTTGTATTATTTTATTTTGCAGCATAACAATAAAATATTTGTAAGAAAACGGGGAGCAAAAGATATTTGGGAAAATTTGTACGAATTTGTATTGATAGAAACAGCATCAGTAACTGAAACGGCCAGTCTGCTAAAATTGCTGGCTAAAGAAAACGGGTTACAAAAAAATGACTTTACCCTGCACAGTATTTCTGCTTTATACCGGCAAAAACTTACGCATCAAACTGTTCATGGGCAATTTATCCACATCCATTTAAAAAAACCATTGAGTTTAGCAGGTTACAAAGCTGTTTCGGCGCAGGCTTTAGCAGGGCTGCCTTTACCAAAATTGATAACCGGGTATTTAAAAGATAAAAATGTATCTTTAAATTTGTTTTAAAACTATAAAAGCAGCTAGACACAAAGGGTGTTTTTAAATTTACAATTGGGAAATCAAAAATAAATTTTATCATTCTTGTTTACTTTAAAAAACAAGCGCTAAAAATAATTTTATGAGAGGTGTAAACCGTGTGATGTTAATCGGCAACCTGGGCAAAGATCCGGATATACAATTTTTGGAAGGAAATATTGGCGTGGCAAAATTTTCGCTGGCTACCACAGAAACTTTTAAAGACAGAAGTGGTAAACTAATTTCTCAAACAGAATGGCATACTGTGGTATTATGGCGGGGGCTGGCAGACCTTGCACAAAAATATTTGCATAAGGGCAGCCTGGTTTATATTGAAGGCCGCCTTAAAACCCGGAGCTGGGAAGATAAAGACGGTAACAAAAAATTTGCTACAGAAATTGTAGGCGATAACCTTATTATGCTGGAAAAAAGAACTGATGGCATTAATCCTGCTGCTGGAATTGAAGGAATGGAAAATATGGGCGGGCACGATGTGCCGCCTGCAGATGATGGCGCAGAAAGATTGCCTTTTTAATAAAAGCCGCGGCAGTTTTAAAAGTAAAGTTACAGCATACTAACTTTACAATTGTTTATATAAATTTTTTATTTTGGATTATCATTCGGTTTACGGGTTCTTAAATTATTTTCCACTAACCTTACTGGCAATTACACTTGCTGCAAATGCAGTATTATTATTTATAGCCATCCTGCTTTTTATAGTTTCGTTTTTAGTGGCAGGATCCGAAGTGGCTTTTTTTTCTCTTACAATAAAAGATATTAATATTCTTAAAACCAAACAGCAGCCGGCTTACCGGCGTATTGTGCATTTGCTGGAGCAGCCCAAAACACTGCTGGCCTCAATGCTTATTACTAACAGTTTTGTAAACATCGGCATTATTTTAATTGCCAATATTTTAATAGATGGGTGGATCAATAATTTTAATTTTAATTTACTTACAGTTTTTTTAATTAAAGTAGTGGCCGTTACTATTTTGCTGGTATTGTTTGCAGAAGTGCTGCCTAAGGTTTGGGCAACGCATCATAAAATATGGTTTGCTGCCACAGCTTCTTTGGTGGTTGAAATTTTCAGCAGTATTTTTTACAGGTTCAGTAAAAAAATGGTTAGGTGGAGCGATGGTATAGAAAAAAAATTCTCCAAAGTTAATACCGCAGCTATGGACAGCAGCCACCTGGATTATGCAATTGACCTGCTGCCCGACCACGAAGCAACAACAGAAGAAAAACAAATTTTAAAAGGCATACGAAAATTTGGCGATACCACCGTAAAGCAAATAATGCGTACAAGGCTGGATGTAAGTGGTATCGACATCAACAGCAACTTTGTAAATACAATAAAAAAAGTTGAAGAATTGCATTACTCCCGCTTACCCGTTTATAAAAATAATTTAGATGAAGTGGTGGGTATGCTGCATACCAAAGACCTGTTGCCGCATTTAAACGAACCAGACAACTACGACTGGCATCAACTAATGCGCCTGCCTTATTTTGTGCACGAACAAAAGTTGATAGAAGACCTGCTGCAGGAATTCCGGAACCGGCGAAATCATTTTGCCGTGGTTGTTGATGAATTTGGCGGCACTTCGGGTATAGTTACACTGGAAGATATTATGGAAGAAATAATTGGCGACATAAAAGATGAATTTGATGATGAGGAAAGTGTAAATAAAAAACTGGATGACTTTACTTATATTTTTGAAGGTAAAACCATGATAAATGATGTGTGCAAAGCCATGAACCTGCCTTCCGATAGTTTTGAAAACATTAGGGGAGACAGTGACTCGCTAGCCGGCCTGGTTTTAGAAATTGCAGGAAAATTTCCGCAGGTAAACGAAGAAGTAATTAACAACGGGTTTACTTTTATTCCTTTAGAAATAAATAAAAACAGGATTGATAAGGTAAAAGTTGTTATACAAAGCGAATAGTTAAAAGTACAAAGTTGAAATGCATAGTTTATACAATTTGAAGCACTGCCATGATATTTAAGCATAAACGGAATTATATTACTGTTACAGTTATACTTTGTACCATGTACATTGTACTTTTTTCCTGTAACTCCACCTATACTTCAAAGAAAAAAGGCTATTATAAAATTGATTTCCCCGAAAGAAAATACATGAGTTTTGCACAGGAAGGTTTTCCTTACACGTTTGAATATCCTGTATATGCAAAAATTATTAAAGACAGTACTTACTTCGACAGTAACCCGGAAAATCCTTACTGGATAAATATAGATTTTCCACAGTTTGGTGGCAGGATATTTTTAAGTTACAAAATAATTGGTGGCAGAGCCATGTATAAAATAAAACAGCAGGATGGTACTTACAAAGATTCCGCCGGCATAAATGTTTTTGATAAGATGGTAAATGATGCCTTTAACCTTACCAATAAAAACCAGGCTATTACCACAGCCATTAAAGACAGCCTGATGCATACACCCAATGGCGTTACCGGCATATTTTTTAAAGTAGGCGGCAATGCCGCAACTGCCAAACAGTTTTTTTTAAGCGACACTGCAAAAAATTTTATAAGGGGTGCTTTGTATTTTGACGTAACACCTAATGCAGATTCTTTAAGGCCGGTGCAGGATTTTTTACAAAAAGATATTGAGCATATCATCAATACATTTAAGTGGACGAATACTGTTGCTGCCGCCGCAACAAAATTGCCTTAATAATAATTCGGATTTTTTATTTGCCTGTTGCTGTGTTTTCTTTTGCCCTGTACTGCAATGTTATCCACCTAATATGCATTACTCTTCCCGAAAAAATATTTACACAGGTATTTTATTAATCAATGTTGACAGGTAATAGATTACTGCAGAAAACCTTTACCGTTCTGTTAAAGCTTTATTGAATTATACATGCCGATAGATTTACAAAAAGCTGAAAGTCTACACCCGATTGCAGCGAATACCCCGGTGAGGATTTGTGCAGGGGCTTTGTGCCGGAGTAGCAGCGAAAAGCGGGACAGCCGCTGATAAAAGTGTTGCTGCCGGTGTACCAATAATTTTAAAAATATTTACTGTGTGTTTGTTGTAAATTTGCCGCCATGATTGCAATAGATAATATTTTAGTTAGCGACCAGGTAGTTAAGGAACAATTTGTTTGCGACCTTGGTAAGTGCAAGGGCGCCTGCTGTGTAGATGGAGATGCTGGTGCACCTTTGGAAAAAGCCGAACTTCAAAAAATTAATGAAGTGTTTGAGCAGGTGCTGCCTTATTTAAACGAAGAGAGTAAAATGGAAATTGAAAAACAGGGCCGTTATGTTTACGACAGCGAATATGGATGGGTTACGCCAACTATTGACAGCAAAGTTTGTGTATATGGTATTAAAGATAAACAGGGCATTGTAAAATGTGGTATTGAGCAGGCTTATCTTGATGGAAAAGTAGAATGGAAAAAACCTATCAGCTGCCATTTATTTCCGGTAATAACAAAGGAGAGTAAACGCAGTGATAATATTTACGTTAATTACGAGCCACGGGAAGATAATTGCAAAGCCGCCTGCAGCCTGGGGAAAAAATTAAAAGTGCCCGTGTATATTTTTTTAAAAGAACCGCTGGTGCGTAAATTTGGCCAAAAGTTTTACGATGCGCTTGATGCAACAGCACAACATATAAACAAAACCTCAACCCCTGAAGGGGCTTAAAATGCATTTTTATTTATGTCGATATTTTATTTTAACAAACAACTAATTATTACAAATTACTTATTGCCTGTTGCCTGTTGCTTACTGGTTTTTACTTCCTGCAGCGTAAACAAAGCAAAAATTGATAACAGCCTGAAAAAATATTTTGATGACAATAAAGTAGATGGTTGTTTTACATTGTTGAATAATGCTGATGGAAAAGTTACCGTGTATAACATGCAGCTGGATACGCAGCGGTTTTTACCAGCCAGCACTTTTAAAATTGTAAATTCCTTAATTGGTTTACAAACAGGTGTAATTACCAATGATACGATGCAAATAAAATGGGACGGCCTTAAAAGATGGAATGAAGAGTGGAATAAAGATATGGGAATGACGGAGGCTTTTAAAACCAGCAGCGTGCCTTATTACCAGGAAGTGGCCCGCCGTACCGGAAAAGATACCATCAAAAGATGGATAGACAGTATTGGTTATGGCAATAAAAATATAAGTGGCCCTGTAGATTCTTTCTGGTTAAATAACACATTAAAAATTTCGCCGGATGAGCAGCTGGGATTAATGAAACGTTTATATTTTGATCAGCTGCCTTTTAGAAAAAGTGTGCATGAAGCAGTGAAAACGATAATGCTGCAGGAAGACAATACCACCTACAAACTGAGTTATAAAACCGGTTGGGGTTTTGATGAACAAAAAAATAATATCGGCTGGCAAACAGGATGGATTGAAGAGAATAATCATGTTTATTTTTTTGTAACATTTATAAAAGGCGGCAAAGATGAGATGGATATGCGTACCATACGAAAGAATATTACCACAGGTATTTTAAAAGAATTAGGTTTTTTTGAGGGTAAGAAATAGCCTGAAACAACCACCATGATAAATATTTTTTATACTCAGGGGTTCTTACTGTTTGCTGTAATTTCCATTATTGCGATTGCAGGATATGGCATTTTCTGCTGGTTAAAAAGCGATAAAAAAGAGGCAGATATAGATTTGCCTGATATTACTGGCTTTTTAGAAGATTAATTTTTTTAACAATTTACACAATCACTTATTTATTAATTTGCCCTGTACAAAATGTTTGGATTTCAACATATAGAATTTTTACTGGCACTGGCCGGCATACCTGTTTTGATATTGCTGTTTATTATGGCATTAAAATGGAAAAAGAAAACTATAAAAAAAATTGGTGACGAAAGATTAGTGAAGGAAATGATTAAAAATTATGCCCCTCAAAAATTTGCACTAAAATTTATTTTAATTGTTACCGCATTTACTGCAGGCGTTTTTGCGCTGGCCAACCTGCGGTCTCCGCAGGGTTCTGCAAAAGTTACACGTAATGGTATTGATGTAATGATTGCACTGGATGTAAGCAAAAGTATGCTGGCTCAGGATATTAAACCAACAAGATTAGACAGGGCTAAACAGGTTATTAGTAAACTGATTGATAAACTGGGTAGCGACAGGATTGGCATTATTGTATTTGCAGGCAAAGCTTATTTGCAAATGCCTTTAACCGGCGATCATGGTGCGGCAAAAATGTATTTATCATCTGCCTCCCCCGATATTGTGCCTACACAGGGCACTGTAATTGGCGATGCATTAAAAATGTGTTACGCTTCTTTTAATACCAAAGAAAAAAAATATAAAGCCGTAGTGTTGCTGAGTGATGGTGAAGGCCATGATGAAGAAGCCGGCAAAATTGCTGAAGAAATGGCCGGCGAAGGGGTAATTATTAATACTGTTGGCATAGGCTCGCCGGAGGGATCAATCATTATTGATGCTGCTACTAACCAGCCAAAAAAAGATAACGAAGGCAATACAGTAGTTACAAAATTAAATGAAGCCGAACTGAAGTCCATAGCCGAAAAAGGTTATGGTATTTACCAGCTGTACAGCAGCACCGATGCAGTAGTTGCTAATTTAGATGCCCAGTTGAGCACAATGGACCAGCGCACTGTAACAGAAGATTCATTAGTGAATTACGAAAGTTTTTTTCAGTATTTTTTATTGCTCACCATTTTATTACTGGTGATTGAAATGCTGATAAGCGAAAAAAAAGCGCCTGTTAAGCGTTTGGGTTTTGCCGGTTTTGTACCTGCAAAAAGTAAAAATAAATTATTGCCGCTTTTAATTATCGGCATGGGTTTACTTCCTTTTAGCGCTTCAGCCCAAACTGAAAAAGAGATTATTAAAAAAGGAAACGAGGCCTACACAAAAAACGAATTTGATAAAGCCGCCGCCGAATACCAGAAGGTAACGGCTAAAACACCTGCTAATGCAACAGCCCAATATAATTTGGGTAATGCTTTGTATAAAAATAAAAAAACCGATGAAGCAGTTACGGCTTACGACAATGCTGCCGCCATTTTACCCTTAAAAGAAGATAAAGGAAAAGCGCATTATAATAAAGGGGTAGTTTATCAAAACGAAAAAAAAATACAGGAATGCATCAGGGCTTATAAAACTGCTTTAAAATTAAATCCGCAGGATGAAGATGCCCGGCAAAATTTACAAAAAGCCCTGCAGCAAATAAAGCAGCAGCAAAAACAAAACGACGATAAAAATAAAAGCAAGCAGGACCAAAAAGAAAAAGAGGATAAAAAACCGCAGCCCTCAAAAATTTCTAAAAAAGATGCAGAGGAAAAATTGAAAGCTTTGATGCAGCAGGAAAAAAACCTGCAGGAAAAATTAAAAAAAGTAAATACGGCTTCTCCTAATAAACCCGATAAGGATTGGTAAAAATTTTTACCAGAAAATGTTGTATGCAAACTTTAGCCAGGGCAAATTTATTATTACCTGTAATAACCTTGTTGGTTTTATTATTGTTAAGTTGTAACCACAAACCTCCGGTAAAATTTAATAATCACACAGGTAAAAAGAATAACCTTACTGTGGCACTGTTGCCCTATAATAATTTTGACAGGGATTTATTAATTTTTGCACAAGATGAAACTGCAAAATTTTATAATTGTAATGTTATACTGCTTCCACCTGCAAAGCTTCCACCAATTGCATATTATTCGCCACGAAACCGGTATAAAGCCGACCTGTTATTGCGTCATCAAAAAAATTTAATTACCAATAATATTGATGCCCTTGCCGGGTTAACTGATAAAGATATATCCACCACTAATGGTAAAATTGAGGATTGGGGTGTTTTTGGTTTGGGTATGTGCCCTGGAAATGTTTGCGTTATATCTACCTTTCGCCTGCAAAAGGCATCTAATACAAAAGCGCAATTAAAAGAGCGACTGATGAAAGTAATATTGCACGAGGTTGGCCACAACCTTGGTCTGCCGCATTGTGCCAGCAATATTCAATGTTTAATGACTGATGCAGGCGGCACCATTAAACAAGTGGATAAAGAAAAAAAATGGTTGTGCCAAAGTTGTAAATCAAAACTCAGCAACTAAACTTTAGCTGTTACAAATTGTTACCTTTGCAATCATCATTATACTTAAAAAATGTACTGCGAAAGTTTAACTGAATACAAGCGTCTTAAAACAAGAGAGGTAAAAGTGGGTAATCTTTTATTGGGCAATAATCACCCGATAAGAGTGCAAACTATGACGACCACAGATACCATGGATACGATGGCAACAGTGGAGCAATCCATACGTTGTATTGAAGCCGGTGCAGAGTTGGTGCGTATTACAGCACCATCAAAAAAAGAAGCAGAAAATTTGCAGTATATAAAAGATGAATTAAGAAAACGTGGTTATGATACGCCTTTAGTTGCTGATATTCATTTTACACCCAACGCTGCAGAAATTGCAGCAAAAATTGTAGAGAAGGTAAGAGTGAACCCGGGGAATTATGTAGATAAGAAAAAATTTGAACAGATAGAATACACCGATGCAGAATATGCAGAAGAGATTGAGCGTATAAGAGAACGCTTTACACCTTTGGTTTTAATTTGTAAAGAACATGGTACTGCAATGCGTATTGGTACCAATCATGGCAGCTTAAGCGACAGGATAATGAGCCGCTATGGTGATACTGCAATGGGCATGGTGGAAAGTGCGATGGAATTTTTGCGTATAGCAAGAGCAGAAGATTATCACCAGGTTATTTTAAGTATGAAGAGCAGTAACCCGCAGGTGATGGTGCATGCGTACCGACTATTAATTAATCACATGCTGGAAGAATTTGGCGAATGTTATCCATTACACTTAGGCGTAACCGAAGCCGGCGATGGCGAAGATGGCAGAATTAAAAGTGCCATTGGTATTGGTACTTTATTAGAAGATGGTATTGGCGATACCATAAGGGTTTCGCTTACCGAAGATCCTGAATTAGAAATACCGGTTTGTAAAGATATTGTGAAGCGGTACAGTGCTTTTGCTCCTCAGGAGGGAGATTTAGAAACCGCTAATGCGGTACTTTCTGACAATGAAAACATTCAGAATGCTATAAGTGCCAATTCCCCCCTTCGGGTGGCCGCGGGGCTTTACTCACCATTTGAATATAAAAAAAGAGAAAGTTTTGAAGTAAGTAATATTGGTGGTAAGCACGTACCTGTAGTAATTGCAGACTTTAGTAAAATGGAAAAAATTACACCGGAAGATTTGCAACACATTGGATATACATACGACGCTGCAACAGATAAATGGAATATTGGAGACGCTGCTGCCGATTACATTTACACAAGCGCATTAATAGAGTTTGCATTACCCGGCACTTTAAAAGTAATTATGCCGCATATATCATGGTTGTTAAAAGCGGGGGCTGAAAATATTCAGGACGACAAATTTGTTCCTATCGTGGATGGTGAAGAATATTTAAATGATCTCATCATAAAATCGGGCACTATTAATTTTGTAATGGTAGATTGCTACTCAGAAAATTACCCCGATCAGCAACTGGTAAAACTGTTTGCAAAAATTAAAACCGATTCTACCGCAGTACTCTGTTTAAGTTCTACCAATAAAAATGCCATGCAAAGTATCAGGCGTATGTTTATGGAACTGGCGAATACCGACATTAAAAATCCTGCTATAATTATTTGCGACAGCACCGATGCCACCATGGATGAAAGTTTAATTCATTATTCAGTAGAAGCAGGCGGCTTATTGTTAGATGGATTTTGTGATGGCGTTTGTTTTGGTCATCATTATCAAAATAAAACTATTGCCCCGCCAATAAAAATATTAAACTCCATTGCCTTTGGTATTTTACAAGCTACCCGTACAAGAATCTCTAAAACAGAATATATCAGTTGCCCAAGTTGTGGCCGTACCTTATTTGACCTGCAGGAAACTACTGCAAAAATTCGTGCGGTAACCAATCATTTAAAAGGTGTAAAAATTGCTATTATGGGCTGCATTGTAAATGGCCCCGGCGAAATGGCTGACGCAGATTTTGGTTATGTAGGCAGCGGTGTGGGCAAAATAACTTTGTACAAAGGCAAAGAAGTAGTGAAAAGAAATATTGACAGTGCCACCGCAGTAGATGAATTAATAAATTTATTAAAAGAAAATGAGGCGTGGGTAAATGCGCCTGCTATTTAAGAAGAACAACATGCAAACAGATTTTTTAGTAATTGGAAGCGGTATTGCAGGTTTAACCTATGCCTTAAAAGTAGCACAGGATTGCCCGGATAAAAAAGTTACTGTTCTTACAAAAACACAAAGTGATGAAACCAACACCAAGTATGCCCAGGGCGGCATTGCAGGTGTAATGGATTTTGATAACGACAGTTTTGCAAAACATATTGAAGACACTTTAATTGCAGGCGATGGCTTATGCGACAGAGATATTGTAGAAATTGTGGTAAAAGAAGGCGTGGAAAGAATTAAAGAAATTATTGCTTGGGGTGCACAGTTTGATAAAGCACCAGACGGCGATTTTAAATTGAGTAAAGAAGGTGGCCACAGCGAATTTAGAATTTTACACCATAAAGATGTTACGGGCAAAGAAATGGAAAGGGCTTTGCTGGCAGCCTTGGCTAAACAAAAAAATATCGAACTCATCAGCCATTGTTTTGTGCTGGATATTATTACACAGCATCATTTAGGTTATTTAATTACAAAAGCCACACCCGATATTGAATGCTATGGTGTGTATGTTTTAAATCTTGCTACCAATAAGGTAGAAAAAATAACAGCAGCAATTACACTGCTGGCAACCGGAGGTAACGGCCAGGTGTACCGTACAACAACTAACCCGGCAATTGCAACGGGTGATGGTGTGGCCATGGTGTACCGGGCAAAGGGAAGAATTGAAAATATGGAGTTCATACAATTTCACCCAACTGCATTGTACGAGCCCGGTGTACGTGGACAAAGTTTTTTAATTACCGAAGCGGTACGTGGCGATGGTGGAATTTTACGCAACCATAATGGCGAAGCATTTATGGAACGCTACGATACCAGAAAAGACCTTGCACCACGTGATATTGTGGCCCGTGCTATTGATAACGAAATGAAAGTGGGCGGAACCGAAAATGTTTTTTTAGATTGCCGGCATTTTGGCAAAGAAAAATTTATTGAACACTTTCCAAATATTTATGACAAATGTTTAAGTATTGGTATTGATATTACACAGCATTTAATACCCGTGGCACCGGCAGCGCATTACAGTTGCGGCGGAATAAAAACAGATGAGCATGGCAGAACTTCCATAAAAAATTTATATGCTGCCGGTGAATGTGCCAGCACAGGATTGCATGGTGCCAACCGCCTTGCCAGTAATTCGCTTTTAGAGGCAATGGTATTTGCACACCGGGCTTATAAAGATGCGGTGATTAAAATAAATGAACCTGGTGTAAAAAATAGTATTCCCGATTGGAAAGTTGATGGTACCTCATCACCCAAAGAAATGATTTTAATTACGCAGAGTGTAAAAGAATTAAAATTACTGATGAGTGATTATGTGGGTATAGTAAGAAACAATGAAAGGCTGCAAAGGGCCATGAAACGCTTGGATCTTTTATTTACAGAAACCGAAGAACTGTACAAAAAAACAATCGTATCGCCACAATTGTGTGAGTTAAGAAATATGATTACTGTAGCATTCTTAATCGTAAAAAGTGCAGAGTTTCGCCACGAAAGCAGGGGGTTACATTTTAATACCGATTACCCCGGCAAAAGTGAAAAGGTGCAGGATATTGTGTTGTAAAGAGTACAAAGTTTTTAGTACAAAGTTGTTCTAACTGAAATATTAAACCACATGGCAACCTTTACAAAATTTGAAGAAATAATTGCTTGGCAGAAAGCAAAAGAACTTTGTAAAATGTTTGATGCCTGTTATAAAAAGCATTCGGATTTAGCAAAAAATTTTAAACTGAGTGCTCAAATGGATGCATCATCAGGTTCAATAATGGATAATATTGCTGAAGGATTTGGCAGGATGGGAAATGGAGAGTTTGTACATTTCTTAACTATTGCGTCGGGCTCTGCAAGAGAATACCAATCGCAGCTATACCGTGCATTTGATAAAAAATATATAAATGAAGAAGAGCAAAAGCAAATGTATAATTTAGCAGATGAAATTTGCAGAATGATTGCTGCATTAATTAAAACCATTCATCAATCAGATAACAGAGGCTATAAGTTTAAAAAGTAGTTTTAAATTTCTTACTGCTTACTCTGTACTAAAAACTTTGTACTTACATGTATTATATACTTTACCCATTACTGTATTTATTTTCATTACTTCCTTTTTTTATTTTGTATGGCTTAAGTGATGGCCTTGCTTTTTTAATGTACCATGTTTTTAAATACCGCAGGCATGTAGTGTTATCTAATTTGCAAATTGCCTTCCCCGAAAAAACCGATGCTGAAAGAAAAAAAATTGCTAAAAAATTTTACCAGTATTTTACTGATGCCATGCTGGAAAGTTTAAAATTTATTTCTATCTCTAAAAAACAATTATTAAAAAGAAGTACCGGCTCTTTTGAAATTATTAATAAATTAATTGATGAGGGATACAGTATAAATGTAATGGTGGGCCACCAGTTTAACTGGGAGTATGCCAACTTATTATATGCGCTGCATTTGCGCATTCCTTTTGTAGGTATTTATATGCCGGTTAAAAATAAAAGTTTAGATAAAATATTTTATGATTTCCGCAACCGGTATGGTACAGTTTTAATAAGCGCTACCGATTTTAAAAATAAAATGCATGATGTTTTTAAAAAACAATACATGATGGGTTTAGCGGCAGATCAAAACCCCGGCGCTGCTTTATCAGGCTATTGGTTAAATTTTTTTGGCCGCCCCACACCTTTTGTAACCGGCCCCGAAAAAGGCGCTGTAAAAAATAATACCGCTGTGGTTTATGTAGCTTTTAAAAAAGTAAAAAGAGGATATTATCATTTTGATGCTACATTGCTTTGCCTGCAGGGTGCCAGTACTGCACCAGGCCAGCTTACGTGTATGTACCGGGATATTTTAGAAAAAACTATCCGGGAAGACCCGGCTAATTATTTATGGAGCCACCGCAGGTTTAAATTTGAGTGGAAGGAAGTGTACAAAAATTTATGGGTTGATAAAAGCACGATGCCCTCATCAACCCATCAATAAATTTTAGCTGTTCTTAATTTAAAACGCTCACATCTTTTTCAATAACAATATTTTTTTCTTCTTTTATTTTATTCCAGCCTCCTGTAATATTTCTTAAATTATGTACGCCCTGTCTTTTTATTAATGAGGCAGCAATTACACTGCGGTAACCTCCTGCACAATGCACATATAAATTTTGATGGTCTTCAAAACTGGCAATGGTGGCCACATCTGTCATTTCACTAAGCGGAATATTTTGTGCACCCTTTACATGCCCTTCGGCATATTCTGTTTCTCTTCTTACATCTACCACAACTAAATTAGGGTCGTGCGGCAAATCCATGGCCAGTTCATCAGCTTCTATATCAATTATCATATCCACTTTTTCGCCGGCTGCCTGCCAGGCTTCAAAACTTCCTTTTAAATAACCTTCCACTTTATCAAATCCCACTCTTGATAAACGAATTAAAGTTTCTTCTTCCATGCCGGGTTGGGTTACTACAATCATGGGTTTATCAAAAGGTAATAAACTGCCGGCCCATTCTGCAAAGCGGCCTTCTAGCCCAATAAAAATACTGCCGGGTATAAAGCCCTGCGTAAACGTGTCAGCGTGCCTGGTATCTATCACCAATACATCTTCTGCCATTAATTTTTTAAAAGCAGCAATGCTTAATGGTGTAAGTCCTTTTTCTTTTACATCTGCCAAACTGTTATATCCCTGCATATTTATTTTTGCGTTTACGGCAAAATATTTTGGTGCTTCCGCCAAACCTTCGGTAACAGCTTTTATAAAAGCTTCCCTTGTTTGAGGTTGCAGCGCATAATTATTTTGTTTTTCTTCTCCAATGGTACTAAAAGTGTTGGGGCCTAAATTTTTACCGCAGCTGCTGCCTGCGCCGTGAGCAGGATATACAATAATATCATCTGCTAACGGTAAAATTTTATGTTGAATAGAATCGTACATAATATTTGCCAGCTCTTCACTGCTCATATCGCCGCTGCTTAAATCGGGTCGGCCTACATCACCAACAAATAAAGTATCGCCGGTAAAAATTGCATGAGGTTTATCATTTTCATCTCTTAATAAATAACAGGTACTTTCCAGGGTATGGCCGGGTGTATGTACCACCTGTAAAGTTATTTTACCCAGCTTAAATATTTCCCCGTGGCTGCTGTTATAAATTTTAAAGTTTGTTTTTGCGCCCGGTCCATAAATGATTGGTGCGCCGGTTTGTGAAGCAAGGTCTAAATGCCCGCTCACAAAATCGGCATGAAAATGTGTTTCAAAAATATATTTAATGCCGGCCGTTCTGCTTTTAGCCAGGGCAATATATTCATCAATGTCTCTTAAAGGATCTATTATAGCAACTTCACCTTCACTCTCTATATAGTATGCTGCTTCGCTGATGCAGCCCGTATATATTTGCTTTATAAACATAAAATAAAATTTTTCTGCAAATATAAAAATAAAAAAACGTCCGGCCATGGGCCGGACGTTTTACAAAATTTTAAAAAGTGTTAACCAACTAATTGCTTAACAAAAGTATCTATCTCTTCTATCCTTTTAAAATTAACTGCGTAGTAAATAAATTTTCCATCACGCTGTGTAATTACAATACCGGCTTTTCTTAAAATGGCCAGGTGTTGCGAAGCAACTGATTGCTCCAGGCGTAACCGAACATAAATTTCTGTAACAGTAATTTTTTTTTCTTCTTCAATTAACTTAAGCAATTGCTGCCTTAGTTTGTGATTTAGTGCTCTTAAAACAAGCGCTGCTTTTTTAAGCGCATGGTAATCTACATTAATTGAAGATTCGGACGAATTTTTGGACGAAGGTGAAACCGTGTCCAATGATTGGGATGCAACCATCATAAGATTTTTAGTTTAAATATGCTTGAACAAATTTTGAACACTCAAATATACCAATATTAACTTATGCAAGTAATACAAATGTTATATTATTTTAAAAAAATGCCGGATACAGTTAATGCTTAAAAGTTATATTTTATCCTGAAATTCTTTTAAATAAACAGGCTCGCTGTATGCAAGGTTTGCAAAATTACCTTGGGTAAAGTATTGGTGAGATAAAGTTGCCATGGCACCGGCTATGTTTGAAACAGTTGCAAATGAAGCGTTTGGATGGTTGCAAATGGATTGCCATTTTGCTGCACCACTGCCAAAAAAAACAATTTTAGATTGTTGCAGTTGTTGTAAAAAACTATCGGTTTGCAGTATCATAGCGCAAGGCTCCAGTACTGGGTTTAAGGCTTCATTATACAATGCAGTAAATACTTCCATACGCCTTGCATCAATCATGGGGCAAAATAAAATGTTAGCGGGGTGTTGTAACAGTTGCTGTATGCTAACAGTTAAAACCTGTAAAGTGTTAAGTGTAATTAAGGGTTTGTTTAAAGCATAACATAAACCCTTGGCACTGGCCATGCCAACCCTTAAGCCGGTATAAGATCCGGGGCCTGCAGTAAGGGCTACTGCATCTACATCCTTTAAAGTGTACAGTTCATTTTTTAAAAGTTTTTGTATGGCAGTTTGTAAAAAAGCAGCATGATCTTTTTGTAAATCGTTTTGCAGGCAATGCAAAACCTGTCCATCTTTTGCAAAACTTACCTGTGCAGTTTCGGTGGCAGTATCAATATTTAAAATCAAACTCATTGGTTAATTGGTGTGGCTGCAGCACTCAGCAAAGGCGCAGGCTGGCAGCGGTTATCGTTTACATTAAGTTTTTGTAAAAGCTGTAAAATATTATGCAATCCAATTTTTTGCGCCCATTCAAAAGGGCCAAAGGGATAATTGGTGCCCAGCTTCATGGCTATATCTATTTCTTTTTCGGTACTTACGCCCTCGCCTAATGCAAAATACGCTTCATTAATAATCATAGCAATAATTTTTGCCGATACCAAACCCGGCTCATCGGCCACCATTAATAATTTTTTATTTATTGCTGTACCAATTGCATGTATTGCTTCATTTTCCAGTCCTGCAATTTCCCACACCGGCCTTTGCAAAAATCCAGGCCAACCATTAATGCGATACACATGTTGGGGTGCAAGCAATTGTGTTAATGTGGCGGATACACTATTTACAAAAACAGGTTTTTCTGTTTTGGTAAAATGAAGTGCTGTATCTTCTTTTAAAATAAAAAAAGCATCCGCACCGCTGTAATTTGCAAAATCAAAATTAGCATTCGCCTTAATCCATTTAACGGCAGTGGTGTTTGCTGTTAATGCATCATATTCATCAGCATTGGCAAGTACAACAATTGTCATTATTATTTTTTTGCAAAAATAGGTGGTTACAAAAAGATATATTTGCATTTTGAACAAATAAACCAACAATGACTACAAAAATAATTAATACCAGTAATGCACCGGCACCCATTGGCCCTTACAGTCAGGCCGTTTTGGCGGGCAATTTACTTTTTATATCGGGACAGGTGGCTTTAAAACCCGGCAGCGGGGAATTGGCCATGGCAGATATTATTGAAGAAACGCACCAGGTAATGCAAAACCTAAAAGCAATTTTAACCGAGGCGGCAATGGATTTTGGCAACGTGGTAAAAACAACCATCTTTTTAAGCGATATGAATTTGTTTGGACAGGTTAATGAAATTTATGGTAAGTATTTTAACAGCACTTTTCCGGCCAGGGAAACCATAGCTGTAAAAGGATTGCCTAAAAATGTGAACGTAGAAATAAGTATGATAGCGGCAAAATAAATCAGGCAGGCGAATGATAATTATTCAGGATATTTTATTGGACCCTTAGTTTATTGATATAGCTGTTGAATTTTACCATGCCAAAATTTTTTTGTGTGCTATTTTCCGTTTCATATTTTTTGGGTTTAGTAATATGCCACCATTCATTACCAGTTTTATACAATAACCATTGTTGGATTTTTTTTGAGAAGTAGAAGGTGGAGGTATAATTCCACCGCCATGCACTTCCGCCAAAATGTTCAACGGTAAAAAATCCTTTTTTTATGGTTAATCCATGATAAGGATCACCATGTATCCCGCCCATATCGTATGACAGCACAATGTTATCATTTCTTGCAGCCTCTGCAAGTTTTCCATTTTTTTTGCGGAGTAAAATAATCAGCGGCCTTTTTTCTTCACTTGCATTTCCTTCTTTAATAAGCTGCAGTATTATTATTTTATCTATCAATCCATCTCTATTAATATCTCCATTTTCAGCATCAAGTAAAGTGTAGCCTGTTGGTATAAAAAAAATAATTTCTTTATCAATTTTATTGTTAATTTTTTTTGCAGGTAATCTCTTTATTTCCTGTATTGGGGGGTTAAAAATTAGAATTGGCTGTGCCCATGACATACTTATTTGCAAAATCAGGCTAAATGCTATAGATAAATGAAGGGCTTTCATAAAGTTTTACCAATTTATTAAAAGGATTAAAAAAAGAAATGCTTGTAAACATAAACTAAGTTTAATTTTACAAAAGTTAAAACAATTTTAAATAATGATACAGGAGCGGTTAATAATTATTACAGCAAGTGCTCACCCACACCTGATGCAAACTTTACAAAACAAAGGGTACAAAGTTTTATACCTGCCGGAAATTACTTATGAGGAATTGAGTGCTGTTATTGCCGAAGCCGAAGGTATAATTGTAACCACCAGGATTGCTATTGATAAAAATATTTTAGATAAAGCCGGTGCACTAAAATGGATTGGCAGGCTGGGCAGTGGCATGGAGTTAATAGATGTGGAATATGCCAAAACAAAAGGTATAAAATGTGTAAGCAGCCCCGAGGGTAACCGTAATGCAGTGGCGGAACATGCATTGGGTATGTTACTGGGTGTACTGCATAAAATTAACAGCAGCTGTATTGAGGTAAAAAATGGCCAATGGATAAGAGATGCCAATCGTGGCAGTGAACTAACCGGTAAAACTGTTGGTGTTGTTGGTTACGGCAATACAGGAAGTGCGTTTGCAAAATTGCTTTCGGCTTTTGATGTAACCGTGCTGGCTTACGATAAATTTAATTTTGACTTTGCATCGGGATATATCAAAGAGGCTAACCTTGATCAAATTTGCCGCTATGCAGATGTAATTAGTTTTCATTTGCCTTTGACTATGGAAACAAAATATATGGCCAATGATGATTTTTTTAATGCATTACAGCAAAAGCCGGTTATCATCAATACCTCCCGGGGTAAAGTGATTAACACTGCAGCAATGATAACAGCACTGCAACAAAATAAAATTTCTGGCGCAGGATTGGATGTTTTAGAAAATGAAAAATTAGCTACCCTGGATGAAACAGCAAAAGCCCAACTGGATTTTTTAACACACCATCCTGATGTTATTGTTACGCCGCATATTGCCGGCTACAGTCACCAGGCATTTTATAAAATGAGTGCTGTAATATTAGAAAAGCTGGTTATTTAAGTTGGTTATGCTCCGATAACTCTGGTATTACACCCTGTAATTACCATTTATTATGTAAATAATTTTGAATTAGAACCTTGGACTTGCTGATAAAAATTCACTATTTTTGCAATACATGCAACGCCTTAGTCAAACTGGGGCGTTGTATTTTTTTATCGTTATTAAACAGAATTTTATGAGTACCACCAATTATGTTACAAAAGATACCTTTGAGAAAATGAAGGAAGAGCTGCATGGTATGAAAAGTGTGGACAGGCCAGCCGCCAGTAAAGCCATTGCCGAAGCCCGTGAAAAAGGTGATTTAAAAGAAAACGCAGAATACGATGCCGCCAAAGAAGCACAGGGCATGCTGGAAGCAAAAATAAAATATTTAGAAGGTGTAATTGCCACTGCCCGTATTTTAGATGAAACCAATATTGATACCAGCAAAGTAAGCATACTTACAAAAGTAGCCCTTACCAATATGGGTACTAAAAAGAAAGTTACTTACCAGATTGTGTCAGAAAAAGAAGCCGATTTAAAACTGGGTAAAATTTCTGTTACCTCACCTATTGGTAAAAGTTTATTAGGTAAAGTAATTGGCGATGTGGTTGATGTGGTAGTACCTGCCGGGCTTTTAAAATTTAAAGTAGAAGGCATAAGCATTTAATTTTTTTCATTTTATTTTTTTGAGCCCATTCTTTTAAGGATGGGCTTTTTTAATTGGGTGACTCACCTTTTGGAGGTGAGTCACCCAATTAAAAATCTATTGTACCTTTAGAAAAAGCATTTTTATAATGACCATCTTTTCTAAAATAATTGCGGGACAAATACCCTGTTATAAAATTGCAGAAAGCGAAAACTTTTTTGCTTTTTTAGATATTGAACCTTTGGTGCAGGGCCATGTGCTGGTAGTGCCTAAAATAGAAGTAGACAAATTATTTGATATACCCGATAACTATCTTACCGAAATGCTGGTTTTTGCAAAACCCATTGCACATGCCATTGAAAAAGCTTTTAAATGCAACAGGTGTGGCATAAGTGTTATTGGTTTAGAAGTGCCGCATGCTCATATGCATGTAGTGCCCATTAACTCTGCCAACGATTTAAATTTTACAAAAGGAAAAATTAAAACCACTGCCGAGGAGTTGAAGATGGTGCAGGAAAAAATATTGAGTAAATTTTAATTCATTTTTTAAAAAAACTTAAAAGAATAGTCTATGAAAATAATAAATCTGCTGTTACTTCTATCATTTTCGATTGCTTTAAAAGCACAAATTAAAAATCCATTTCCCCATTTAAAGTTTGAGAAAATTATGATGTATGATTTTGTTGGAGGAAAAGGGTCCGATTTGTATATAGTAAATGAAAATGGGGGACTTGCAAAAAATATAATAAAACAGGTTAAACTTGATAAGGAAAATGTTATGAAGTTTAATTCTAAACTTGGTAATAAAAAATCTTACGGAGGTGCAACTGCGGCTTGTTTTGATCCACATGTAGGATTTGTTTATTATTTAAAAAACAAAATTATAGCCCATGTAACAATTTGTTTAGATTGTAACCGGCTTTATTCAAGTATTGATATTCCAGCACAAAAACAAGGGAAAGTTGGAGAAGGAAAAGATATTTATTATCTCTCAGATGGACTTAGTATTTCATTTAGAAACTTTATAAATCAACTGTTATTTGCAAATAATTTTTCACATCAAATAAAAAAATAACAGAATTAATTTTTCTGATTTACCTGCAATCTAAACCCCACTCCGTGTATAGTTTCTAAAATAATACCAGGGTCGGCTTTTAAATATTTACGCAACTTGGTTATAAAAACATCCATACTTCTTCCTAAAAAATAATCATCCTTTCCCCAAACATTCAGCAACACTTCTTCTCTTTTTAAAATTTTATTGGGATGCATGGCAAAAAATTTCAACAGGTCGGCTTCCCGTTGGGTAAGCGCTGTTGCCTGGCTGCCGTTGTATATTTTTAATTCGTTACTGGCAAACCTCAAGCTGCCTAAAGTAAACTCTTCACCTGCATCCGATTGTAATTTTTTGGTACGGCGCAAAAAAACATCCATTCGCATTACCAGTTCTTTCATACTGAAAGGTTTGGTAATATAATCGTCGGCACCCGTTTTAAAACCTTTTATTTTATCTTCCTCCAGGCTTTTAGCCGTTAAAAAAATGATGGGCACAATATCTGTTTGCTGGCGTATTTTTTTTGCAAGCGAAAAGCCATCTCTTTCGGGCATGTTTACATCAAGCAGACAAATGTCAAAATTGTTTTTTTGAAATTTTTGCCATGCGGCCTCACCATCTGCACAATGTGTAACTTCAAAGCCTGCATCCTGCAAATTATCTTTAATCACAAAACTCAGCGACAAATCATCTTCCGCCAATAAAACCTTTGCTTTGCTCATATAAAATTTTTAATGATTGGGAATTTTAATTATAAAAGTACTGCCGCTGCCCGGTTGGCTGTTTACTTCTATTTTGCCCCCGTGTGCATCAATAACCTTTTTAACAAAATTCAGGCCTAATCCAAAACCCTTTGCAGTATGCAGTTCACCTTCGGTAACCCTGAAAAATCTATCGAATATTTTTTTCTGATTTTCGGCACTTATTCCTATGCCGTTATCGGTAACTGCTATACAACAGTTGGTAGCTTTTTGGTAAGTGGCAATAGTAATATGCGGATGCGATGCATATTTTATAGCGTTTTCGATTAGGTTAATAAAAGCCAGCAGTATATAATATTTGTCTGCATTAACCGTATTTATTGGTTCTGCAAAATGAGTTTCTACCACTGCATTTTTTTGTTCGGCCAGGGGTTGCAAATCTTTAATAGCCTGCAGTATCAAATTATTTACGTCAAAATTTTCTTTTTGCAATTGCAGTGCATTACTGTCGGTGTATGCAATTTCTAAAAGTCGTTGGGTTTGTGCCTGCAGGTGGGTGGTTTGTTCATCAATTATGGCTGCATAATTTTTTAATTTTTCAGGTTTATCACTTATGTCCGGATGCCGTAAAACCTCTGCAGCAATTTTTATTACTGCCAGTGGTGTTTTAAACTCATGCGTAAAATTATTTACAAAATCTTTTTGCGTTTCGTTCAAAAATTTTTGTTTGTTTAAATAAAAAATGCTGGCTCCAAAAGCGGTTAATACCAGCAGCAACAATCCGCTGGAAGCAATCCAAAAATACATTTGCTTTAATATGTAGGCTCCACGATGCGGAAAAAATAAAACCACATAAGAGTAATCTCTTTTTAATAATGGGATAGATATATTTTGTTTGGATGCCTTATACGCATCGGGTAAATCAATGTATTGTACCTCGGTAAAAGCATTTTTTTCCTGACTGTAAATTGCAGCCATACAATCGGTATATACATCAAAATCTGTAAGCTCGGCTTTTACATTAAGCCATAAACTATCAAGGTGTGGGTTGCAATCTATTTTTAATAAATACAGGTCAGGAGTGGGGTTTTCAATTTTCTTCTGTACATTATCACTTACATCATTCACCAGTTCCATATCATCGTACAGGCCACGTATGCTTTTAGAAACATTTATGTTGAATTGTTTTTCTTCGTACCGGTAAATTTTTTGCAGCCAGTACAGTTGAATCATAATAATTATGGCAACCAGTACCGTACTCATTAATATTACCAGCCTCAATGTTTTAGATCGAATGATCATGAAAAGGTTTGTATTTGATAGTTTGTGGTTTTCAGTTGGCGGTATTCTTGTACATACTCTTTTACCTGCTTGCTATAATGTAATTGACTGCAAAGATTTAAAACTATCCTGTTAATGAAATGTTGTTCCCTAAACCCTAAACCCTAAACCCTAAACCCTAAACCCTAAACTTTTTTAACCCTTCCCGGATTTGCTGTAATAAATGCATCCCAGCCTTTTAATTTACTGCCTGCTGCAGTTACCGGATTTTTTTGTTGAAAAAAATGACATACCGCCACAGCTAAAGCATCGGTGGCATCAAAATGTTTGGGATTGTCTTTAAAATTTAAAATTTGCTGCAGCATCTTCATCACCTGTTCTTTATTGGCATTGCCATTTCCGGTTACGGATTGTTTTACTTTTTTAGGAGAATATTCTGTTACTTCAATCCCATGCCGCATGGCAGCTGCAATAGCAACGCCCTGCGCCCTGCCCAATTTTAGCATACTTTGTACATTCTTACCAAAAAAAGGCGCTTCAATGGCAAAAGTGGTGGGTTGATATTTAGTGATCAATCCGCTAACAGTTTTATAAATCAATTGCAGTTTTTTGTAAGTGTCTTTTATTTTGCCCGGTTGCAGTACGCCCATTTCCAGCAAACTTATTTTGTTATCCTTTACTGCAATTAAGCCATAGCCCATAATGATTGTGCCGGGGTCGATACCTAAAATAATGGTGGGTTTTATAACAGGCACACTAAAAATTTTTTGAGTTTAATAATTGAACTAACATTGCGTATTGAACAAAAGTATTAAAATATTAATCAATTATTTTTTAGGCCCTGTATTGTTGGTGGTATTGTGTTACAGTTTGTATACCCAGTTACTGCTGCAGCCCGACCTGCCACAGCGCTGGCAGCAAATAAAATTAAACCTGCAAAGCTTTACTTTTTTAGCCGTAATTTTTTTAATGCTGATAAACTGGGGTATTGAAGCAAAAAAATGGCAGCTGCTGGTAAAGCATGTACAACCATTTAGTTTTATACAATCTTTTAAATCGGTACTGGCAGGCTGCAGTATTACTATGCTAACACCCAACCGCATAGGCGAATACGGCGGCAGAATTTTATTTTTAAAAGAAGCCAATCGCATAAAAGCCATATCGTTAAACATAACCAGCAGCATCAGCCAGTTGCTGGTAACCATGGTAATGGGTTGCGGAGGTTTGATTTATTTAAGATTTTTTTCACAAACATCCAGCAACGCTTTAAATGTTTTACCAGACTTTTGGGGTAATGTTCTCATCTATTTTAGTATTACTGGCACCGGTTTACTTTTTTTATTTTATATAAGATTAGCATGGCTGGTACGTTTGATAGAAATGGTGCCTGCCTTTACCAAAGCGGTAAAGCATATAACAGTACTGGATGAGTTTTCGGCAAGGCAATTGCTTAATATACTGCTGTTGTCTTTATTGCGTTACGGGGTTTTTGTAGGGCAATATGTTTTATTGTTGCAGGTGTTGCAGGTTAATATTGATACTATAGTCTGTTTTTGGCTGCTCACCATTTTTTATTTGCTGATGGCTGTGGCGCCAACCATTGGATTTTTAGAATTACCATTAAGGGCAAAAGCGAGTATGGAGCTGATGAAATTATACAGCACCAATACATTAGGAATAGAAACCGCAGCTTTATCAATATGGCTAATTAATTTAGTGATACCGGCATTAATAGGAAGTATATTAATTTTAGGGATTAAAATAGTAAAAGAAAAATGATACGTTACCTTGGTTTTAGTTTTATGATTTTAAGTTTATGCTGCTTAAGTTTTAAGCCGGCATACGACAGTGAATTTTGCGGTGTTAGAAATACAGCGTTTAAAGCAGATGAAGTAATAACTATGAAAGTTTTTTACAATGCCATGGGTGCTTATATCGGTGCAGGCGAAGCTACATTTTCTACATCGCTGGAGCGCTATAATGGAAAGCCCGTATATCATTGTGTGGGCGAAGGTAAATCCTATTCTTTTTTTGATAAATTTTTTAAAGTACGTGACCGGTACGAAAGTTATATTGATACGGCCAATCTAACTCCCTATAAATTTATACGTAATGTTGATGAGGGCGGTTATAAAAAATATAACAATGTAACTTTTAACCAAACAGCCGGCACTGCGGTAAGCACCAATGGCGTTTTTAAAGTTACCAATTGCATACAGGATGTGGTGAGTGCTGTATATTATGCCCGTAATATCGATTTTAATAAATACAAGGTAAACGATAAAATACCTTTCGATATGTTTTTAGATGATGAAGTATATCATTTATACATTCGCTATTTAGGCAAAGAAAAAATAAAAACCCGTTACGGAAAATTTAACGCTATAAAATTTAAACCGCTTTTAATTAAAGGAACCATTTTTGAAGGCGGCGAAAAAATGAATGCCTGGATAAGTGATGATCCCAATCATTTATTATTAAGGGTAGAAAGCCCCATTGCTGTAGGCAGTATTAAAGTAGATATGATGGGCTATAAAAATTTACGGTATCCGCTAACCTCGCTGATAAGTGTAAAGTAACCGCCATTTTTGAATACATTGTTATATAACTAATGTTGGTGTAACAGGCTCGCTCTATAACTCTTGGAGGGTTTGGCAGGCCCATTAATTTTTTTAAGAATTTTTGATAACCCTCCAAGAGTTTGCACCACTCTTTAACTCTTGGAGGGTTATCAAAACCGCTTGAATTATTTGCAGAGTCTAGCCAAACCCTCCAAGAGTTATGCTCTACACCTCACTCAATTTAAAAACATCTTTTTGCCTAATTCCTTTTTCCGTCATTTGTAAATTGCAACATTCATTTACCGGGTCGTGTTCAAAAAATAAAATGTAATCGTTAGCTAACGCTTCTGTAAGAAAAGCTTTCTTTTCATGCAATGTAGTCAGCGGAAACATATCATAACCCATTACATAAGGCAAAGGAATATGTGCAACAGAAGGCAACAAATCCGCCATGAACACAATTGTTTTACCATTGTAATTTATTTTAGGCAGCATCATGGCATCGGTGTGGCCGTTAACAGTAAAAAATGAAACTTGAGGCGTGAGTGGTGAGCCGTGAGTAATAAGTGAAGTTTTCAAACTCACGACTGACGATTCACTACTCACGTCTAAAAACTGCAACTTTCCACTTTGCTCTATTGGTAAAATATTATCTTTTAAAAAACTTGCTTTCTCTCTTTCGTTGGGTTGGGTCGCCCATTTCCAGTGTTGTTCATTACTCCAATATGTTGCATTTTTAAAAGCAGGAAATAATTTGTCTCCTTCTCTAACAATAGCACCGCCGCAATGATCAAAATGTAAATGCGTTAAAAAAACATCGGTAATATCATCGGCCGTAAAACCATGTTGCGCTAAAGATTTTTCTAAAGTATCATTGCCATGTAAATAATAATGACCAAAAAATTTGGCATCCTGTTTATTGCCCATGCCGGTATCAACTAAAATTAATTTGCCCTCATCTTCAATTAATAAACAGCGCAAAGCCCAGCTGCACATATTATTTTCATCGGCCGGGTTTAATTTATTCCAGATGCTTTTGGGCACCACGCCAAACATGGCGCCGCCATCTAATTTAAAATAACCTGTATTGATGGTATATAATTTCATGATTAAAAATTAATAGGTTGGCGTTGATTTTTTTTGTGCCCCAAGTGTTACCAGTAAAAACAATAAGCCCAGTACAAAAAATACTATTAATGCTAAAAGAGAATTACGCATATTACCGGTCAACCCTTCTATAAATCCAAAACTAAATAATCCAATTACAATCGCTAATTTTTCGGTAACATCATAAAAACTAAAAAAAGATGCCGTGTCTTTTGTTTCGGGCATTAACTTGCTGTAAGTGGAGCGGCTGAGCGATTGTATGCCACCCATAACCAAACCCACCAGCGAGGCTAAAATATAAAAATGTATTTCGGTAGTGATGAAGTAACCGGTAATGCAAACGCCTATCCATAACAGCACCGTAAAAATCAACACTTTTATATTGCCATAGGTAGCCGAAAGTTTCGACATGGCAACCGCACCCACAATGGCCACTAACTGTATAATAACTGCGGTAATTATTAGTTTAGTGTCTTCTAACTTTAATTCTTTAATGCCAAAATCAATGGCTACCAGCATTACCGTTTGCACACCCATGCTGTAAAAAAAGAAGGCAGATAAAAATCTTTTTAACACCGGCATTTTAATCACCTGCTGTAACACAATTTTTAATTCGTGAAAGCCGTTGGCGAGTACATGCGTTTTTAATTTTCTTTCGCTTTTTGGGCTAATAGGTAAACGGGCAAAAGTTATTTGTGCAAAGCTTACCCACCAAACGCCTACTAATAAAAAAGTAATTCTTAAAGCAAGTCCTTTTTGCGAACTCATAAAAATTACTAATGCAAAACCAATTAACTGCATTACCACACTGCCAATATAACCCATGCTGTACCCTTTAGCACTTATACGGTCCATATCTTTTTCGGCAGCTATTTCGGGTAAATAAGAATTGTAAAAAACCTGGCTGCCATAAAAACCAATACCGGCAAACATAAAACACATCAGGCCAAGGGTAACATGGTGTTCATCAAAAAAATAAAGTAAGCTGCAGCTCAATGCGCCCATGTAACAAAAAAACCTCATAAAGTTTTTCTTGTTGCCTTTATAATCTGATATTGAAGATAAAATGGGGGAGAATAAAGCAATTACTAAAAAGCCAAACGCCAGTACATAATCTTTAAGTTCAGTGTTTACAAAATTTCTGCCTAAAAAGTTAATACCATCCGGGAATTTGGAAGTGCTGGTAACAAATGCATAGTAAGCAGGAAAAAATGTAGTAGTAATCACCAGGTTGTACACCGAGTTGGCCCAGTCGTACATAGCCCATCCATTTATAACTTTTTTAGAAGCAGTTTGCATGGTTTTTTTTTAAGGTGGAATGAAAATAGTAAATATCAT
>JAYURK010000190.1:0-3197 GCA_043756235.1 Ferruginibacter sp. | reverse complement strand
AAAAACCACCGCCTTGGGCGGTGGTAATGTACTGATGGCTATGCCTTAACTTTGGTAGATGTCGAATAGTAAATATCGAAAGCTCTCACACGTAGTTTATAAATGCGATTATCACATAGTTTGGACTCCAAAATATCGTTACAGAGTATTGTTTGGCGAGGTGAAATCATTGGTTGAAAAAGATTTAGATATGCTTTGCGAATGGAAAGGTGTTGACATTATAGAAATGAATGTACAAATAGACCATATTCATTTACTGTGCTCCATACCTCCCAAAGTATCTGTATCACAATTATTGGGAATTTTAAAAGGGAAGTTGGCAATAAAGTTATTTAAGAGCTATCCGCATTTGAAACAGAAACCATATTGGGGAAATCATTTTTGGTCAAGAGGCTACTTTGTAACTACAGTTGGAGTAGATGAAGACATCATAAAACGATATGTAAAATACCAAGAGGGCGAGGATAAAAAAGAAGAAAGTCAAACTCGGAATTTTGATTTGTTCTCCGCAACATCAGAGACGTAAAGAGGGCTATGCCCGATGCTTTCAACCCACCTTCTAAGAAGGTGGTTGTTCAGAAAAATAAATTTTCTTTTAGCGCTTTCCCTCCTTTTCTCTTTTAATCTCTTAGCTAAAATATTTATAAAAACCTTTGTAAACAACATGCAACACCTGCAACATTTAATCAAAGATAAAAAACTCAAAAAAATTATTGAGCAGCAGCAGCCTTATGCTTTAGCCAAGAAAAAAAATGTACACCTGCATTTGTGCAACTCTATTATGAGCCAGCAGCTGAGCACAAAAGTTGCTGATGTTTTTCAAAAAAGATTCTTGAATTTGTATAACGGCAAAACACCTACCGCACAACAAATTGCCGACACGCCTTTTGATACCTTACGTGGCATTGGTCTAAGTAATGCCAAAGCAAATTATGTGCATAATGTTTGTAAATTCTTTATGGATGAAAAAATTACCGATGCCCGCCTGCATAAAATGAGTAACGAAGAACTGATAAAATATCTTACTCAAATAAAAGGTGTGGGCCAATGGACGGTGGAAATGATTTTAATGTTTACTTTAGGAAGAGAAGATATTTTTGCTGTAGATGATTTAGGTATACAGCAGGCCATTTGTAAACTGTATAATATTGATGCTGCTGATAAAAAAGAGATGAAAGAAAAAATGTTAGCCATCAGTAAAAAATGGAGTCCTTACAAAACTTATGCCTGCCGGTATTTGTGGGGATGGAAGGATAAAGCCCCCTCCGCCCCCTAAAGGGGAACTTGACAGAAAAATAATTTAATTTTATTTTAGCTCTTCAAACAGTAACAATTTTAAGATTGAAACAATAAAAAATACAGTAACTAACTTAGTTCCCCTTTAGGGGACAGGGGTTTTACTATCTCTTCCAAATATTGCTTATCAATTTCATCAAACTCATTTAACAAATCACTATCTACATCCAGCACACCAAAAACTTCTCCATCTTTAAAAAGTGGAATTACAATTTCAGAGTTTGATAAACTGCTGCAGGCAATATGCCCCGGAAACTTTTCTACATCAGGTACAATTAATGTGGCGGCATTTTGCCAGGCAGCACCGCAAACGCCACGGCCTTTTTTTATTCGGGTACAGGCCACCGGTCCCTGAAAAGGGCCTAATACTAATTCATCTTTTTTAACCAAATAAAAACCTACCCACAGCCAGTTAAATTGTTCTTTTAATGCAGCAGCAACATTAGCCAGGTTGGCAATTAAATCGGGTTCGCCATCAGTTAACGCCTTTATTTGTGGGATAAGTGATTGATAAATTTCTGCTTTAGTGCCTTCAATAATATGTAAATCCTCTGCCATTATTTTTTATTTTCTTATTAAAATTTGTTCTTCCATTTTTAATTCCCTGTCTAAAATAAAAGTACCAAAAGGAAAAACAGCCGCCAGCATGGCCTTGCCCAGCCATAATATTTCTTTTTTAAAAGAAGTAAATATTTCAAAAGCAAAATAAATGTAGGCTACAAATAAAGCGCCATGCAGCCAACCCACCACTTTAACAGCCATTGGCATATCCAGCATATATTTCAGTGGCATAGCAATACATAATAAAACTAAAAACGAAATCCCTTCTGCAATACCCACCATTCTAAACCGGTGCAGTTGTTTAAGCAAAGTTTCTTTTAACATGTTTTTATTTTAGAGGTTAAAGCGCAAGTTAATAATTGATTTCCTGCTCTACAATAGATTCTGGAATTTGCCGCCATTCATATTGCTGGTTACGCAGCTGCGGCTCAAAGCCGGCTTCTTTTATAGAATGTTGAATAGTGGTGCTGGTAAAACGGTGTGGCGCACCTGCAGCACTTACTACATTTTCTTCAATCATAATACTTCCAAAATCGTTGGCGCCGGCATTTAAACAAATTTGTGCTAACTGCTTACCAACAGTTAACCAGCTGGCCTGTATGTTTTTTACATTGGGTAACATAATACGGCTCATCGCTATCATGCGTATGTATTCTTCTGATGTAGTTAAATTATGTACGCCACGTATTCTGGTAAGTAATGTATCTACATCCTGAAACGTCCATGGTATAAATGCTAAAAAGCCTTTGGCATTTTCGGGCTTGCGGCTTTGTACTTCTCGTATTTTAATTAAATGTTCAAAACGTTCCTGCAGGGTTTCCACATGGCCAAACATCATGGTGGCGCTGGTGGTAATATTTAATTTATGTGCTTCATGCATAATATCCAGCCATTCCTGTGCACCACACTTTCCTTTACTGATCAATCTTCTAACCCTGTCCGTTAAAATTTCTGCACCGGCACCGGGCAAACTATCCATACCGGCATCTTTTAATGCCATCAAAACTTCTCTGTGTGTACTTTTTTTCCCATCGGGTCCTGCGGATAGCTTGGTTATATGTGCCACTTCTGGTGGGCCAAGTGTATGTAATTTTATATTGGGATAAAGGCTTTTTAATTCTTTAAAAAGATTTACATAAAAACTTAATCCCAGTTCAGGATGGTGGCCGCCCTGTAACAACAACTGGTCGCCGCCAAATTTTATCGTTTCTTCAATTTTTGTTTTATAGGTTTCTATATCGGTAATGTATGCTTCGGCATGGCCGGGTATGCGGTAAAAATTACAAAACTTGCAATTGGCAATACATACATTGGTGGTATTTACATTACGGTCAATTTGC
>JAYURK010000189.1:0-9017 GCA_043756235.1 Ferruginibacter sp. | reverse complement strand
TTAATTGAACAGGCCTGCGAAAAAATTGTACTTCGGGAAGTTGGTAAATAGATGCTATTTTTGGTTCTCAAAAAAAACAGGTAATCCCTTTTCAATTTGAAATATTTAGTAAGTAAAATACCCCTTATATTCACAACACAACATGATCAATAAACCATCCATACCAAAAGGCACCAGGGATTTTTCGGCTCAAACCATCAGAAAAAGAAATTACATCCTCAACACCATTAAAACTGTTTTTGAATTGTACGGGTTTCAACCATTAGAAACACCAGCAATGGAAAATTTAGAAACCTTAATGGGTAAATACGGCGATGAAGGCGATAAATTAATTTTTAAAATTTTAAATAACGGACTCAACAACGAAAAAAATATTGATGCAGCAAAAGCAGGTTTTGAAAAAGTTTTAGAAGGGAAAAACAGTGTTGATGTTACAGAAAGGGCTTTAAAGTATGATCTTACCATTCCGTTTGCCAGGTATGTGGCCATGAACCACACCAAATTATCTTTTCCTTTTAAACGCTACCAAATACAACCGGTATGGCGTGCCGACAGGCCGCAAAAAGGTCGCTACCGTGAGTTTACGCAATGCGATGCAGATGTGGTAGGCAGTTATGCTTTAATGAATGATGTAGAGTTTGCATTAATTTATGATGAAGTTTTTAACCGCCTGGGCCTATTTGATTACGAACTAAAAATTAACAGCCGAAAAATTTTATCGGCCCTGGCCAGGGCTTGTAATGCTACTGATAAATTGGTGGCCATTACAACAGCCATTGATAAATTAGATAAAGTAAGTATCAATAAAGTAAAAGCAGAGTTATCAGAAAAGGGATTAACCGAATTTCAAATTGAACTGATAGAAAAATATATTGCCATAAGCGGCAGCAACCAGGAAAAAGTGAACCAACTGACAGCACTTTTGGGCAAAATGCCCGAGACAAAAGAAGGATTGAAAGAAATAAAAAAAATACTGCAACATACGCAAGGCAAAAATGTAGTGGTTGATTTTACCCTTGCCCGTGGATTAAATTATTACACCGGCATTATTTACGAAGCAAAGGCTCCATCCATTGTTCAAATGGGCAGCATTGGCGGTGGTGGAAGATATGATGATTTAACCGGCCTTTTTGGTGTACCCAATATTCCCGGTGTGGGCATTAGTTTTGGTGTAGACAGGATTTATGACGTGCTGGAAGAGTTAAACCTTTTTCCGGAAAATGTACAGGTTAGCACAAAGGCATTGTTTTTTAATATGGGCCAAACTGAAAGTGCTTTTGCATTTAATACCATGCAAAAATTACGGCAGGCTGGCATTGCCTGCGAATTATACCACATTGAAGAAACAAAAATTGCAAAACAATTTCGCTATGCAGAAGATAAAAAAATTCCTTTTGCTGTAATAATAGGCAGTAAAGAAATTGAACAAAATTATTGCCAGGTTAAAAATTTAGCCACCGGCGAACAACATGTAGTGCTTTTAGAAAATTTAATTAATTTTTTTAACAGTAAATAAAGGTTACCAAAACGCTTTTATCGTATCATCTTAAAAAATAAATTTTATGCTATCAAAACTTTGTACTGTATCAGTGGCTTTTTTTATGCTTGTACTTTTTGCATCCTGCAGCAAAACAAATAAAGAAGGAAAATTTATTCCAAAAAATGCAGCCATTGCGGTGCATGTAAACGGCGCAGCACTCTCCTCTAAATTACCCTGGGAGGATGTAAAACAAAATGAGCTCTTTAAAAAACTGTATGCGGACAGCAGCATTCCTGCATTTGTAAAACAGGCATTGGAAAACCCCGATAACAGCGGCATCGACATAAAAAACGATTTAATATTTTTTGCTCAAAGAGATTCTGTTGGTGGCGTAATAGTTTTTACCGGTAAAATTAAAGATGCTGAAAAATTTAAACTATTCAGTTTGGATGTTACTGAAGGCGGCAGCGAAAGTGAAAGGGACGGCGTAAACTTTATCAGCAAATCTCCTGTATGCGTGGGTTGGAATAAAGAAAAATTTGTTTACCTGGTTGATGCGCCACAGATGAATATGCAAAACAACTTTCCAAATGACAGTAACAGCGTATACAAATCAACATCACGTGATATAGGCGCAGCATGCAAAAACATTTTTGATTTAAAAGAAAACAATTCATTGGGCGAAAATGAAAAATTTACAGCCCTGATGAAAAAAACAGGAGACCTTCATTTTTGGATGAATGGCGAAGAATTGAATAAGGGTGGAGCTGTTAACCCAAACCTTGCCATGTTAAACATGAATAAATTATACGAAGGCAGCATTACAACTGCAACAGTAAATTTTGAAAATGGCAAAATAATATTTGATGCAAAAAGCTATGCCGGCAAAGAACTAACAGAACTGTATAAAAAATATGGCGGTAAAAATATAGATGAAGCCATGATTAAACGACTGCCAGCAAAAGAAGTTGCCGCTGTATTTGCAATGAGTTTTAAACCACAAGGCATAAAAGAATTATTAAAAGTAATGGGCGTGGATGGAGTAGCCAATATGGGACTGGCACAATTGGGCATTAACCTGGATGAATTTGTTAAAGCTAATAAAGGCGATATATTAATTGCGGTAACCGGTTTAAAAGAAACAATAGCCGGGGACAGCATTAAAGAAATCAATACCGGCAGCACTATTCAACCAGATGTAATTTTTGCAACTTCCATTGCAGATAAAGATGCATTTAACGGTTTAATAAAAGCCGGGGAAAAGATGGGGAACAGTATACCTGCAAATTTTCCTGTTGCTTACAACACCGATGGGAAATATTTTGCCATTGGCAATACCAAAGAAAATATTGATAAATATATTGCAGGAAGCAGCACCAGTAATTTTGATTTTTTATCTAAAATAAATAACAACCCTTTTGGGGGCTACGTTAATTTACAATACATTTTAAAAGCTTTTGGAAACAGTTTTTCAAAAGACAGTGCTGCAAAAGTGGTGTATGAGGCTTCGGTAAAAATGTGGGATAATATTTACATGAAAGGGGGCAATTTTGAAGATGGTGGCATGGTACAAACCGGGGAAATTAATTTAATGGACAAAAGCACCAACAGTTTAAAACAATTAAACCAATACATTGGCCTGCTTAGTAAAATTAAAATGGAGCAGGATAAAAAAATTAAGATAACAGATGTTAAGATGGAAGAGATTTATAAAGACCAAATGCCTGTTCCACCACCACCGCCTGCTAAAAAGAATAATTAATTAATAAAGATCCGCTGAGGTATTATCACTCCAGCGGATCTTTTAATGATGCTGCATGCAAATACAACTGCAACAAATTGTTCCCACATTTATCGAAACAGAAAAAATTTCAGGATCACAAATCTGGAACAACAATGTTGTGTTTAACAGTGGCCAAAAAATTGAAATTGTTGCGCCCAGTGGCAGCGGTAAAACTTCGCTTATACATTTTTTATACGGGTTAAGAAAAGATTATAACGGCAGTATTTTATATGATAATAATGCCATCAGCAATTTTGATGCAGAAAAATTTGCCACATTCCGCCAGCAAAATATCAGCATTGTTTTTCAAGACATGCGTTTATTTGCCGAACAAACAGTATTACAAAATATAGAAATTAAAAGACAGCTCCATCCTTATCATACTCAAAATAAAATTGACGAAATGGCGAGAAGGCTGGGTATAGAAAATAAACTGCACAAACTTTGTAAAACCTGCAGCTATGGCGAGCAGCAGCGCATTGCCATCATCCGTAGTTTACAACAACCCTTTAATTTTTTATTACTGGACGAACCTTTTAGTCACCTTGATGAAAACAACAGGCATAAAGCTATGGAATTAATAGAAGAAGAAGCCCAAGCAAGAGAGGCTGCAATTATATTAGCCGATTTAAAAGCGATTGAATATTTTAAACCCCACATTACTTTTAATTTATAAAAAACATCACCATTATAAAAATGCCACTGGCTTTTAAACATATTGCACCGTTCCTGCACACCAACAAAAATAGATGGAGCCGATGGTTCAGTTATATTGGTTTGGGCGTTGGCGTGTTGCTGTTTTTAGGTGCGGTTCAAATGTACAGTAACATCAATCAATTATTAAAAGAAAGAACACCCAAAAAATCGGGCTTCGATTTTATTTCGGTAACTAAAACCATTACTGATGAAAATATGGGAAAAGACAACCGGTTTTCCCCTGATGAATTAAAAGAAATACAAACGCAAACTTTTATTGAAGATGCTGCACCACTTATTGCCAACCAGTTTAGGGTAAAAGCCAGCGCCGGTAATATTATTCCCTTCAGCACCGATCTTTTTTTAGAATCTATTGATGAAAAATTTATTGATACCGTACCGCCAAACTTTAAATGGCAACCCGGGCAAACTGATGTGCCGGTAATTTTTTCTTCCGATTTTTTAGAAATGTATAATGTGTTTGCGCCCAGCCAGGATCTGCCGCAACTTTCAGAAAATACTATTTCATCTGTAAAAATTTTATTGGAATGCCATGGCCCTGCGGGTGTACAAAAATTCAGCGGACAAATAGTTGCCATCAGCGACAGGATAAATTCTGTATTGGTTCCTGCTAATTTTATGCAGATGGCCAATAAGAATTTTGGCGGAGTTACTGATGTGCCGGCATCAAGAATTTACCTTAAAACAAAAGATGCCAATAACCCTGAGTTATTAAACTTCTTACAACAAAAAAATTACCACGTTAATAAAGACAAAACAAAATTTGGCAGGATAAAACAAATTTTACAAATAATTACGGGCAGCCTTGCCGGTTTTGGTGTGCTGGTTATTTTACTGGCAATGCTGTTGTTTTCTTTTTATTTACAATTAATGATTGCACGAAGTAAAGAAAATTTACAATTGCTTTTAACATTGGGCTATTCGCCACATTGGCTTAGCAAAACTGTTGCAAAAAAATGGATACCGGTTTATGTTACCGTAATAACAGCAGCAGTTGTGGTAACTGCTTTATTGCATGTTGTTTTTCAACAAATAATTATGAAGGGTAAAGAAGAGCTGTCTCCTTTTATAGATTGGGTAGTAATTGTAATTGCCTTTCTGTTACTGGTATTAGCTGTTGCAGTAAATTTCAGGATGATAAAAAGGTTGTTGTATAAATTATAAAGCTTCATAAACCACTGCTGCCCCCTGCCCTACTCCCACACACATTGTTGCCAAACCATACCTGGCTTTACGGCGTTTTAATTCGTATAATAATGTTGTAGAAATTCTTACGCCGCTGCAACCTAATGGATGGCCCAGGGCAATAGCGCCACCGTTCACATTTATTTTTTCCAGGTCTAAACCTAACTCATGTATACAGGCAATTGATTGCGACGCAAAAGCTTCATTCAATTCAATAAGGTCTAAGTCGGCGATAGCAATGCCCGCTCTTTCCAAAGCTTTTTTTGTGGCAGGCACCGGGCCAACACCCATAATGGAAGGATCTACCCCTGCAACGGCCATACTTACAATTTTTGCAATAGGCCGCAAACCATATTTAATAACTGCGGCTTCGCTTGCCAGTAACATTGCTGCGGCGCCATCATTTATTCCTGAAGAATTTCCGGCTGTAACCGTTCCATCCTTTGCAAAAGCAGGTTTTAACAGCCCTAATTTTTCTAAATCTGATAAACGTGGGTGCTCATCTTTATCAAAATCAAAAACATCTTTACCTATTTGTACCTGCAGCGGAATTATTTCATCTGTAAATTTATTTTCATTATAAGCCTTCACATATTTCTGCTGGCTTTCCATTGCAAATTCATCCTGTGCATTGCGGCTTATATTCCATTGCCGGGCAACATTCTCTGCAGTTTCTCCCATGGTATATGGGTAATACAGATCTGATAATTTTTTATTTACTAAACGCCATCCCAAAGTAGTGTCAAAAATTTGCGGCTCTCTTGCAAATGGAGTGGTTGCTTTAGGCATAACAAAAGGTGCCCTGCTCATACTTTCTACTCCGCAGGCAATATACAAATCGCCATCGCCGCAGGCAATTGCCCTTGCTGCATCCATTATGGCCTGCAGGCCGCTGGCACATAAACGATTTACAGTAGTGCCACTAACGGTTACGGGAAGACCGGAAAGTAATGCAGCCATCCGGGCAACATTACGGTTATCTTCGCCGCTTTGGTTGGCAGCGCCAGCAATTACATCTTCAATTGCATTTACATCAACAGCATCATTGCGTTTTATTAAAGCTTTAATAACATATGCCAGCAAATCATCCGGCCTTATAGTACTTAAAGCGCCGCCATATTTACCTATTGGCGTACGAATAGCATCAATTACATAAACAGTTTGCATTTACCAAATTCTTTTAATGGGATATTTATCAAATAGATCGTCAGAACTTATTACGGACATATTATTTTGAATTGCGGTGGCAATAATTAACCTGTCAAAAGGATCTCTGTGCACTAGTTCCAAATCTATTGTTTTGGCTATGTCTTCTTTCGTTACATCCAAAACAATAATTTTACCTTTTAAAATTGATTGATTATAATAATCGATAATTGAAGTGTAGGGCAGCTGAAGTTTACCAGTTTTAACCTTAATTGCAATTTCCCAAAATGAAACAATGCTCAAACACAAAATGGAATCTGAGTTTATTATTGTATTTGCAGTTGCACTTATTTTATGAGGATTTTCGGAATGCCAAAGAAGAACTTGTGTATCAATTAAATATTTCTCCATTTACAAATAATCTTTAAAATCTTCTGGTGTATCATTAAAATCATCTGCCATCCATATTTTTCCTTTTGCCCACCCAGCATTTTTTCTTCTTTGTTCACCTACCGACTCCTCATTTAAATCAAATTGATATTTATTGATCAGAAAATCAATAAAGTCATCTACCTCCTTTTGTTTGTCCAAAGGAAGTTTATTTATTTTATCAATTGTGTTACTGGTCATTTCAAAAACGTTTTATCAAATATACAAATTTTTGTTTACCAATTACAGCCCCGATATTTCTACCAGCACATCTGCATTGCCTCCATTGCCGGTACACAAATAAACCCTGCCGGCCGGTGAAACACATACATCACGGATACGGCCGAATTTATTTTTAAAAACTATTTGTTCGCTGCTAATGGTTTGGCCATTGGCATTTAATTTTAAAACTCTTAAAGTAGCATCTTTTAAAGTAGTTAACAGCAAACTGTTTTTCCATGCTGCGATACGATCGTTGTTATAATAATCCATACCGCAGTAAGCATAGGTTACATTGCCGCTGCTCCATATGGGTTCTTTTACATTGTTGGCTGCACAAAAAGTAATTTCACCAGGTTCGTTACATGGCCCCGTAACAGTTGGCCATCCATAATTTCTGTTTTTTTCAATAATGTTTACTTCATCTTCTACATTGGGACCGTGTTCGCTGGCATACATAATGCCGTTTACCAAAACCAAACCCTGCGGATTGCGATGCCCTAAACTCCAAACGGGCGAACCCGAAATTGGATTATCGGCTGGAATGCTGCCATCTAAATTGTACCGCAAAATTTTACCCGCTAAAGAATTGGGCAGCTGTGCAGTATTTGCCGCAGCAGCATCACCAGTTGTAATAAATAATTTTGGAGAACTTTCGTTGGTAATTAAAAGCCGTGAACCATTATGAATGCCTGCAGCAGGAATATTATCAACTAATGTTGCAACAGCCTGCAGGCTGTTATTACTAAACTTGTACTGCACCACTTTTTCTGTATAAGTGCTTGCTTTATTATAATTAAATACTACATACAAAAAACCGTTTGTCAAAAAATCGGGGTGTTGCACCATCCCCAGCAATCCGCCTTCGCCATTACTTACCACTTCGGGCAGCGTTGTTGAAAAAACTACATCGCCTGTTTTAGGATTTACTTTACTTATTTTTCCAGATCGCTCCGTCATCCAGATAAAATCATCCTTGCCCCATAAAATTTCCCATGGAAAATGTAAATTACCTTTTACTGTCCTGATGCTGTCTTTGGGCCAATCGTCGGGCAAAACTGGTGCGGTATCATTTTTAGATTTGCAGCTCTGCAGTACTAAAAAAAACAAAATGGCAGCAAATGAAAATTTATTCATATAAATGTTTTTATAAAAACTACAATTTTACTGCCAATTTACCGGTAGTATTTATATTATCCAGAAAATAAATTTTGGCTCAGTACCTTTGCGGCATGTCAGCAGTTAAAAATATCCGAACACTAAGCCTTCCGGAATTGAAAGCATATTTTGAATCTATAGGAGATAAAAAATTTAGAGCCATTCAAACTTACGAATGGATTTGGAAAAAAAGTGCCACCAGTTTTGATGACATGAGTAACCTAAGCAAAGAGTTACGTATTAAATTAGCAGCACATTTTAATCTTCCGGCCATTACTACCGATACCACCCAAATAAGCGGCGACGGCACTTTAAAATCCCGTTTTAAAACATTTGACGGGCATTTTATTGAAGGCGTATTAATACCCACCGAAAAAAGAAATACGGCCTGTGTATCTTCTCAAATAGGCTGCAGCCTTACCTGCTCGTTTTGTGCTACCGGTAAAATGGAACGCAAACGTAATTTAAATTTTGATGAAATTTACGACCAGGTAGCGCAACTGAATCAGCAGAGCGAAAAAGTGTACAATAAAAAATTAAGCAATATTGTATTTATGGGCATGGGCGAACCCCTGCTGAATTATACAAACGTGTTACTGGCCATCGATAAAATTGTTAGTAACGACGGCCTGGGCATGAGCCCAAAACGAATCACCGTTTCTACTGCAGGCGTTGCAAAAATGATTAAGAAACTAGGCGATGATAAAGTAAAATTTAATTTGGCACTTTCCTTACATGCAGCTACCGATAAAAAGCGGGATGCGATAATGCCGATTAACGAAAGCAACAATATTGAAGCATTGGTAGAAGCATTGAATTATTTTTACGAGCAAACAAAAAATGATATCACCTTAGAATATATTTTGTTGAAAAATGTAAATGATTCTTTAGAAGATGCTG
>JAYURK010000188.1:0-29355 GCA_043756235.1 Ferruginibacter sp. | reverse complement strand
CAGTAAGCCGTGTAGCCAACAGTAAATTTGTACAAACCGAATTTGGTACTTACCGCCTTAAATTTTTCTTTAGCGAAAGCCTGCAAACAGAAAGTGGCGAAGAAGTAAGTACCAGAGAAGTAAAGAAAATATTAAGCGATTTAATTGAAGAAGAAAGTAAAAAACATCCGCTGAGCGATGAGCGCCTTACCGAATTACTGCAGGAGAAAGGTTACAATATTGCACGCCGCACCGTTGCTAAATACCGGGAGCAATTAAATATTCCTGTGGCACGGTTACGAAAAGTATTATAGACAAAAAGATTTTACCAATACAAAAAAACATGGATAATGATATAACCATAAAAGAACCGCAGCCGCTTTTTGTTAAATTGCCGGCACATTTTTTTAGTTATCTTTTTCATCCTTTGTTTATACCGTTGTATGCTATAAGTTTTTTAATTTTTTTTCATCCTTCATATTTTGCCGGCTTTACCCCTTATGAAAAATACCGGATATTACTTACTACCATACTTAACACCGTATTTTTTCCTGCCTTTGCAATTTTGCTGATGAAGGGCCTTGGGTTTATAAAATCTATTTTTTTACATACGCAGCAAGACAGGATTGGGCCCTACCTCTCCGCTATGATATTTTATTTTTGGACCGCCTGGGTATTTTTTAAAGCCGAGCCGCAGCTGGCATTAATGTTACCATCTTTTATGACAGGGGTTTTTCTTACAACAGTTGCCGGCCTGCTCTCCAATATTTATTTTAAAATAAGTATGCATGCCATGGGTGTGGGTGGTTTACTGGGTTTGTTTTTGTTAATTACTTTCAGCAACACTATGTTAATGACCTGGCCACTGGGCACGGCTTTATTAATAACGGGATTGGTGTGTACCAGCCGGTTAATTGTAAGCAATCATACCGTAAAAGAAATTTACTGGGGATTGTTTTTTGGTGTGCTCTGCCAGCTGGCTGCTGCAGTATTTATTCTTTAAAAAAAGAATGCCCCATCTTGCGATGAGGTCATCTTTCTCCTGTTGTGCCTAACAATAAAAACTTTTAACTGTAGATTGAAAAAAAGCCTAACTGTTTAGTATTTTAGAAACACCGGTATATTTTTTTGTAGGGTGATACAAAAACATACACGTGCCATTTTTGATAACATCAATAATTTTTTTATGTATTTTTTGTGGTACTGCCGGGCATCCGTAACTGCGGCCCAGGTAACCATTGCTTTGTATAAAATTTTCGTTTGCATAATCCGCACCATGCATAACGATGGCTCTTTGCAATGCTTTATCATTAATACCTTTTTCGCAGCCATTTAATTTTAAAGAGTAACCGTTGCCCCCGCTATAAGTATTGCCGGTAATAAAAAACCCCAGGCTTGTTTTATGCGATGATTCGGCATTGGAAAAATCTGTGGCATAGGCTAAACCCGAGTTGCGGCCATGGGCCACCAGTGAGTTAAATAAAACTTCGCCACTTACCATATTTAAAACAAATAATCTTTTTTGCGATGAGGGTTTACTGTAATCCACAATGGTAAGTACTTTACTGTTGCCTAATAAATTTTTTTGCTGCAGGTACTCATAACCTTTTAAAGCATAATTAAACGCATCGTAAGATAAGCCAATGGCGGTTAAATTCCAGGCTTTATAATACTCAGCCGTTGCAATACCAGCAGGCACATTGCTGTGCTTTGCCTTTTCATTAATTTTTTTGGGGATGAAAGGGGCGTACGCATTGGCCATTAGCAGGGTAGCCGGCAATAACATTAATGCATTACGGATTAATTTCATTCTTTTAGTTTTCAGTTGGATACGTTGCGTTGTGCAATCGATATATAAATCGTTTGCAACCATTGTTTTATTGTGTTGAAGTTTAAATTGAGTAATTTTTTTTTTGCTTAAGTAATAGTACTAGGTTACAATACTGGCAACTGCCCGTAGTTGTTACTATATAGCATAATAAAATTTAATTCTTAGCACCAAAAGTTTGCATGCACTTAAAAAAAGTATTATCTTTTATGGTTAGCAACCATATTGCTGAATGATACGATTATTAATAAAAGTTATAAAGATTAGTTTTTGTTAACTGCAGACGAATTAAACCTACAAATTAGGGGCTGCGCCCTTAACCAACGGGAGAGTCAGAAAAAACTGTACAACTCTTTCTATGGCTATGCTATGTCTGTTTGCGACAGGTATACCAGCAGGGAAGAAGATGCCTCCGAAATTTTAAACGACGGGTTTATTAAAATCTTTAAGGAGATTCATCATTTTAAACCTGCTTATGCCGATGTGATAAGTTCTTTTAAAGGCTGGTTGCGAAAAATAATGGTATACACAGCTATAGATTATTTTAGAAAAAATAATAAACACCAGCACGTAATAGAATTGGAAACAGCGATTGTGCATTTACCGGTACAATCAGAAAATGCATTCGATAAAATTTCTTATGATGAGATCATACGATTTATACAGGATTTATCGCCGGCTTACCGCACCGTTTTAAATCTTTTTATTGTGGAAGGTTTTAGCCATGATGAAATTGCCCGGCACCTGAATATTTCTGTGGGTACCTCAAAATCTAATCTTGCAAAAGCCAGAAAACAATTACAAAAAATATTATACCATCAAAATAAAACCTTAATTGCCAAAAATGCCTGATGAAGAGTTAGATAACCTGATAAGGGATGCCGCAAGCCAGCATCATCCGCCTTATGATGATAAAGCCTGGGGCAAGATGGAGGTGCTGTTGGATAAACACATGCCCCAAAAAAAAGACCGGAAAAAATTACTCTTCTTTTTCCTGCTTTTTCTATTGGTGGGCAGTGCAGTATATTATGCAGTTGAAAACACTTCACAAAAATCATTAAATGCAGCCAAGCCAAAAAGTACACAGGAAAGTGATTACAGTAAAACCTCAAAAAATAATAGCGCCGGTACAACAACCTCACCTGATAAAAATAATTTCACCTCAACAGATGGTGCCGAAAATATAAATGAAAAAATACCAGTAACTGATAATACCAGCATTGCAAATGATGCACCTGTTATTACAAACAATGCAGCCGGTGATAATTTTATCACATCCACAAAAAATAAAAAAACAATTCGTAATAATAAAAAAGGCCGTTTTAGTATAAAAGTAAAACAGCCGGAAACTTTTACTGCTAATGAAGCAGGAGATAAGGCAGAAACTACAACAGATAATTTATCAAACGAAAAAATTGAGCAAGAAATTGAAATAACAAATGCTCCGGTTGAAAAAGTGGAAACAATTACCGAAGTTTTACCCGAGCCAATAACCGCAGATTCTGTAAAAAATACCAATGCTGATAAGTTAACTGCAGCAACACCAAAATTATCTTTATCTAAAAAAAATAAAAATAAAGGTTTTGCTAACAAGTTTTCGGTAACACTTTCGGCCGGCAAGGAAATAAGTTATATCACTATAAATAATACCGGTAAAGCGCAACGTATTTATGGTGCCGGGGCAAGCTATGCCATTTCAAAACGTTTTACCGTTAGCAGCGGGATTTATATTGCTGATAAAATTTACACGGCAAAACCCGGGCAATATAAATTTGCAAGTGGCAGCTATAACCCGGCATTAATAAAAATAGATGCTAATTGTAAAGTGTACGAAATTCCGGTGCTGGTACGGTACAATTTTAGGCAGTTAAAAAACCATAATTGGTTTGCAGGTCTTGGCATATCCAGTTACTTAATGAAAAAAGAAGGCTATAACTATGTTTACAAAAATGCATCCGGGCAAACCTGGAGTTACCTGCATAAAGTAAACGATAAAAATAAAAACTATTTATCGGTACTAACCATTTCAGGAGGATACCAGTATTTTATACATAGACGTTTTGCTTTTTTAGCAGAGCCTTTTTTAAAGCTGGCTGTTAAGGGTGTGGGTGAGGGTAAGGTAAAATTAAACAATGCAGGCATAATGGTGACTGCAGCCATAAAACCATTTGGGCGTTAAAAAACCTGTTCAAGCCAGGGGTTTAAAAAGAAAGAGGCAACTTAGGGAGCCTCTTTCTTTTTAACATAAAACACACCTTAACTTTTATGCTTATCCCGGAACAAAACAAAATTTCTTGCAATAGTAAAACCCCAGCGATACTCGCCTTTACCCCAACTGGTGTAAGTACGTGGAATAAAACGATTTTCTAAAATATTAGTGGTGTTGGTAAAGTTTAAATGAAACAAATGCCCCGGGGTTACAATTTCAAAACCAATACCAAATGCATCATACCTTTTTGCATCGTAATATCCGGCATATTGAGCGGCTAAAGCAGCTTCGGATTTTTGAGAGCGGAAGGCATGAAAATAATCTGCTATTAAAATAAATTTTTTACTTAATGGTAAACGAATACCCCCACCAAGTGCAAACAAACTTTTTTGATCGTTAGGCACTACATAGTTGGTGTGAACATAAGTGGGACTTAGCTGCAGGCTGATGTTACCAATTTTTTTTGCAATCATTAATTGTACCACCTGGCTCATCCTGTCAGAAAAATTAGTAAAATGATTTTCTTTAATTTTTATTTGTCCACTGCTGGTATCCGTATCGGCCCTCATTGCAGAAATTACATTGTTTGCAAACAGTGTTACAGATACAGGGTGTGTAGGATCGTTTTCCAATTGTTGTAAAAACTGGTATTTAATGCCCATTTCAATAAGTTGAGAGAGGTTGCCCCCTCCTCTTGATCTGGATACAAAAACATTCAACTTATCGCTTAACCCGGCCTGGAAGGCAATTTTTACATCGGTGGCATTATCTAAACCATAAAAAGTTTTTGCACCGCCATTGTTACCTGCAATATCACCAAAGTTATGTACCACTTTAAATTCCAAAATACCTTTTTGCAGCACCTCAACAGTATTGGCATTAATTAATTTTTGAGAAAAAAATATTTTTACCGGAGTTTTTTGTTGGGGTTTTTCAACATTCATAGAGGCCATCAAATTATTGATACTGGTATCTTGCTGAGCACACACCGTTGTGGCAGCAGCTACAAAAAAAAGCAGTAATACTAATCTCATACATTAAGGTTTATGTTGCTGGTATTAACGTAGTATTAAGGTAATTGGTTGCCGCTTTACTAAAATGATTGTTAGTAACCGTTTACAATTGAGTTACTATCGGGCCTTAATATTCATCTTGAAAAGTGATTTATTTTTTAAACCAGGTAAGTTTGCAGTGGATAAAATGAGCAAGAGTAAAACCGAATTAAAGTTTATAAAATTAAAAATGTGCTATAATTTAATCGTAATTATTTTAACAAACTCGCCAAATATTACTGCTGTTAGTATTTGATTAACATACTTTAAATAGTTTTGGGATGGCCCTAAAAAAATAATTTTATAGCGTTTTACGTATAAAATAAGCCTGCTCCGCAATTTAAGCCCCTTGTTTTTAAGCCTTTTTACTGTATCCAAAAAATAATGGCACGGTTTTGGAATCTTGGGCATCAGAACATCAAAAAAAATGTTTTTAAAATTAGTTTATTAAATATTTAATCATAAAATCTATTATTATGAGTACTACAAACTTCCCCACTCCTTCGCAGGAGACTCCAATGCAAACACAACAAAAGGCTAACAATCTTAAGAATGGCATTATTGGTGTATTAGCAGCTGGTGTATTAGGCCTTGGCGGCTACATGGTTTACGATAAAAATAAAAGTTCGGAAACTATACAGCAGCAGGAAACACAAATAGCAAAAGTTAGCGATGAAAAAAGTGACATACAGGTAAGCTTTGACGCATCATTGGCCAGGTTAGATTCTATGACATCTGCTAACACCGGCTTAAACAGTAAATTAACTGAAAAAAGTGCAGAAATTACTAAAGTGAAAGCAGAAATTCGTTCTATTTTAAATAAGAAAAATGCAACTGCTTCTGAATTAGGCAGGGCTAAAAAACTTATTGCTTCATTAAATGATAAAATTTCTGTTTTAGAAGCTGACGTAGCAAGGTTAACCGGCGAAAACCAAACTTTAACTAACGATAAAGTGGTATTAACGCAAGAGAAAGAAAAAGTTACTCAGGACCTTGCTGCAACAGTTGTAGTTAAAGAAGAATTAGAAAAGAAAGTTGATGTTGCCTCTACTTTAAATGCATCAAACATTGTAATAACTCCGGTAAACATTAAAAAGAATGGCAGAGAAAAAGTTTCGAGCACTGCTAAGCGTGTAGATAAACTTTTAGTAAGCTTTGATGTAACCAACCGTATTGCACAGCCGGGAGCAACAGATGTTTATGTTGTAGTGATAGGCCCCGATGGTCAACCAGTTTCAGCAGGTGCAGAAACATTTACAACACGTGATGACGGTAATAAAACTTACACTGCCAAATTACCGGTTGAAATTGAAACCGCTAAAAGAAAGAACGTTGAATTCGCTTTTTCACCAGGTGCAAATTTTCAGCAGGGAAGCTATAAAATTATGATTTATCAAAATGGATTTTTAATTGGCGAAGGTGTTCGTGAATTGAAGAAAGGTGGATTATTCAGCTAATGATTTAAAATTGTTTCAGTATCCACTAAAAAATTGTAAATGGCCCGGGTTTAATTACCCGGGCCATTTGCATTTATTAATTAAAGGTTTTTAAAAAGCCTTTATCTTTTTGTAATCTTCACCCAATCTACCAGCATTTTACTTTCTTTATTTTGTATAGCCTGTAAAGTACTTTGCGATAAACCATAATAGGGTTTGTTGATGCCATTTATTTTATAAGGATATACTCCGCCAACTGCAAAATTTAGGATTAAAAATTTTGGGGTATCAAAAGCCCATTCGCCAAAAAAAGAGGCCATGGGTTTGGTTACCCTTAAAACAGTTATACCGTCAAATTTAAAAACCAAACTATCTGGTGACCATTCAACGGCATAAATATGCCAGTTGGTTACATCGTTGTTTTCATCAAAGTACAGTTTGTCGGCCAGGCCGGCATCGCCGCTGTAACCTTTACCATGCACCGCAGCGCTTGCCCAATCTTTTTCGCCTATATATTCCATAATATCTATCTCTCCTGTTTCGGGCCAGTTGCCATTGCCCAGCATCCACCATGCAGGCCATAGCCCGGCACCTTCGGTAAGTTTAATTCTTGCTGCTGCAGTGCCGTAAGTAAACTCCACTTTATTTTTGGTGTTTATTCTGCTGGAAATAAAATTGAATTTTTGCTTATCCTCAGTTATAAAACCGGGGCTGTATTGTGGTTGTAAAACCAGGGCGCCATTTTTTGCACCCTGCGCAGCGCTGCCGTTTACCACAAAAAGAGTAGCAGCCGAATCTACATAAGCCTGCAATTCATTATTAAAATGCATACCAGTTTTTTCAATATTCCATTTTGTACTGTCGAGTACAGGAGTTGAAAAATCATCGAAGAAAACAACATTTTCAGTATTGTTGTTGTGTGCACGGGTTAAAGATGCAGGCGCACTGCATTGAGTAAGCAGGGCAATGCATGCAGCGGCAATACCAGTTAGTAAAACCTGGCGTGGGAGTAGGTTCATAAGAAATAATTTTTTTAAAAGTTTAATTATTGATAAACTCTTACATAATCCACTTCCATAGAAGCACTGGTAAATGCAGGTTCAATTACACCGCCAAAATTACCACCCATTGCCATGTTCAGTATTATAAAAAAGTTTTGATTAAATGGCAAATTACCATTGTTGGCGAAGGTGTAAAACAACTGAGTATCTACATAAAATTTAATAGAGGTTGAGGACCACTCAACAATATAATTATGAAAAGCTGTAGTAGCATCAGGAATAATTATAGTACCACCATCGGCATTGCCGCCGGAGTGGCCGGGGTGATGCAGCGTACCATAAATTTTATTTAAATTATTACCCACATGTTCCATAATATCAATTTCGCCACAGCCCGGCCAGGGAACTGTAGAAATGTTACTGCCCAGCATCCAGATGGCCGGCCATGTACCACCGCCTGCTGGTATTTTTGCCCTCACTTCAATTTTACCATATTTAAATGCGTATTTATCTTTTGATAATAATCTTGCAGAAGTATAAGCGCTTCCGCTAAAAGATTCCTTAATGGCTGTAATTTTTAAAACCCCGTTAAGCACTACTGCATTTTGAGATCGGTTGGTGTAATATTGTTGCTCATTATTACCCCAGCCACCGGCCCCTAAATCATATCCCCATTTTGCAGTATTGGGGGCGCCATCTACATTAAATTCTTCTGACCATACCAGTGCCGGAGCCCCGGTTACTACACTTACGGTTACACTAACCGATTTACTTAGGGTTAACCCCGAACTGCTTTTTGCCGTAACTGTAACAGTATAAGTATTACTGCCTGCAAGCGTGTATTTAAAATTTGTAACGCCAGACGGAATGGTAGCTATTACACCGTTGCCAAATTCAAAATCGTATGATACGGCATTGGTAGCAGTGGCAGTAAATGCAACCATACCGCTGCCGTCTGTACTGGGTACCGCACTAACTGTTAAATTAGTGGGTGCAGTTTTAGCGGCGCCGTTATCGCTGCCTTTTTTACAGCTGCCACCCATAAAAATTACCGATATAACAAACAGTATTATTGATTTTTTAATGTAAACCATGAGTTTATTTATTTTTTAATTTTTGATACCAGGAATTGCCATCTGCACCAATATTACGTAAGTTAATACCTGTAGCTGAAATTGATAATATTTCGTAAGTAGTGCCGCCAGTACCAAAATTTATAATGCCATTTCCGGGTACCGTAAATTGTATCCGGGTGGAGTTTGCGCTGGTAGATGAAGTTGTAGCATCCATAAAGGCTAATTTTTTATTGCCTCCCGTGTTAATAGGGTAGCAACCATCGCCACCATTAAAACCATAAAACGTAGTAGCAGCGCCTATTGAAAAATTTTCGCTTTTATTGTTCACAGACATAAACACATTGTTATTAGCATCTTTGCTAAAAGTAATCTCATCATCATAAGCACATGCCTCCCTTGTGTTAGGTGGTGCAGCATACCAAATTGGTGCAAACTGGTCATTTGGGCCTACACCAAAATGACCTACGGCATCTTTATCGGAAACCCAAATTTTAGATGAACCGTTAGTAAGTGCCTGCACAATTGCCACTGGTATTTCAAAAGCAACAAATACTTTTATTTTTTTACTTATGGTAGATATAATACCACCGGTGCCAACAGCATTTACATTAATGGTATAATCATAAGTGCCGGGGTTAGTGTATTTATAACTAATAACACCTGAAGGAACTGTTTGCGTTTTACCATCGCCAAAATCAATATTATAAGTTAACGCTTTATCTGCTGCTGTTGTAATAACAACAGTGCCCGTTCCATTTCCATTGGGATTTGTGGCATCAACTCCTGCAATTGCAGTGGTTAATGTAAGATTAGCCGGCGCTTTTAAATCGCCGAATGAATACTCTGTTTTTTTGCAGGCAGTAAAAACTAAGCCTGTTGCAAAAAGTATAATGAGGAGTGATTTTATTTTAGTGATCATAATTTTATTTTTAAAAATTAATTAAAGAGTAATGTCATCAAATAAATAAGTGAAGTTGGGTGAGCCGTCACCCATTGTTCCTAAATCAAAAATCAACACAATTTTTTGATAGGAGTTTGCGGTGTTGATGGCACTGAAATCGATGGTTAGTAATTCCCAGGCGTTTGCGGTAGTAGTGGTTACTTCTCTCTCAAAATTAATACCGCCGTTGGTTAGGTTTTCTACCTTCAGCAAAACTTTTGCACCAATACGTGGAGAGAAAACTTTCATTTTAAAAATTTTACTGCCCGAAAAGTTTATAGGCGCATCCAATGTTATAAAGCTGCCGCCGTAAACTTCCCCTGCACTTTTAACCATTTTGCCTACTTTACTGCTGGTGTTAATACCAGAAATTTGAGGATTATTGATTACAGTTGCATTACCACCACCAAAATCGGTAAAAGTGTAAGTAATAGTGCTGGATTGAAAATCTAAAGGCAATGCTACAGCATTAGGATTTGTACCAACAAATTTTACATCATCCCAATAAAACACTTTTCCGGAGCCTGCTGTACCAAAATCAAAAAATATTGATGCCATGTCGTAAACGTAAGCAAAATTTATTGGTGCGGTACCTGCTGCCTGGTTACTAAAATTAAAGACTAAAGTTTCCCATGTATTGGCAGCAGTTGTAGTAGCTTCTGTTTCTACAGATTTAGTAGGATCGGTATGGTCTTCAATCTTTAAACGAACTTTAATACCAGCAGCTGGAGCATACACTCTTGCCGTCATATTAGTGGCTCCGGCTGCCATTGGAATGCGTGTGGCAAAACCATTGCCATTAACACCCATTGTTGTTCCGGCCCATGTTTCTGCTCCCGGTACTTTGGTTGTTTTTTTAACTTTGTTTGCACCATTGGTGGGGTCAACTGCATCAGCCGATTGGGCGTTTCCAAAATCGGTAACGTTGTAATTGATTCCAACTGCATCAAAAGTAACCGGCAAATCTATTTGTGAACCTCCGGGCAAAGTATTGGTTAAACGGATATCATCAAACAAATAAGTAAAGTTTGCCGAACCGTTACCTGCTGTTCCTAAATCAAAAATCAACACCACTTTTTGATAAGTATTAGTGGTATTAATGGTTCTGAAATCAAAAACCAAATCTTCCCATGCGTTGGCAACAGTAGTGGCCACTTCTTTTTCAAAACTAATACCACCATTAGTAAGGTTTTCAACTTTAAATAAAACTTTTGCGCCAATACGTGGAGCAAAAACTTTCATTCTAAAAATTTTGTTAGCAGAAAAATCAATGGGCGCACCTAATGTTATAAAACTTCCGCCCCAAACTTCTGGTGCATTTTTTACCATCTTACCCACTTTAGCACTGGTATTAATGCCATTTATTTGGGTGTTATTAATTTTAGTAACGGTGCCGCCGCCAAAATCGGTAAAAGCATAATTTACATTAGGCGATTCAAAAGTTATTGGTAATAAAACGGGGTCAACAATAGTAACTGTTTTTATTAATTGTGTTGTTGCAACACCGCCACTTAGTGCAACTACTCTTACATTAAATGTACCCACAGCGGTGTAAGTGTGGTTTACTACATCTCCTTCTAAAAAAGAAACCGGTACTTCATTAGGCACATCTCCAAAATATACTCTAAAAAAAGTTTCGTAAAGGGCTTTTGCAGTTACGGTTATTTTATAATTATTGTTTGGATCGGTGGTAATGGTAAATTCTAAATTTTCAGGAGCCCTGTATGAAACTGTTAATGGCCTGGTAGCTTCTGTAATTTTTCCGGTAATACTGTGGCCCACAATTTTTACATTGTAAATGCCTTCGGCATATACGTGCTGTATATTTTTGCCGGGCAATACTTTTACCGGTGTGGTAGTGGCATCGCCATAGTAAACTTCATAAAAAGCAAGCCCTTCTCCATTAGGTGTAATAGTTACCAGGCCCGTGTTATCCTGCGTAATATCAAACAATGCAGATAATTTAGCCGGCGTTGCATCACTGGCCAGGAAAGAAATATCCTCATTCAATTCTTTTTTACAACTTATTGCAAGCGCCACAAAAAACACAATGCTGAAAAAATATTTTAAAACTTTCATAATATAATTTTAAATAGTTAGTGATTAATAACCCGGGTTTTGTTTTAAGCCAGAAATATCTATTTCGGTTTGCGGAATAGGAAACAATTCGTGTTTACCTGTTACAAAACCTGTAATTTTTGTTGAGGCTTGTCCGGTTCTCACCAAATCAAAAAAGCGATCTCCTTCCATAGCAAGTTCTAATCTTCTCTCATCCCAGATGGCTTGCCTTAATGCGGTGCCGCTTACAGTAATATCCTTACTGGCATCGGTAACCGCAAATGCACGGCGGCGAACGCGGTTTAAATACAATTGTGCTTTAGTATCATTTGCAACCGTGGCCCTGTTGTTTGCTTCTGCAGCCATTAATAAAACTTCGGCATAGCGGATTGTTCTAAAATTATTTAAGTAATTCAATTCTACCTGTCCCGATGTTTCGCCTTTACGGGGTAAATATTTTTGATTATACAAACCGGTGTTTTTATATGGCGCAACCTGGTAAGTAATATTAAAAGAAGGATTAGCATTTTTGTAGGCTTCGATATCTAATACAGTTACCGCTTTACGGGTATCGCCAGCCGTGTAGGCATTGGCTAAATTTGTTGCAGGTAAATTAGTGCTCCAGCCTGCTGCGTAAGGCATTGCAGCCGAACCATTCAATCCCCTTATACCAGTTTGCTGTACCGAATGATTGCCCTGGCCCCTGGTTACGCCGCCCCAATTGTAATAAGGAGATGTATTGGCGTACTGAATTTCAAAAACCGATTCGGGGCCATTTTCTCCCGACTCTAAAAATATTGAACCAAAATTTGCAACTAAACTAAAAGGACCATTCACTACATTTTCTAACATGGCAGCTGCTGCATCAAATTTATTTTGATACAATAATACTTTACCTAATAAAGCTTGTGCAGCGTATTTTGTTACCCTTCCTTTTTCTACATTAGTAATAGGTAATGCGGTGATAGCATTGTTTAAATCGGCTTCAATTTGTTTATACACTTCTGCCTTTGCGCTGCGTTGTAAAGATTTAGATTCTGTTAAGCCCAATCTTTTATCAGTAAATAAAGGCACATCACCAAAAAATCTAACTAAATGAAAATAATAGTAAGCCCTTAAAAAATATACTTCGCCATACAAAGCATCTTTACCGGTAAAATTTACGCTTTGCCCGGCTTTATTGGTTGCTTTGTATTGTTGCATATAGTTAGCCCTGTTAATACCTTCGTATGCAGCCTGCCATAATTCAGTAAGGGTTGAGTTAACAGGTGTTAAAGTATAATCATCAATTTGCTGAAGCGATAAAACATCCGATGCGTTTTCGCCACCGCTTACCGAATTATCCGATGCAATATCACCCACGGGTACTGCCTGATTTAACCATTGAACAGGCGTGTACACACTTACCGCCATGGTACGGTAATCAGTTTCGGATTGTAAATAATCCAGGTCGGTAATTTTAAATTCTTCATGCGGATCGTAAGCAACCCATTTTTTGCAGGAAGCCAGCGCAGTTATTAAAAACAACAGGCTTAGTATTTTAATATATTTCATTGTATAATATTTTGTTTTGAAAAAAAATTAGAGTTTGATATCAATGCCAACAGCATAAGTTCTTGCCTGCGGATACGCACCACGGTCTATACCTGTATCTAAAATGCCACCGGCAATTTCAGGATCAAACCCGCTGTATTTGGTAAACGTGTAAGCATTTTTTACCTGGCCATAAATACGCAACCTGCTTAATATTTTATGGGTAGCGCTTGCAGGAAAAGTATAACCCAATTGTATATTTTTTATTTTTACAAAAGAACCATCTTCTACATACCTGTCGGATACCCGGATGTTACTGTTTGCATCTGTAAAAGAATAGCGGGGGTTGCGGGCATCGTTAGTGCTGCCTGCTCCAGTCCATCTTGCTAATACTGCACGGTACTTATTAGAGTAGTTGGCATTTCTTTCGTAAGCCCTGTAAATATCGTTACCAACAGAGGCGTAAGTAAATGCATTAAAATCAAAATTTTTGTATTCAAAATTCAAATTCCAGCCCATGGTAAATTCAGGGAATGGATCACCAATTTTTGTTTGGTCGGCTGCGCTGATGATACCATCGCCATTGATGTCTACAAAGCGAATATCACCCGGTTGTGCACCCGATTGAGCTGCACCTTTGGTTAAATCTGCCGCGGTTTGAAATAAGCCATCTGTTTTATAACCATAAAAATATCCTGGTGTTTGTCCTTTTTCAAAAACAGTTACACTTTGCGATTGACCATTAAAATAATAGCCGCCTAAAATTTTTGCAGTACCATCATCATTGGTTGCGGTAACTACATTTTTAGCAGTGGTAAAAGTTAAAGTAGTATTTACTTTAAAAGATTTACCAATTATTTCATTGTAGCCTAAGGTAACATCTACACCGCTGCTTTTGGTACTGCCAATGTTTGCAGTAGGAATGGGCACGGTGCCAAGGTATAAAGATGCTGATGGAGTAAATAATAAGCCATCAACTTTTTTCTGATAGTAATCAGCCGATAAAGAAAATTTTCTTTTGTAAAAATTCATGTCGAACCCAACATTTGATTGCAATTGTTTTTCCCATCTTAATGCATCATTTGCTGCAGAGCCTACAGTAGCACCGGGATAAAAAACATTATTGAAAGTGTATCCATTACTGTTTGCAGTAGGCCCATAGCTGGAACCTCCGGTAACAATACTTACAAATTGAGGGTTAACATTTTCATTTCCGATGGAACCATAACTGCCCCTTATTTTTAAGTAATCGATAAAGCTGGAGTTAAAGAAATTTTCTTTGCTAACTACCCAACCCAAAGAGCCCGATAAAAAATTAGCATATTTATTATCGGTACCAAATGCATACGATCCATCGCGGCGAGCCGTAAATGAGGCTAAGTATTTTTCCTGGTAATCGTAATTTGTTCTTGCAAAGTAAGAAAGGTTTCTTCTGAAATATTGATAGTAATAGCCGCTGAGTGCATTGGTATTTGTGGCGGTATTGCTACCCACTGCCGAAGTAAAATCAGCAAACTCCCAGGAGTTAAAAGGTACATCCTGCCTGCTGGCACCTGCTGCATTGCCCGAAATTTTTGCAATTGAAAAACCTGCAACCGTTTCAAAATTATGCGCCTCCTTTATTTTAAAATTATAATTGGCAAAACTTTCCCAGGTATAATTAAAGTTGCTGGCTTTTTCATGTGATACACTGTTGTGTTTACCGGTAACTGCCGAGCCATCAGCATTCATAGAATTATCTACATTATTAGGGCCATAAAAAATAAGGGGTGTAAAACTTTTAGCATTACCATCGTATTTTGTATAACCAAAACGGGAAGAGAGCTTCAGGTTTTTTAAAACATCATACTGCAACTCAAACTTTCCATATAATTTATTGCCATCGTTTTTATTGTAAGTATTATCAAGTTTGGTAAGCGGGTTAAATATTTCTGATAATAATAAATTACTAAAACCATATTGTCCGGTTGTGTTGGGCACGGTATTATAAACGGGCACCGTAGGGTCAAAATTTAAAGCACTGCCAATAACGCTGTTAAAAGAGTTTTCCTGTATTCCTTTACCACCCAGTACAACAGCTGTAGTATTTAAAATTAATTTTAATTTAGAAGAAAGATCAAAGCTGAGGTTAGCCGTTAAATTACCCCTGTTAAAAAATGATTTATCGTTGCCACCTACAATACCGCCCTGGTTTAAATAACCACCAGAAAGAAAGTACGACATTTTTTCGCTGCCGCCCTTTGCTGTAACACTGTGCGATTGCATGGCAGCAGTTTTAAAAATTTCGTTTTGCCAGTTGGTGCCCACGCCAATTTTAGACAGGTCCTGAAAAATAACATTACCGCCCGCAACTGTACTTCCCTCATTTATTATTGCTGCATATTCTGATGCGTTTAGTACACCAATGGTATTCATCACCTCCTGCACACCATAATTACTGCTTACGGTAATCTCTGTTTTTTGATTTTTTTTACCCGACTTGGTAGTTACCACTATTACTCCATTACCACCTTTTACACCATAAATGGCGGTGGTAGCTGCATCTTTTAATACGTTGATTGATTCTATATCTGCAGGATTGATGGAATTAAAATCGGTAAGTGACTGTGGCACCCCATCAATAATTACCACCGGATCGGTACCGGAAAATGATGGAATACCTCTTACTAAAACAGTTGGTTTTGCACCCGGAGAACCCGGTGTAATTACGGTAACACCCGAAGCCCGGCCCTGTAAAGCTTCTTCGGCCCTAACAGGTTTTAATTTTTCTATATCTGCAGCTTTAACTGTAGAGATGGCACCAGAAACCTTAGTTACTTTTTGTGTACCATAACCCACTACCACTACTTCATTCAAATTGGTTAAAGCCTCTTCCATTTGAATATTTACCGAACCGGGATTGGTTACCCTGTATCTTACAGGTTCCATTCCGGTAAAGGAAATAATAAGGGTTGAACCTTTTGAAGCAGCAATTGTAAAGCTTCCTGAAGCATCAGTAATTGCAGTTGTGCTTGTGCCCTCAACTGAAACGCTAGCCCTGGCTAATGCTTCACCAGAGGTTTTGTTTTTTACTGTTCCGCTAACTGTAAGGGTTTGGGCAAGTGCTTGCTGTAAAAGGCCGCAGCAAAAAATGCCAAAACAGAGTAAGGTGATTTTTAATTTCATAATAGCAATCGTTTTTGGTAATAAAAATGTAGAATGTAAAAATATATTTAACCACTACAGATAAAAAATAAACGGCCCCTACATTACTACATCATAAACTGTAATTGATTGGTTTCAAGTATATTTATACTACGTCAATACTACATCAGTACTACATCAATTACTTTTGTATACCTTCACTAAACAATTATTACCTGCAGAAATGAAAAAACTGCTGCTGCTTATATTTATACCGCTAACTGTTTGTAGCCAAAATACAATTGGGCTGCCTGATGTAATCAATTACTCAAAACAAACTTATAGTGCCGGCTTACAAAATTGGGACATCAGGCAGGATGCTAATGGCGTTTTATATGTAGCTAATAACGAAGGTTTGCTTACCTATGATGGCCGCAAATGGAACCTGTATGCTTTGCCTAACAAAACAATTGTACGATCGGTGGCAATTGGGCCGGATAATAAAATTTATGTGGGAGGCCAGGACGAATTAGGATATTTTATCCCGGGTAAAAACGGCGTCTTACAATATAATTCTTTAACTAAAAACATTGCACCAGCCGACAAAACCTTTGGCGATGTTTGGGATATTATTTGTTTTAATAAAGATATTTTTTTTAGGTGCACTAATAAAATATTCAAATTTACCAACGAAGCTGCAGTAGTTTATAATGCTCCGCTGGAGTGGGGGTTTTTGGCCCAGTGCAATGGGAAGCTTTATGCACAGGATTATAAATTGGGCCTTATGAGTTTGGGAAATGACGAGTGGTTGCCCATAACCGAAAAGAATGAACTTAAGTACAATGACCCCATTACTTCCATACTGCCCCTTCAAAATTATGGTGCGTTAATTACCACTTTAAAAAATGGCATATATATTTTAAATAATTCAGGCATTTCAAAATTACCATCGGTTAATAATGCTTTGTTTGAAAACGAAAGAATTTATGCAGCGGCAACAGTTAATGCAGAATGGGTTGCATTAGCCACCAACAACAGTGGCGTGTATATCATTGATACCAGGGGAAACATTATCCAGCATTTTTCCGGCAAAGAAGGAGTACAAAATAATAATGTGTTGAGTATTTTTTTAGACAGGGAAAGTAATTTATGGCTGGGCCTGGATAATGGAATTGATATGATTGCCTATAACAGCGCAGTAAAACAAATTAATCCTGCAGTTCAAAATGGATCGGGTTACTCCGTTATAATACACAATAACAGTTTATATGTAGGCACCAGTAACGGGTTATACGGTGTGGCCTTACAGCCTATGAAGGATTTAAGTTTTAGTAAGGGTAATTTTGTATCGGTTAATAATGCTAAAGCGCAAACCTGGGGGTTGGCAGAAATTAACAACCAGTTGTTACTGGGTAATCACGAAGGTGCTTTTGTAATAAAAAAAAATACGGCTGTTCCAATTGCTGAAACTCCAGGCTTTTGGAATTTTGTACCGGGTAAAGGTTCCTTTTCGCCAGAACAAATTATTGCTGGTAATTATAAAGGACTTTTCTTTTTTAATTTCAACAACGGTCAGTTTACTCCCGCAGGTTTGCTGCCGGGTTTTAACGAATCATCCAGGTTTGTAGCTATCGACAACGATTATAATATTTGGGTCTCCCATCCGTACCATGGCGTTTTTAAAACAAGTAAAAATAATGAAGGCGCTTATACTACTGCAGTGTATACCGATAAAAAAGGATTGCCCTCAATTTTAGATAATCATGTATATAAAATAAAAAATCAGGTGGTTGTAGCTACCTTAAAAGGAATATTTATTTACAACCCCGCAAAAGATATTTTTGAACCTTCGCCGTTTTATAACAAGATGCTGGGCAACCAGAGTATCCGTTATGTAAAAGAAGATCCTGCTGGTAATATTTGGTTTATTCATGAAAAAACATTGGGTGTGGTTGATGTTACCGGTAAGGCGCCGGCCCTTATTTACCTGCCTGAATTGAAAGATAAAATGCTGAGCGGTTTTGAACTTATTTATCCTGTAAATGAAAACAATATTTTTCTTGGGGGCGAAAAAGGGTTTTATCATATCAATTACCAAAAGTATAAAACAACATTGCAGGATTTGCGGGTGCAGATAAGAACGGTGAGGATTATACATAAAACCGACAGCCTTTTATTTGGTGGCTATTTTGCAGCAGTAAACGAAAAGCAACTGCAGGATGCCACTGCAGCGCCGCAAATAAATGATGCATGGAAAACAATTCGTTTTGAATTTTCGGCAACACTTTACAGCAATCCGTCCAATGTAGAATATAGTTTTCGCCTAAAAGGGTTTGATGAAAACTGGAGCGATTGGACTGCCCGTACAGAAAAAGAATATACCAATTTACCTGCCGGCAACTTTACTTTTGAAGTTAAGGTGAGGAGTAATTTGGGCAACGAATCTGCACCCGCAGGATATACTTTTAATATGCTGCCGCCATGGTATAAAACTGTTTGGGCAACTATTTTTTACCTGCTGCTTGTAGCCGCAGTTTTATTTGCAGTGTTTAAATGGCAAAAGAAAAAATTTATAAGCCAGCAAAAAAAATATGAGGAGGAACAAAAAAGATTGCGGTATATACACGAGCTGGAAATAAATAAAACGGAAAGTGAAATTGTAGTGTTGAAAAATGAAAACCTTGAAGCAGAAATTAATTTTAAAAATTCTGAACTGGCCTCTTCGGCAATGCACTTGGTAAAAAAAGGAGAGTTATTAACTAAAATTAAAACCGAGCTTAACCATGTAATGAAAGGTTTTGAAAACCCACAGGCAGTAGCCGAGATGAAGAAAATTATAAAATCGCTGAGTGAAGATGACAATATGGATAAGGAGTGGGAAAGTTTTACAAAACATTTTGATAAGGTACACAGCGATTTTGTAGCAGGCTTAAAAGAAAAACATCCTGCAATAACCGGCAACGAATTAAAACTTTGTGCGTATTTAAGAATGAACCTCTCTACCAAAGAAATTGCACAGCTAATGAATATTTCGGTTAGGGGTGTGGAGATCAGCCGGTACCGTTTAAGAAAAAAATTAAATCTTGCTTCCGAAACAAATTTGTTTAATTACCTGATAGGCCTGAATAAAAATGCCTAAATATTTTTTTTATCTGTAATCAGTAATTTATAAAAACGTTTTAACTCTTCTGTTTCTGTTACAGCAAATGTTTCGTTGTTATCGTATTTAGCTTTAAAGAATACCACTCTTTTATGCTGCGGATATTTTTCTAAAATTTCTGCCAGCTGCTCACCCGCAACTTCGTCTTTTACGGGTGCTGGTAAGGCTTGTGTTAATGTTGATTTATAGCGGTTAGGTTTTTTTAAAATGATGGCTTGCAGTGTGGCCAGCTTACCGGCACTGATGCCGGTTACTTTTGAGGCTTTATGATACAAACCTTCCAGTTGCTTTTTGCTAAGGCTGCCACGCTCCTGGTACTGGTGTAATAAACTTGCAGCAAATGTGGAAGTAGGGTTTGCCTGTAAGGTTTCGTTCAGCAAATCTAAAATAACATCAACATCTTGTTTTTTACGGTGCAGCATAATAAATAAATGTAAGTTATTTATTACGGTTATGCATATAAAAAACCACGGAATAATTTTTTGTGATCAAAAAAAAATTATCCGGCAATACTTTTTTCAGCAAAATTGTTGGTGGTAAGTTCGATAACTTTTGCACGGGTGGTATTTTGTTCTGCCTGTGCCAATAACTGTTGTTTAACGGCGGCATCAGTTACACCGGCAATACTGCAGGCTTTATCAAAATTAATATGCATACCGTAGGCTTCCAATACCGGCGACACATTTTTAAATTCAGGAAAAGCACTGAATTTTTTTATAAAGTAGTAAGTTTTGTAATCCAGTAATTTGGTGTAAGCTGTGTAAAAAATTTCCATAATGTGTATTTTTTAGATGAGGTATTAACAAATGCCGTTTATTACATTTTTGCTAAAGCATACGCAAAAAAAATAATACTGGTTTTAAAAAGGATAACTAAATACGCAAATGGATTTAAAAAGATGCGAAAGAAATAAAATGCAGACACATATTACTTCCTAAACAACGCAGTGTTTCAAAAGATTGGATAATAAAATAAATGGTTTCTTTTTTGGGAAAATTGGTACGGTTACATCAGCGGTTACTGGATGTTGGGATACGTAAGTTGATGTAAATGTAGGGAGCTTGTTTTATTAAATCAAAATATGTGAACAATTAAATGCAAAAAAAATAAAAATGCGTAAATAAACTACGTATAAATACTTTTTTTTAATGCTGTTTGGTGCTTAATTGTTACAAATACATAACACTCATTAAATGTAAATTTTAAAATCAACAGCACCGTCAGTTTAAAAATCATTTTCTTTGCAGCATAATGGCATTATTTATTACTTCATTAAATTCGGGCAGCAATGGCAATTGTTATTATGTAGGTAATAACAAAGAGGCAGTACTTATTGATGCTGGTTTATCGTGCCGCGAAACAGAAAAACGTATGCTGCAGTTAGGGCTTTCTATCAAAATGGTAAAAGCAATTTTTATTTCACACGAGCATGGCGATCATATAAAGGGCCTTAGTACCCTGGCCAATAAATATCATTTACCCGTTTATATTACAAATGCTACTGCAAATAATGGCCCGCATTTAATTAAACATTTATCAAAAATATTTATCGCACAGCAACCGGTAGCGGTAGGAGAATTATTGATTACACCATTTAGCAAACATCACGATGCCGCAGACCCTCACAGTTTTATTATTACTAACGGCGAAGTAACCGTAGGTATATTTACAGATATTGGTAAGGCCTGTTGTAATGTTGTTCATTATTTTAAGCAATGCCATGCAGTTTTTTTAGAATCCAATTATGATGATACCATGCTGGAAAACGGCAGCTATCCTGTTCATTTAAAAAATAGAATTCGCGGGGGCAAAGGGCATTTATCCAACAGGCAGGCACTGGAATTATTTATACAGCACCGCCCAACTTTTATGACGCACATTTTATTAGCACATTTATCTAAAGAAAATAATTGCCCAAAACTTGCAGCGGAGTTATTTACAAAATATGCAGGTGATAAAACTGCTGTAATAATTGCATCCCGCTACGAAGCCACACCGGTGTTTACCATAACAAATAAGGCGTTTGTACCATCAAACCGGTTAGATGGTTTAAAGCCGGTGCAATTGAATTTATTTTAAAAACATACAATTTTAGCAGGAAAAACAAAATTTTATATCATTTTACAAAAAATAATTTACCAATATTTCATTGGGCAAATGCTACAAAACGAAAGTAACTATTTTACTCCGATCATATTTTTGGTGCCACAAAAAATACATTTTTCCCTGTAAAAACAATATTTATACAGGCACTGCTATAATTTTCCTGAGCAAAAAATGGCTTTTTACCAATGGAGCAATTTAATCCACAGGCATGGTGGAGAAATATTTTTATGCATTTCTCATTGCACAACCATAGGAAATAAGTTATATTTGGTACTGGTAAATACTAAACACTCATTAACATTCTAAATTTAAAAAAATGGCAACAAAAAAAACAGTGAAAAAAGCTGCAAAAAAAGCGGCTCCTAAAAAAGCAGCTCCAAAGAAAGCGGCTCCCAAAAAAGCAGCAGCAAAAAAAGCGGCTCCCAAAAAAGCAGCTCATAAAAAAGCAGTAAAAAAAGCGGCCCCTAAAAAAGTTGCTAAAAAGAAATCTGCACGTAAACCTTCTGCAGCATTTATGAAACCACTTACACCAAGTGCTGATTTAGCAGCAGTAGTGGGCAGTAAAGGGTTACCCCGTACCGAGGTAGTAAAAAAACTTTGGGTGTACATTAAAGCCAACAAATTACAGGATTCTAAAAACAAGCGTATGATTAATGCTGATGCTAAATTAAAACCAATTTTTGGTGGTAAAGCACAGGTATCTATGTTTGATATGGCTAAGCTTATTTCAAATCATTTGAAATAATAAAAAAACTTTGGTTTATAAAAAAGGACATCAGCTGGTGTCCTTTTTTTATGCCCGTTAATTAAAGCCGCCATAAAACCCAGTTGCATTTTATATTTTTAATGAGTACATTTATAAACGTTCTTTTTTACTAAAAATTTAAAATATATTATATGAACCTCTTGCAAAAAATGGAGTATTGGGGTGACAGGCATCACCCCAAATGGCTGGATATAATACGTATAGTTTTAGGTATTTTTTTACTGTACAAAGGCATCGATTTTCTCCGCAATACCAGCGAGCTGGTAAGCCTAATGAGCAACCGCTCGCCATTTGGTGCCTTTACACTTATTTTATTAGGGCACTATGTAACTTTTGCACACATTATGGGTGGCCTTTTTTTAACCATAGGTATGTTTACCCGTGCTGCCTGTTTAATACAAATACCTATTTTAATTGGGGCAATAGTTTTTATAAATGTTTCGGGTGATGTGTTTAAGCCATATTCAGAATTATTTCTTTCCATATTGGTACTGCTGTTACTGGTGTATTTTTTAATTGTGGGTAACGGGCCGCTGGCGGTTAAATTTCCGGAGGAAGAAAAAAAACGTAACCATTAAGCACACATTTTAATTACCATATTTACCTCTTAAGCGGGTATTAATAGTGTATGCCCAACTCTTTATTAGTTATCTTCGTATGTACTAAATAAATTACAGATAATTTGAGAATAAAGAGAACACTTATAAAATGGGCTGCGTTATTCGCAATTATTTTGTTTGGTTTTATTGGTGATGCTTTTGCAGTACCCTTATATAATTTTGCTGAAGATACCATTGCTTCTTCTACCCGGCACCAGGCTACTAGTTTTTTAGACAGTATAAAAACTTTGCCTGCCAGTAAACACTGGCCAAATATTAAACCCGGTGCGTTTTTACAAAATATAAAAATAAATGTACAGCAACCCATTACAATTTACCCTGGTAATGGCACCAATTTTTGTGGCTATGGCGCCCTCACTTATTTATTTTTAAAAGACGATCCTCTTGGATATGCAAAATTATTAGTGCAATTATTTAAAGATGGTAAAGCCGTTTTTGGTAATGCTTTTATAAATCCTTCTGCTGCTGTAAAAAAAGAAGCAGGCCTCATGAAATTTAAAGGAGTTTTAGATATTCATCCGGCTGAACAAATGATTTTTTTAGCACTGGCCGATCATTATAAAGGATATATTAATTTATTTAACCGAAAATATAATTCCGGCGATGAAGATACCCGGTGGGCATCGGTAAATTATGCAAAATTTAACCGGATGGTAAGAAGTTTACTGAGGTATAAAGTAAAAGCAAGGGGCGCCGACCTGATACGGCCGCATACCGGCGATTTATACAAATACATTAATAAAAGATTAGCAACGGGTATGGTGGTGTTGTACATCAATAACCGCATTGTACATAAAAAAAATCATGTGCAGCTAAAAGTGGGGTTTCCTACACATTTTATTGTGGCCGAAAAGGTAAGTGAACAAAACGGGTTAATAACATTGGTATATTGGGATTATGGCGGCCGTACCCAATTACAAATGTCGCCTGCATTTTTTAAACGAATTATTTTTGGTATTACTTATTGTACAAAAAAGAAAGTTGATGTTAACTAATTTTATTTACTACATAGCAATAACCATGGCGGTGGGTTTATTTTTTTCCTGCTCTCCTAAAAATATTTCTACAAAATATTATTATCAAAACGAAAAAGTGCTGGATAAAATTGAAGAAAATTATAAAAAATTATCGCAGCAATCTCCTTTTATCCTTGGCTTTACCTCCCGGGATTTTAAAACGGTTTCATTTGAATTCATAACCGATACACTCAGTTATATTTACGAGTTTACTTCAGGCGAACCCAGGTTAAATGATACCCTTAAAAAATTTAATTTAAGTGCACCAAAAGTTAATGAGCTTATTACCCAAATGCAAAGCATACGCTGCACCTGGATAAAAAATTTTGATTACTATGTAGATGAAAAAAAGAATACGCTTGTGTTTATGTCGATAAAACCTGTGGCTTTAAAAGCACCATTAGCCTACCATAAATATTATGTGCTTACCTATTTTAACCTGCCCCAATATTTTGATGGTGAAGGAAGACTGCTGGATAAAAAAAAAACACGGCGGCTGCGTAAAATAAACGGGCAGATTTTTAACAGAATTAATGATAAAGTGTGCTACACCATCTCAGGTAAATTCAGGTAAAAATTTTGTAGTTAGATGATAAAAAGATAAACGGGTTATCTTAAATTGATAACCCGTTTACATAATAATCAGTTCGTTGCTTTTTTAGGATAAGGCGGTCGCTTAGGCTCAGGTGCAGGATTTTTCTCTAATTCTTTTAAAGCAATTTCAATAGCTTTTTCCAGTTGCGGATCTCTGCCTTTAATGATATCAGCAGGCCATTGTTCTACCTCTACATCAGGTGCTACACCTTCATTTTCTACTACAAAACCATCTTTTGTCCATATGGCTACATTGGGTGCAGTTACCCCGCCTCCATCAATAAACTCAGGAAATCCTAAAATACCCACAAGCCCTCCCCAGGTGCGTTTACCCACCAGCGTACCTACTTTAAATTTTCTAAACATCCAGGGCAACATATCTCCACCCGACCCTGCTGTTTCATCAATGATCATTACTTTGGGTCCCTGTATGGAAGCACTGGGAGATTTTAAATCTTTACCATACCGCATGTTCCAGTGTGCCTGATGAGGTCGCTGTAAAATATCAATATAGTAATCGGCCAACTGCCCGCCGCCATTAAATCTTTCATCAATAATAATTGCTTTTTTATTTGCCTGCGGAAAAAAATATCTTTTAAAATATTCATGTCCCAGTGCGGCAGTGTTTGGCACATACACATAGGCTACTTGCCCCTTGGTGGCATCGTTCACTTTTTTTAAATTGCCCTCTACCCAATCACGGTTGCGCAATGCATATTCGTTTGCCACCGGCACCACTTTTACAATTCTTGATGCCTTATTATCCGGGTTGTTGCCAATAGTTAGTTCTACAATTTTGCCTGCTGTGTTTTCAAAAAAACGATATAACTCTTCGGATGCGGTAACATCCGCCCCGTTAACAGCAAGTATATAATCGCCTTCTTTTACATTTACACCAGGTTCGGTTAACGGCGACCGTAAATTAGGGTTCCAGTTAAGTCCGCCATAAATTTTCTTAATGCGGTAACGGTTTTTATCAACAGAATAATCTGCACCCAACAAACCTCCGGAAACTTTTTCAGGAGTATTCAACAAATCTCCTTCGCCGGTTATGCGGTGATGGCCAACTGCCAATTCGCTGCACATCCATTGTATCAATGTATTTAAATCTCTGCGGCAGGCAAGGTGCGGTAAAAAAACTTCATACTTTTTTTTCATCGATGCCCAATTGGCTCCATGCATTCCTACGTCGTAAAAATAATCACGGTTAACCCTCCAGGCTTCATCAAAAATTTGAGGCCATTCTGCCTGTGGTTCTATTTTAACCTGCATGTCTGCAACGTTCAACATTCCTTTTCCCGGTTCATTTTTTTCGCCAGCGTTACTAATGGCCCAGGTATTGCCATTGGTATACAGCATTTTTTTTCCATCGGCAGAAAGGGTATAGCCATTCATTGCGGTTACCTCAGCATCTTTACGTTTTTTTATATCGTATTTATGCAGCATGCCTGTTTCAGGGTTATCGTTGCTGTAAGCTATATATAATAACTCATCGTCTTTGCCCATGGCCAGTTGTTCATAATTGCCGGATTTAATGGGTAAATCTATAATGCGGTTTTGTATGCCTTCCCAATCTATTGAAAGTGATGCCGGTTTTTTATCAGCAGTGACGGCATCTTTTTTTTGTTTAAAAGTATCTGCAGGTTCTTTTCCACCGGATACTGCGGATATTTTTTCTTCATCACTTTCTTTAGAAAAAGGAGAGACAGTTTCTTTTTGTAAAGTAGCCAGGTAGATAGAGTTGCTGCTTTGCATATCTGCATTCGATTGATCGAACCAGTTAAGTACCGGCCCGGCATTGGTAGATGCAAAAAAGTAAAGGTATTTATTAGCCCTGTCAAAAATTGGTTCAGCAGCATCACTAAGCCCATCAGTTACGGCAAATGATTTTTGCTGATCAACTGAGTATAAAAAAATACGCTTGAATTGTGTTGCTGTTACTTTAGTGTAGGCTATCCATTTAGAATCTGCCGACCAGTCGCCAAATAAATTACGAAACGGCCCGGGTACGTACAATTCATCGGCATCAATTTTATTTATGTTGCCTGTAACCACATCCAGTACATACAGGTTTCGGCCATTATCAACATAGCTGATTTTTTTTCCATCCGGCGACCATTTTGGAAATGCATAAAAGCCAGTACCATTTAATTTATATTTTTTTGCTTCTCCTTTTCCATCCTGCAATTTTATTTCAAGATAGTACTCGCCGCCGGCATCAGAAAAGTAGGCGATACTTTTTGCATCTGGCGACCATGCCGGAAATTTTTCGTGCGCCGCAACAGTTTGTGTAATATTACGGGCATCTCCTTTTTCTGCAGGTACAGAAATTATGTCTCCCCTAAAATCAAAAACAACACGTTGCCCGGAAGGAGAAAGCGCTGCACTTCTTATATATTTTGCACCTTTTACAAAACGGGGCCGCAGCTCCAGTAAATCGGCTGCTATTCCAACTTTTATCCTGTTGGTATTTGTTTGGCCCGGAGAAAAAGTATGTAAATAACCTGCCTGCTCCAAAACAATCATTCCATTTCCGCTGGATGCATTTGTTACAGGAAAATCTTTAAAGCTGGTATGCTGTTCAATTTTTTTTGATACCGTGTTGTAAGAAAATAAATTAAACTCTCCGTTTCGGTCGCTTCTAAAATAAATAATATTACCCATCCACATTGGGTTAACATCATTACAGCCGCCATCTGGCTGCGGAATTTTTATGGTGTTATGATCTGCAAAAGTATATATCCAGATATTGGAAACAGAGCCGCCGCGGTAATGTTTCCATTGGCGAAATGCATCGTTAATAGGATTGTAGGCCATTTGTTTTCCGTTTGGCGAATACGTGGCCCAGGTTGCATTGGGAATGTCCAGCTGTACCGATGTACCCCCGCTGAGCGGCACTGTAAATAATTGTGTATACCGGTTGGAAAATGTTACCCGTTGGGAAGCAAACAATACCGATTTGCTATCATTTGAAAAACCACGAACTATATCTGCTGATGGATGCCAGGTTAACCTTGTGGGTATGCCACCTTCTGTTGGTACTGTAAAAACATCTACGTTTCCGTCGTACTCGGCATTAAAGGCAATGGTGTTTCCATCGCTGGAAAATACAGGGTTAGATTCTATGCCCCTGTCAACTGTTATGCGTCGGGGTTGTGAGCCATCTTTATTGGCTACCCATAAATCTTCGGCATAAATAAAAGCAATATGGTTTGCACTTATTGCCGGTTGTGCCAGCATACGGGTATCTTTTGTATCAATGGCAAATATACTTGCAGGAAAAAATAATAATACTGGCAGTAATGCTGATTTAATTTTTTTCATAAAAATGGTTATGGCGTTTTGGTTTAATAAATCTTTAAAAACTTCTAAAAAGAAAAAATAATTTATTACAAATGGCTTTGTAAAATCAAGGCTACTTTCCACATTCCGAAGTTACTTTAATACCTGAAAGAACACAAAGTTTTTTAATTGCAGTTTTACCAAAAAAATTATCGGCATAAAGAAAGTGGCCATTTTGAATGTGCTGTTGTATTTTTAATTATGCAAACAAATACTTTTTTGCTTTATGGCGCTAATGGTTACACCGGCCAGCTTATTGCCCGCTATGCAACACAATATAATTTACAACCCATACTTGCCGGCAGAAAAAAAGAATTGATAGAGCCCCTTGCCATAAAACTTAATTTGCCCTTTAAAATTTTTAGTTTAGATGATACCGATGCTTTGCATGCTGCATTAAAAGTGGTGAAAGTAGTAATACATGCGGCAGGACCTTTTGAATTTACTGCAAAGCAAATGATAAATGCCTGTTTACATACAGGAACTCATTATGCAGATATTAATGGAGACATTGCTGTTTTTGAATTAATTAAAACTTACGATGCTGCAGCAAAAAAAGCAGGCATTATGCTTTTACCCGGTGCAGGTTTTGATGTGGTGCCCACCGATTGCATTGCGCTGCAATTAAAAAAATTATTGCCCGATGCTGTTGCATTGCAATTGGCTTTTGCAAGTGTGGGTGGTGGTCTTTCTCATGGCACAGCCATTACAATGGCCGGTAAAGCAGGCGAAGGTGGTTGTGTAAGAAAAAATGGAAAAATTATTCGAACACCATTGGGGCAAAAAGGGATGTGGGTTGATTTTGGTTTAAAAAAATTATTTGTAATGAGTATTCCCTGGGGCGATATTTCAACTGCATATTTTACTACAGGTATTCCGGATATAGAAACTTATACCGGCATTTCTAAAAAAATGTACAACGTTTTAAAATTGCAACCGCTTTTTAACTGGCTGTTGCGTACCAATATTATTCGTAACTATATAAAAAATAAAATTAAACAAAAACCTGCAGGGCCAAATGATGCACAAAGAGAAAAGGCTATAGGCTTTGTTTGGGGGCAGGCAGTAAATGCTGCCGGTAAAAAAGTTACCCTGCGGCTAAGCGGCCCCGAAGGCTATACTTTAACGGCACATATTTCATTAATTATTTCTCAAAAAATATTGAACGGAAATTTTACACCCGGCTATCAAACACCGGCCATTGCTTATGGCGAAAATTTAGTAATGGAAATACCGGGAGTGCAAAGGGAAATTGTTGAGGAATGATTTTTTATTTTACAAAATCTGTTCTTGAAAAAATGCCTGCCTGTGCATGATCACCTTTTTTAAAATTAATTGACACAACATTTATTCCTGCAATTTCTGTAAGGTTGTAAGTTACATCCGCGTCACTGTGATAACCCCACTCGCTGCCGCTTGGTTTATGACTAACGTCAAATTTCGTTTTTGAAAATCAATAGTTTATGGAGTTATTGATTTTCAAAAATTTTGTAGTTAGCTGAAAAACTCATCTGTT
>JAYURK010000187.1:0-29600 GCA_043756235.1 Ferruginibacter sp. | reverse complement strand
GCAACATTTGCACCGTCATTAATAATTGTGCTGCGCTGGCGTTGGCCGCAAACTGGTCCTGTAATTTTTTTATCAGTGTGTCCACTCTTTGCATGAATAATTATACTTTTGATGCCCTGTAATATATTAGTAAGCAAAAATGCAGCCTAAGTTACAAACTGAATTTTAAAAATTATATAAATGTTTATAGAACCCCATTTTGGTGGCGAAAGAAGAGGCTGGATAGAAGTGATATGTGGCAGCATGTTTAGCGGAAAAACCGAAGAACTGATAAGAAGGTTAAAGCGGGTAAAAATTGCCAATTTAAAAGTAGAGATTTTTAAACCTGCCATGGATGTACGTTACGATGCTGAAAAAATTGTTAGTCATGATACCAATGCTATACTTTCCACCCCGGTAGACAGCTCTCAAACTATTTTATTGCTGGCGCAGGATGTAGATGTGGTAGGCATTGATGAAGCCCAATTTTTTGACGCCGAAATTGGAAACGTGTGTGAACTATTGGCATTAAAAGGTATTAGGGTAATTGTTGCCGGGCTTGATATGGATTATACCGGCAAACCTTTTGGGCAAATGCCCGGCCTGCTGGCCAAAGCCGATTATATAACCAAGCTGCACGCCATTTGTGTAAAGTGCGGCAATATTGCCAATATCAGTTACCGTAAATCTGCCGCTGGTCCGCAGGTATTGCTGGGCGAAATGGATATTTACGAACCCCGCTGCAGGCATTGTGCACAGGAAAAATAAATGCAATTTTATGAAGAGGTTTATATTTATTTTTTAAATTACCAATACAGGTTGGTATATTTATGTAATACCATTTTAAACTTTGCTTTATGAGAAAATTAATAACCCTTGGTTTATCTCTCCTCTTCTTTATATTATCTGCAGAGGCTCAAAAAAATACACAGTCATATGGTATTAATACTGGTGTAAACTTAAATACCGCACGTGGAAACGTCGTGTATAAACCTGCTGTTGGCGTGCTACCCGGTATACACCTGGGCGCATACTATAAAATAAATTTTACCAATACTGTTGCATTAAAAATTATGCTGGCTTACGATCAAATGGGCTGGGCCTACCGTTCTTTATATTTTGAAAATAGCAATGGCACCGGTATTGTAAAAGGCGATGTATTGCAAAAAATAAATTACCTCAATTTACCTGTAGTTGCGGCTTACAGCTTTGGTAAGAAAATAAAATTTACTGCCGAAGCAGGTGTTTTTACCGGGCTTTTATTAAACAATAAAACTATTACAAAAATAACGGAAGCGGCTGCGCCCAATACACCACCATCCACTACAAAATCCTCTTCGGCCAACCGCAAAAAAATTAATTATGGATTGGTTGCTGGCGCAGGAATGGCGTTACCGCTTACCTCATCAACCCAACTGCATTTTAATTGCGCCAATAATTTTGGATTGGCTAATATTTATAAATCTTCGCCTGGTCAACCCACCACTACCATTAAAACAAATACATTTTCTATTACTGCCGGTCTTTCATTTCTTATAAAATAATTTTTTTGTTGCCAATCAGCGGTTGAGGCCACTCATACAATAGCCCACGAGATTTCATTTGCAACCCGTACATTTGAGGTATGGGTAAATCACTCAATATTTTGCAAAATTCTCTTCGGCTAACCCTGCAGGAATTAAAAGTAAATAAATTGCGTACGGCGCTAAGCCTTACCGGCGTTGCCTTTGGTATTTTTTGTATAATAGGTGTACTGGCCACCGTAAACAGTTTGGAAAGAAATATTCAGAACGAAGTAAAAAGCCTGGGCAGTAATACAATTTACATTGATAAATGGGAGTACAGCGGCGGGGCCGACCAACCCACCTGGAAATACCGTGCCCGGCCCACCATGAAAATTGAAGAAGCGGAAATGATAAGGCAGCGATCGGAATTGTTGGATGACGTAAGTTATTTATTGCGTACCGGCGGCAGTATTGGTTATAAAGATGATGTAATTGGTAACGCCAGTATTTATGGCATTACCGAAGCACAAATGACGGTGCAGCCCATCAATTTTGAATATGGCCGTTTTTTTTCTAACAGCGAATTTAATTCGGGCAGCAATGTTTGTATTATTGGTAATGCCAATGCCGAATCTTTATTTGGTAATACTGAGCGGGCACTGGGCAAACAAATTGAAGTAAAAGGAAAAAAGACCACCATTGTTGGCGTAATAAAAAAAGAAGGCAAAAATTTTATTGGCTGGGATTATGATAATTGCATAATGCTTACTTATAAATACTGCAAGCAAATTTTTCCGGTAGAGTGGAGCAACCCCGTTTTAATTGCTAAAGGAAAAGCCGGTGTGGCACCAACAGCATTAATGAATGAGCTAAGAGGAATTATGCGCCAGATAAGAAGATTACCGCCGCGGCAGGAAGATAATTTTTCGCTTAACAGTGTGGAAGCTTTTAGCAAGGCCATCTCCGAATCTTTTGTTATGCTGAATGTTGTGGGTGCAGTAATTGGCGGCATCAGTTTAATTGTGGGCATGTTTGGTATTGCCAATATTATGTTTGTAACAGTTAAAGAACGCACTTCGGTAATTGGATTAAAAAAAGCTATCGGCGCAAAACGTGCCAGTATTTTATTTGAGTTTTTAATGGAGGCCGCTGTGCTCTGCATCATTGGCGGGGCATTCGGTTTGTTCTTTGTTTATATTCTTACTTTAATTTTATCCGGGCCATTGCATTTTCCGGTTTACATTTCTGTGCCCATGCTTATTACCACTGTAATTATTTGTATTGTTGTGGGCATTTTAGCCGGCATTATACCGGCACGCCGTGCTGCAAAAATGGATCCGGTGGTGGCTATAAGGAGTTGAGGTGATTATTAAACTAATGGCTTAAGATAATGTTCCCCTTGATTGACTTTTTAAAAAAATACTGGTTCAATTTTAAAAAAAGTGATAAGCCATAATTTTTAATCAAACAAATCACTGCTCAAATACCTGTCGCCACGGTCGCAGACAATAAAAACAATTACACCAGCGGTTAATTCTTTTGCCAGTTCAATGGCAGCATGTGCTGCACCACCGCTGCTCATGCCGCTAAATATAGCTTCTTCACGGGCTAATTTTTTTGCCATAGTACGTGCATCTTTTTCTGCAATTTCAATAACACGGTCTACGCGGTTGCGGTTAAATATTTTTGGTAAATAAGCTTCGGGCCATTTTCGTATGCCGGGAATTTTAGAACCATCAGTGGGCTGGCAACCTATAATTTGTATGGCGATGTTTTGTTCTTTTAAATATTTTGATACGCCCATTATAGTTCCAGTGGTACCCATGGAAGAAACAAAGTGTGTTATTTTTTTTTGAGTGTCGTTCCAAATTTCCGGACCGGTAGTTTTATAATGCATGTTGGGATTATCCTCGTTACCAAATTGATTCAACATATGGTAACCGCCTTTTGCCACTTGTGCATTGGCATAATCTATTGCACCTTCCATCGACTTTTCTTTTGGAGTAAGTATAACTTTTGCGCCAAAAGCTTCCATGGTCAACACCCTTTCTCTTGTAGCATCTTCTGGCATTATTAATTCGATAGGTACATTAAATAAACTGGCAATCATGGCTAATGCAATGCCGGTGTTGCCGCTTGTGGCTTCTACTAAAGTGATGCCGGGTTGTATTTCGCCACGGTCTATTGCGCCTTTTATCATGCCAAAAGCCGCCCGGTCTTTTACACTTCCACCGGGATTGTTGCCTTCCAGCTTACCAAAGATGGTTACGTTTTTATTGGGGTTTAACTCTTTTAATTCCACTAACGGTGTATTACCTACCAAGTCTAATATTCCTGCCATAACTTAATTTTTATCTCTGCAAAATTATATACAAACCTTTCAATTTTACCATAAATAAAAATTAGTAGGTAACCCCGGTATATTTATTAACATAATTGCTGGCAGCAGTTGCTTTGCCTAAATGCTATCTTTGTTTTAAAAGAAAGGCATAATGAAAATTTTAATCTTGCTTATTTGTATTGTTGCTAATGTTGCCGTAAAAGCACAGCAGGGATGGTGGAGTGCAAAAATTAACCGCAGCGATGGTAAGGCTATTGCATTTACGTTTGAATGGAAAACAGAAAAGGGGCAACCTGTTTGGTACATTCATAATGCAGCAGAAAAGATAAGGGTGGATAATATTACCAAAGCCGGCGATTCTTTAATTATACAAATGCCGGTGTTTGAATCGCAGTTTAAAATTTTATATGCCGCTAATAAAATAAATGGCTATTGGTTAAAAGCCGGTTCGGTAAAAACACAGGTCATTTCTTTTACTGCGGTGCCCGGTAAAAAAAGATTTGATGCAATTGCAAAAAGCAATAAAAATATTACCGGAAGATGGGCAGGAACATTTGCTGCTGCAAAACCCAATGAATTATCTGTAGCAGAATTTAAACAAAACGGAAATAAAGTAACGGGAACTTTTTTAAACCCCACCGGCGACTACCGGTATTTAGAGGGTGTTGTTAGCAAAGATTCTTTATTAATGAGTTGCTTTGATGGCGGCCATGCTTTTTTATTTACTGCAAAAATTGAAAACAATAATACCATTAGCGGCGGTACTTTTTATTCTGGAGCAACCTATAAAGAAAACTGGCAGGCCACTAAAAATGCAAAGGCAAAAGTGCCTGCTGCGCCGGTTGCTATGTTTGTAAAACCCGGTGAAGAAAAACTGCATTTTACATTTAAAAACTTAGCAGGTAAAGCAGTTTCTATTACCGATGATCTGTTTAAAAATAAAGTAGTGATAATACAACTGATGGGCAGCTGGTGCCCCAACTGCATGGATGAAACGGCTTTTTTAAGTGAGTACTACAATAAAAATAAACAGCGTGGGGTAGAGGTTATAGCACTGGCATATGAATACACCACCGATTGGGAGCGCTCGGTAAAAAGCCTTGCCAAATTCAGAGATAGATTTAATGTGCAATACACTATTTTAAATACAGGTGTAACTGTGGGGGATAGTTTACGTACCGAAAAAACCTTGCCGGAATTAACCCCAATAAAATTTTTTCCTTCGTCTGTAATTCTTGATAAAACAGGTAAAATAAGAAAACTAGACACTGGTTTTAACGGGCCGGGCACTGGAAATCATTATCTTATTTATAAACAAGAATTTGAGGAATTGATTGATAAATTATTGAAGGAAAATTAAATGATGTATTGGCATTAGCTTTTTTATATAATGAAAGTGCCGCTCAAAAAACAGAGCGGCACTTTTAATAACAATAAAAATTATTTTAAATAGCCCAGGCCTTATCACCTTTTTTATATGGCAGGTTGCCATCGTATTTACCGGGGATGGGTACCCAGCGCAAAGCCTGCTTGCTGCCGATTTCGGAACTGAAGTAACCCCATAAAGTTAATTGCTTCATCATAGTATAATAATGCGAAGGGCTGGCCACATAATCAGGATTCATTTCTTTTTTTGCTTTTTCCCTGGCGTCTTTATCTTTTTCATCACGCTGTTTATTATAATCTTTGGCTTCTTTTTCAAGCGTAATTAAAAATGCTTTACGCTGGTCGGCTGTACTATCTATAAAAGATTTACCACTGCTTTTTTTACAGGCTTCATTTAAGCCCGTAAGGCCAGAGGAAAAAACTTTTTGCTGGTCTTCGGTATAACAATCTGTAACAATGGTTTTCATAAAATCACCAATTTTGGTGGCTTTAGCACCCGGTGTGGTGGTGGTGGGAATAATGGTTTCGCCCACTTCATCCAGCAATGCAATATTATCAACAGAAAATGCAGCAGCATCTGCCGTTTTAGTGTTACAACCCGATAAAAAAACTTCACCACCTATTACAACACCACCTGTTAATACCGCAATCATTTTTAAAAGTTCTCTGCGTTCCATAATTTTTATTTTAAGAGATTATAAATTTTGTTTTTTTAATTGTTCTACTGCATAATTTGCTGCTCTTGCAGTAAAGGCCATATAAGTTAGTGATGGATTTTGACAGGCTGAAGACGTCATAAATGCGCCGTCGGTTACAAACACATTGGGCGCATCCCATACCTGGTTATTTTTGTTTAGCACCGATGTTTTAGCATCGCTGCCCATACGTGCAGTACCCATTTCGTGAATGCCGTGGCCCATTGCATGTCCACTATCATAAGTATTTATATTTTTTGCACCACCTGCTTCAAGCATCGCCACCATCTCTGATAAAATATCTTTACGCATTTTCATTTCATTTTCTTTTATCTCTGCATCCATTGATAAAACCGGCAAGCCCCATTTATCTTTTTTAGTTTTATCAAGTGTAATTTTATTTTCATGATAAGGAAGAATTTCTCCAAAACCAGTAGCACCCATTTGCCACGGCCCGGGTTCGCCCAATGCTTCTTTTAAATCTTTTCCAATATTCATCTCTGCAATTTCCCTGCTCCATCCGCTGCGGCTTGCTGCGCCCTGGTAACCAAAGCCACGTAAATAATCTCTTTTGTCAGCTCCTATATTTGCAAATCTTGGAATATAAAAACCTGCAGGTCTTCTTCCGGAATAATATTTATCCTCGTAACCTTCAATAGTTCCGGATGCACCTAAATTGTAATGATGATCCATAATATTATGTCCCAGTTCGCCACTGCTGCTGCCTAACCCATCTGCCCATACATCGTTAGCAGAGCGCATTAAAATCCATGCAGAATTTAATGCCGAGGCACACAGAAAAACTATTTTAGAATTGAATTGATACGTTTTGTTATCTCCGGTATCTAAAACTTCAACACCTGTTGCTTTCTTTTTATCCTTATCGTACAAAACCTGTGTTACTAACGAAAAAGGACGAACCGTAAGATTGCCTGTTTTTAATGCAGCCGGATAGGTTGAAGATTGTGTACTAAAATATCCGCCAAACATACAGCCTTCCCAACAACGGTTTCTAAACTGGCAACCGGGCCTTTCGTTATGCGGTACAGTAATATTGGCAACTCTTGAATTTATAAGATGCCTTTGTCCTTTAAACTTTTCTTTAATTTTAGCAGCAACATCTTTTTCAACAAAATTTAAAGGCACTGGTGGTAAAAATTGTCCATCGGGCAAATTAGATAAGCCTTCCATAGATCCGCTGATACCTGCAAACTTTTCTACATGATCGTACCAGGGGGCAATTTCATTATAATTTATTGGCCACGGTATTGCAATACCATCTTTTGCATTAGCTTCAAAATCTAACGGGCTCCACCGGTAACTGTGCCTTCCCCATAAAACCGAGCGGCCACCAAAACGATAAGTGCGCCACCAGGTAAAAGGTTTTACTTCGGTGTAGGGATTATCTTTTTCATTGGCCCATGCATCCATTACCTGTTCTGCTGCAGCCCAGCCGCGGTGAATAACAGGGTAATCTTTTTTTTGCTGATCAGTAGTTTTTCCACGGTGCTCAAACTCCCACAATTCTTTATTGGCGTTTTTATAATCTTTAATATGTTCGTGTGGGCCACCCCGTTCCAGCAGTAATACTTTCAATCCTTTTTCGCAAAGTTCTTTTGCCGCCCAGCCGCCACTAATGCCGGAGCCTACTACAATTGCATCAAAAGTATTGTCAGCCATAAAAATGTTTTTAACAATTAAAAGTATAAAAATTATTTTTTCAAAAAAAAGGACAACATCACTATTTTAAAAACCAAATTTGAATAATTAATTTTCAATACTACAGATTTTGTTTTTTTAATTCTTTAACTGCATAATCTGCCGCTCTTGCGGTTAAAGCCATATAAGTTAAAGATGGGTTTACACAGCTGGCACTCGTCATGCAGGCGCCATCGGTAACAAAAACATTCATAGCATCCCAAACCTGGTTGTTGCCATTTAGTACTGATGTTTTTGGATCTCTGCCCATACGTGCCGTGCCCATTTCATGTATGCCCATACCAACTGCATAACCACTGTCGTAAGGGTTAACATTTTTTACGCCGGCGGCCGTAAGCATTTCGGCTGCGTCATTCATCATATCTATCCGCATCTTTTTTTCATTCTCTTTAATTTCAACATCAAAGTCTAAAACGGGTAATCCCCATTTATCTTTTTTATTTTTATTGAGGGTTATTTTATTGCTGTGGTCGGGCAACATTTCGCCAAAACCTAAAATACCCATATTCCAATTGCCGGCTTCGCTCATGGCATCTTTCAATTCGGCACCTAATGTCAATTCGGCTACATCAATTCCACGGCCCCTGCCTGCGCCGCCCTGGTAACCAAAGCCACGCACATAATCTCTTTTCTCATCACCCAGGTTTCTAAACCTTGGAATGTAGATGCCTGTAGGCCTGCGGCCGTACACATATTTATCTTCATAACCTTCTACTTTGCCAGAGGCACCTGTACGGAAATGATGATCCATAACGTTGTGGCCTAATTCGCCGCTGCTGCTGCCTAAACCTTCGGGCCAAACATCGGTGGCGCTGTTCATTAAAATCCAGGTGCTGTTAAAGGTGCTGGCACATAAAAAAATAATTTTTGCATTGTAAGTATAAGTTTGATTGTTGATGGCATCAATTACTTCTACACCCGTTGCTTTTTTGGTATTTTTATCGTAGATGAGTTTAGTAACAATTTTATTTACTTCCATGGTTAAGTTACCAGTTTTCATTGCGGCAGGCAATGTAGCAGATTGTGTGCTGAAGTAAGCACCAAAGGGGCAACCACGCCAGCAACGGTCACGATACTGGCAATTGGTACGGTCGTAATGCGGTTGTGTAATATTTGCACTGCGGCCAATAAACATGTGTCGCTTACCGTTATAATGTGTTTTTAATTTTCCTGCAATATCTTTTTCTACAATGTTCATATCCATTGGCGGCATAAAATCGCCATCGGGCAATACATCCAATCCTTCTTTACTTCCTTGTATGCCGGCAAATTTTTCGGCATAGCTGTACCATGGTGCTACTTCGTCGTAACGGATAGGCCAGTCGATAGCAATACCGTCTTTTGCATTGGCTTCAAAATCCATTTTATTCCAGCGGTAACTCTGGCGGCCCCAATGCAGCGAACGTCCGCCGGTATGGTAAGCCCGGAACCAGTCGAAACGTTTTGTTTCGGTATAAGGGTTGTCTTTATCACTGGCCCACATACCAAAAGTAGATTCGTTTAAAGGATAATCTCTTTTTAAAACGGGATAGTCTTTTATCATTTGCTGGGTACGGCTGTCGCGGTGGGGGAACTCCCAGCTTTCTTTGTTGGCATTCACATAATCTTTTACATGAACGATATCGTTGCCTCTTTCCAGCATTAAAACTTTCAGGCCTTTTTCAGAAAGTTCTTTTGCGGCCCATCCACCACTGATGCCGGAGCCCACTACAATTGCGTCGTAAGTATTGTCTGCCATAATAATTTTTGCCCCCATCCCCTAAAGGGGGGTTAAGTTTAAATTTTATTCTCTAAGGGGAAGAGAATAATTTTTTATAAGAAATCAATGTTTAGATTTATCAAAATTAAAACCCAAACCTATTTAAAAAACTTTTTTGAACCAAGTTCCCCTTTAGGGGACAGGGGTTATACGTCACAAAGTTTGATTGCTTTTTTTAATGCTTTTATTTTATCTTCTTTTGTTGTTGCTGTTGGTATAAACTCCTGTGCTAAGTAGCCTTTAAAACCGGTATCGGCCACTGCCTTAATTATTGCTGGATAAAATAATTCCTGCGTATCATCAATCTCGTGCCTGCCCGGTACACCGGCGGTATGATAGTGCCCAAAGTACTGGTGATTTTTTTTTATGGTTGCAATAATATCGCCTTCGCTTATTTGCATGTGATAAATATCGTACAGAATTTTAAAATTTGCTGAGCCCAGTCTTTTACACAATTCAATGGTCCATGTAGTGTTATCAGCCATATAATCCGGATGATTAACCTTGCTGTTGAACACTTCTATCTGAATGATGACACCTCTTTTTTCTGCAAGCCCCATAATTTGTTTTAAACCTTCCACAGAATTTTTTAATCCTGTTTCATCATCCATTCCTTTTTTATTACCGCTAAAGCAAATTAAGTTTTTATAACCAGCATCTGCCACCAAATTTATGTATTCGGTATAATTTTTTATTAAAGTGCTGTGGTATTGTTTATCGTTCCAACCTTCTGTTAAGCTAATTTCGGCACCGTTGCACATAGAAGAATCGAGGCCGTGATTCTTTAAAATACTCCATTCCTTAGGACCAATAAGATCAATGGCTTTTATGCCTATTTTTTTTGCAACAGTGCATAATTCATCCAGGGATAAAAAATTGTAGGTCCACCTGCAAACAGAGTGGTTGATATTGCCTTTAAGTTGATGCATCTCCTCATTATTTTCAGTTGCGAAAGATGCCAGTGGATTGGCAGCCACTGCTACAGAGCCCACCGCCAGTTGCTTTAATAATTTGCGCCTCGATGATTTATTTTCCATTTATTTAAATAATATTTTTCTTTTTTTCCTCTTTAAAAAATACAGCAAATAATAAAAATACACCTGCTGCAATGGCAGCAGGGATAAGCCAGATCATATTATAATCAAAAACTTTATCGGAAATTTTATAAGCGTCTGTTATTTTACCGGCAATGGCAAAACCAATGAGCATACCAATACCATAAGTGGCCAGTGTAATTAAACCCTGTGCTGCACTCTTGTATTTTTCTCCTGCTTTGGAGTTGGTATAAATCTGGCCCGACACAAAAAAGAAATCGTAACAAATACCATGCAATGCAATACCAATAATTAGCATAAAACTCAGTTGCCCTGCATTGCCGTATGCAAATAATATATACCGTAATGCCCAGGCCAGCATGCCTACTAAAATGGTTTTCTTAAATCCAAATTTAGAAAAGAAAACCGGCAGTAATAATAAGAAAAGCACTTCGGATATTTGACCAATCGTCATTTTACCTGTAGGATTTTCTACTCCAATATTTGACAAAAACGGATGTGCATTTTGATAATAAAAAGCCAAAGGGATGCAAATTAAAATTGAGGCAATAAAAAACACTGCAAAGTTTTTATCCTTCAACAACTTTAAGGCATCTAAACCAATTATTTGGTTAATACTTACTTTTTCGCCGGTGCTTTTTGTGGGTGGAGTTTTTGGTAAAGTAAAACTGAATAATCCCAAAACAGCAGAAGCAATTCCGGCCATCAGAAAAGTATTTTTTAATAAACCGTTTGCGGTATTGTCGGCACTATCCCAATGAAAAAGATAACTGATGAGTAAGCCGGCAACAATCCATCCGATAGTTCCCCACACACGAATATTTGAAAATTCTTTTTCCGGATTTTGCATTTGATTAAATGAAACAGAGTTTACCAATGCCAGCGTAGGCATATATAAAATCATATACACCAAAACGTAAGGATAAAAAATAGTAATGTCTGCTGCGTTATACATTTGGTACATCAGCACAGCGCCTGCAATATGTAAAAAGCCCAGTATTTTTTCAGCGTTAATATATCTGTCTGCAATTAAGCCGATAATAAACGGTGCAATAATAGCACCCCATGATTGCGTTGAAAATACCTGGCCAGTTTGAACACCTGATGCATTTAGGTTGCTTGTTAAAAAAGTTGAAAGTGTAACAAACCACGATCCCCAGATAAAAAACTCCAGGAACATCATTAAGGAAAGTTGTATGCGGATGGTTGATTTCATGTAATTATTAATGACTCATATTTGGTTGCAACATTTGTTGCTTCCGGTTACGCATATAAAAAAATAATCCTGCAAATGCCGCAACTAAAATTACAGGAATTATTAAAGTAGTATTAATGATTTCGGGGCCCGCAGTTTTATTGGCTTCTGCTAATGCTGCTTTCATGGGTTCAGTTGCTTCGGGACTGTTGTATAATTTTAAATCGGCATCTGCCGGAAGGTGTGCAGCAATTTTATTGTCATATACTCCTCCCATAAAAATGGTATAAACCGAAACTGCAAACATACCTGCACCTCCCATTAAGTTTAAACCTACGGCGCCTGTTTTAGGTAAATTTTCTGCAACAAAACCGAGCATGGTTGGCCAAAAATAACAAACTCCCATACCAAATATTAAAGCGCCAACAAAAACCATATTACCACCAGAGTGCCCTAATATATATAAACCAAGCGTAGCTAAAATTGCCGACATTAAAAGTACACCCTGTGGCGCAAGGCTGTGTACAACCGGGCCTGCAAAAGCACGGCCAATAGCCATAATGCCTGTTGATACTGCAAGGATGAGTAAAGCGTTTTTAGTTACATTATTTAACAGCACGCCAATCCACTGCCCGGTAAATAATTCTGTTATGGCTGTGCCAAACATACAAACAATCATGAAAATGAAAAGAGGGCTGGCCAGTGCTTTGTACATACTTGCGGTAGAAACGCCGCTTGCAACTCTTTCGGTAACCGGAAACTGTTCTTTTAAAAAAAGATAGCCATATAAAAAAGTTGGAATAAGCATTAATGCCACCTGTATCTGCCAGTTAATTCCTTGTTGACTTAAAAAATAAACTATCAGCGAACCTATTACAATACCCCCGGGAAACCACAAATGAAAGTGATTTAACTTGGTAGTTTTGTTATCGGAATAAAGTGCAGTAACCAATGGGTTACAGGCCGCCTCTACAGTTCCGTTTGCAATCCCTATTAATAATGTAGAAATAAATAATGCCCAGTAAGGATTACCAAAACTTCCGGCAAAGATTGTCAATAAAATTCCTGCCAAATGAAATAGAAACGCCATTACCAACAATTTCTTCATCCCAATTATATCAACAACCATTCCTCCAATAATTACTGCAAGCGGAAAGCCCCAAAAAGCTGTTGCAGTAATGGTGGATATTTCTGATTTATCTAAATTAAATTGTGTACCCCAGGTTCCTAATAAACCGGCACGAATACCAAATGATAAAGAAGTTACTAATAAAGCCAAACAGCTGGCAACAAAAAGTTTTTTTTGGTTTACAGGTTGCATATAGTTTTTTTATAGCAAGATAATAGCAAGAGCAATTCTACTTCGTAAATATAATTTTAATAATCATTAAAAAATCAAATGATAAAAAAAATGTTTTATCGCAACCGTTTGCGGTTGCTTTTTTTTTAAATTATCTTACAAAGCCTTTAAATATTTTTATACTTTTAAGGTTCCAAAATTTACTTTCATCTTTTTACTTTACATAAAATAATTGTATGCAACGAAAATTAAGAATGGCAATGATAGGTGGTGGCAAAGATGCTTTTATTGGTGCAGTACACCGCCTTGCCATGAATATGGATGGGCAGGTGGAATTGGTTGCCGGGGCATTAAGCGTTAATCCCGAAATTGCTTTAGACTCCGGTAAATCTTTATTTTTAGAAGACAGCAGAATTTATACCGATTATAAAGTGATGCTGGAAACAGAAGCCGCAATGCCTGCAGATAAAAAAATTGATTTTGTAACTATTGTCACACCCAACTTTGTACACTTCGATCCGGCAATGATGGCATTGGATAAAGGCTTTAATGTAGTAATTGAAAAGCCCATCACTTTTACTTTGGAACAGGCAAAGCAAATAAAAGAAAAGCTGGATGCTACCGGTTTAACTTTATTATTATGCCATACCTACACCGGCTACCCCATGGTAAAACAGGCTAAGCAATTATTAAAAGCGGGCTCGTTAGGAAAAATTAGAAAAGTGTATGTTGAATATCCGCAAGGCTGGTTAAGTACTTTTTTAGAAGGTACCGGTCAGGCACAGGCGAGCTGGCGTACCGATCCTAAAAAAAGCGGCAAGGCCGGTTGCATGGGTGATATTGGTACACATGCTTTTAACATGGCCGAATATGTTACCGGTTTACAGGTAACAAAAATTTGTTCTAATTTAAATATTGTTGTAGAAGGCAGAATGCTGGATGATGACGGTGCAGCATTTTTAAAATTTAATAATGGCGCTACCGGAGTTTTAATGGCTACACAAATTGCCGCAGGCGAAGAAAATAATGTTAAGATAAGAGTGTATTGCGAAAAAGGCGGACTGGAATGGAAGCAGGAAGATGCGAATACTTTATTGGTAAAATGGCTGGATAAACCCACTGAAATTTACAGAACCGGTGGTGCATACAATTCTTCTTTTGCGGCACACAATACAAGAATTCCTGCAGGACACCCCGAAGGTTACTTGGAAGCCTTTGGTAATTTATACCGCAACTTTGCTTTAACTGTAAGAGCAAAAATTGATGGCGAAAAACCAAAAGAAGAATGGTTAGATTTTCCGGGGGTGGAAGAAGGGATAAGAGGGATGGCGTTTGTAGATAATGTGGTGGCTTCATCGGAGAGTGAGGAGAAGTGGAGGGAATTTGTAGTGTAGAGCAAGCAGAAATATGGCACGCAGAGGGGCAGAGGACGCTGGGAAATATTTGAGAAGCCTTGTTCAATATCAATTTAAAAGAATATTATTATGGAGATAAATGTCATTACCGGAATTATAATTGAGGAATCAATAAGAATTCATAGAGATGTTGGACCGGGATTAATGGAATGTGTTTATGAAGAATTATTATTTTACAGATTAACAAAACGTGGGTCAAAAGTAAAAAGACAACAGCCAATTACCTTAATTTACGAAGAAGTGAAAATGAATATAGATTTGCGGTACGATTTGATGGTGGAAGAAAAAGTATTGGTAGAATTAAAGTCGCAGGAAACAGTTCCACCTGTGGCGTATAAAATATTTAAAACTTATTTGCGGCTAACGAATATTACAATAGGATTATTAATAAATTTTAATGTAGAAGTTTTAAGGGAAGGTATTAAGAGAATTGCAAATGGATATATTGAGCCATAAATTTTGGCACGCCGAGATGCAGAGATTGCAGAGAAATATTTTAATAAAAACCTCAGCGCCCTCTGCCCCTCTGCGTGCCAATTAAAAAATAAAACACAGCGTGAATTAAACAAAATATATGCAAACAATAAAAGGCCCCGCTATTTTTTTAGCACAATTTCTGGATGATAAACCCCCATTCAATAATTTAAAAAACATTTGTACCTGGGCAAAAAGTTTAGGTTTTGTGGGTGTGCAAATTCCTACATGGGATGCAAGGTGTATCGACTTACAAAAAGCTGCCGAAAGCAAAACCTATGCTGATGAAATAAAAGGATTGGTAAATGAATGTGGTTTAGAAATTACAGAATTAAGTACACATTTACAGGGGCAATTGGTGGCCGTAAATCCTGCTTACGATACTTTGTTTGATGGCTTTGCGCCAACAGCATTACATGGTAATTATAAAGCCAGAACAGAATGGGCTGTACAACAATTAAAATATGGTGCTAAGGCTTCGCAAAATTTAGGATTGAATGCCCATGCAACTTTCAGTGGTTCGTTACTGTGGCATACTTTTCATCCATGGCCGCAACGCCCCGCCGGTTTGGTTGATGATGGCTTTACAGAATTAGCCAAACGCTGGATGCCCATTTTAAATTATTTTGAAGAGTGTGGGGTAGATGTGTGTTACGAAATACATCCCGGCGAAGATCTTTTTGATGGCATCACTTATGAAATGTTTTTAGAAAAAGTAAATAATCATGCCCGTGCCTGTTTGTTATACGATCCATCGCATTTTGTATTGCAGCAGTTAGATTACAAACAATACATTGATTTTTATCATGAAAGAATACGGGCCTTTCATGTAAAAGATGCAGAATTTAATGCCACAGGTAAGCAGGGCACTTTTGGCGGTTACCAAAGTTGGTTAAACCGGGCAGGAAGATACCGCAGCCCCGGTGATGGTCAAATTGATTTTAAAACTATCTTTAGTAAATTAACGCAATATGGTTATAAGGGCTGGGCAGTAATGGAGTGGGAGTGTTGTATTAAACATCCGGAAGACGGTGCAAGGGAAGGTGCAGCATTTATAAAAAATCATATCATAAGAGTTACCGAAAAAGCCTTTGACGATTTTGCAGAAACGGGTAACAATGCCAATTTTAATAAAACTATTTTAGGACTTCAATAATTTAAACTTTAACAATGAAAAAAAATTTTTTAATGATTACGCTGGCAGTTTTTTGTTTTGCCTGTAACAGCCAAAGTGATAAAAGCGAAAAAACAGTGGAAACAAAATCTGCAGCCGACAACCCGGATTACGAAAAAGGATTGGCGCTAACTACAAAATCTGATTGCTGGGGATGCCACAAAATAAGTGAGGTATCAATAGGACCGGCTTATAAACTAATTGGACAGAAGTACGAAAATACAGAAGCCAATATTAATTTACTGGCCGAAAAAATTCAAAAAGGCGGTTCCGGTGTTTGGGGTACGGTACCAATGGCGGCGCACAGCAGTTTATCAAAAGAAGATGCCGTGGCTATGGCAAAATATATTATGCTGCTGAAAGATGAAAAATAATTAAAGCAAACCATTTTACTTAAATTTTAAAATCTACTGATGAAAAATAAATTTATTGTTTCAGTTGCGGCACTTTCAATTTTAATAGCCTGCAACAATAACCCCGATACTAAAACTGAAACCAACATTACAACTGCTGCAGAAATGAAAACAACTGACAAGGACAGTGGCTGGGTTTCTTTATTTGATGGCAAAACTACTGCAGGCTGGCACAGCTACGGAAAAGCAACTGCCGGTGATGCATGGAAAGTTGCCGATGGTGCTATTTATTTAGACACTGCAAAAAAAGAAGGCTGGCAAACCACCGGCGGCGATATTTGCACCGCTGAAGAATACGATAACTTTCATTTAAAATTAGACTGGAAAATTGCGGCCAATGGTAACAGTGGTATTATCTTTTATATTCACGAAGACTCTGCAAAATATAAATACGTTTGGCAAACCGGTCCCGAAATGCAGGTGGTAGATAACCTGGGCCACCCCGATGGAAAAATAATTAAACACAAAGCCGGCGACCTGTACGATTTAATTAGTTGCAGTACCGAAACTGTAAAACCTGTTGGTGAATGGAATGAAGTGGAAATAAAAAGTAACAATGGTAAATTAGATTTGTATTTAAACGGCACAAATGTGGTAAGCACCACTATGTGGGATGACAACTGGAAAAAAATGGTAGCTGGCAGTAAGTTTAAGGCCATGCCCGACTTTGGTACTTACAAAAAAGGAAGAATTGCTTTGCAGGATCATGGCAATATGGTTTGGTACAGGAATATAAAGATTAAGAAGTTGTAAAAATAAATGGATGATATTAAAAATCCTGGTGTAATGCTGGGATTTTTTTATTGGTGAGGTTTTGTTTTTTAGAACCTTTGTATTTGCGGTTCAGCTCAACTGTAGCATACTTTTTTAGAAGTAATGTGCATCAGTGTATATACTGAAATTGTATTAAGCAAATAAAGTAGCGTATTTTAAAGCAAATACAGATATCGCATGCAATAATATTTTATACCTCACACTATTGAAAGTGAAAAAAGACCCTTATAATCAATTGTATAAAAATAAGTTCGACACAATCCTTCATGTTTTGTTTTTACTTTGTATCGGCTTGACAATTTGGGGCATTACAATCTACAGGTTGACAATAATCGACATCAAAAATTTATTTATCATCACAACAATTGGTACTGCTCTCGCTTTTATAACAATAAAGAGAATCTTGAGAAGCAGCTATCCAAGCATTTGGATTTTTTTTATAAGCATTGCTGTTGGTGGCGGGACATTTTATTTTTCAGCGCTATTTTTAAATAAGTATTTTGCAAATAATGAATCAATAACAAAAGAATTTAAGATAATAGAAACAGGTAATTTGGCTCGTGGGCGAAGAAGTAGTTGTTCAGAACCATTTGCAATTATTGACTTTAATGGGACAGAGAAACAACTCGTTTTTTATTGTGAGTATGAAAAATCTATTATGAATTACTCAAAAGTACTTCTAACTTTTAAAAATGGACTATTTGGATTTGACATAATTGAAACAAAAGAATTACGATTATAATTACTACACAGAATTTATTCCTTAATTTTTTTTAGAAATTAATATTCACCAGTGCATATATTGAAAAAAATTAAGAAAAAGCATTGCATTTTAGTTGGAGTACCTAAGTTGATTATAAATATATGAAGACCCGAAATCAAATAATATTATTGGTATTTTTTGCAATTTACTTATCGACAGTTTTGTTGACAGATATCTCGTTAGTGGGTTTTTGGACGGACATTATTTTTTCAATTCTATTATCACTATTTGCCTTGAGAATTGTATTTAAAAATAAAGCAGATGAAATGTGGTTGACAATTACTTTGAGAGCAAGCGCATTAATTTTTTCGGCAATTGTATTTGGACTAATTGCTTTTAGTTTCACCAATATATTTATTTGGGACACTTTTAAAATGCGAAGTTTTTATTATCAAAAAGTTGAAGGCAGAATTTTTCATGCTTACTTTAAACCAGTTGGCGCTTATTCAGGCGGACAAGGTAATTTTTGGATTACCGAAAGTCCAATATATTTCCCCGTTATTGAAAGAAAAGTTTATTACGATAGAACTGTTCATCATGATTTTAATGATGATACATGGGAAGGCGAGCCAATCGATAATTATCAAGTTGTAAAAAGTTACATCAAGAATGAAGTCATCAATAAAAATAAATAATATAAGTTTGTTAACTCTTATTTTTCAATAAGTGGTATTTACTTAAAATCAAACCCCAAAAGAGTATGGAGAAAATATAAAAAATTAAAGGAATGAAATGAAAGAATTTCTCCTCACAACTCCCTCACCAAAGCCTTGGTTCGTGTCTCACGAAACTTTTTGCATTGCACATCAGTTTGGTTCGTGAGACACGAACCAAGGCGAAAGAAAAGAAAGCATTTTCTCCTCACAACTCCCTCACCCAAATATTTCTGTAACTGATTGGCTCACTCGGGTCGCCGTGGTCCTGTAATCTTATTGGTGCCGCACCATGCTTTTTATAATATGGTTTGCCAATGTAAACGGTTACACCTTTTACTTCCACATTATTTTGTACCAGCACACCATTATGTAAAGCCGTAATACGGCCAGGTGTTTTTATAGTGCCATCTTCATTAAACCGTGGGGCCGTCCATACAATATCATACGATTGCCACTCGCCGGGTTTTTTGCAAACATTAGCCAAAGGAATAGTTTGTTTGTAAATGCTGGCTGCCTGTCCGTTTACATAAGTTTTATTATCATAATTATCCAACACCTGTATTTCGTAGCCTTCATCACCGGGACCAGTAGCCGCTAAAAAAACACCGCTGTTACCACGTGCCTGTCCGCTGCCGGTAATATTTGCAGGTATACGCCACTCAATATGCAACTGGTAATCGGTAAATTTTCTTTTGGTTTGAATATTGCCCGTACCTTTTTTTACCGTGATGGCTTTTTTTGCTACGGTCCACAGGGCAGGTTTGGTACTGTCCTTTGTAGATACCCATTCATTTAAATTTTTACCATCAAATAAAATAATGGCATCCGATGGAGCATCGCTATTGGTTTTGCCGGGTTGTACTTTTACAGGTTCGGGGCTCCATACTTCGGTAAGTTTAGGATCGCCTTGCGCAAAAGAAAAACAATTCCAAAAAATTGCTGCGGTAAAAAGAAAGGAAAATTTATTTTTCATATTTTTTATTTTCAGGTGTTTATTAATTCTAAACAAATCTATTGCAATCTTTTTAAAAAAAGATAAATGAAAATTGAGGCAGAAATAAAACGGAGGTTTGTTACAAAAGCCCAGATTCGTTTTTCTCGAACCTTTATGCACCACGAACTAAAAATGCCAACGCACAGTCTACCGAACCCCGGCTGACGAATATCTTCATTTGTCCGGCACTTCAGCAATAAATCTTTATTCAACACCAAAGCCCACCCACCATCCCATAAGCAGACACATCACCTGGTAAAATCATTTATAGAATACAAACCGACAATAAAAACTTAAATTAGTGGCTTAAACATTGAAAGCCATTAATTAAAAACAATAATGCCCGAATCACAAAACATAGAATATAAAAGTACTTGGAGAGACGAATACCTAAAATGGATATGTGGCTTTGCTAATGCCAATGGCGGTAGCATTTTCATAGGCGAAGACGATGCAGGAAATATTGTTGGTGTAACAGATGCCAAAAAACTATTAGAAGAAATACCCAACAAAGTGAGAGACACTTTGGGCATTTTGGTAGATGTGAATTTACATACAACAGCACAAGGCAATTTGATTGAAATAATAGTTGAAGGCTATCCCTATCCTGTTAATTACAAAGGTCAATATCACTATCGAAGTGGCAGTACCAAACAAGAATTGAAAGGAGCAGCATTAGACAAATTTCTTTTACAGAAAAAAGGGAAGCGTTGGGATGGTGTTCCATTTCCTAATATTATTGTTACAAATTTAAAGCAAGAAACATTTGATTTTTTTCGTAAACGGGCAATCAAAAGCCAGCGCATTGAAGAAAATTTTTTAACAGACACAAACGAACATCTTATTGAAAACCTGCAACTCAAGGATAATAATTTTTTAAAACGTGCAGCTATCCTTTTGTTTCATGCTGAACCTGAAAAATTTGTAACAGGTGCATATATCAAAATTGGATATTTTGAAACAGATGATGACCTGAAATTTCAAGACGAAATACACGGCAACCTGTTTGAGCAGATTGAGAAAACAATGGACTTGTTGTTTACAAAATATATTAAAGCAGCAATCAGTTACGAAGGCATCAACAGAATAGAAAAATATGAATATCCTAGAGATGCTGTTAGAGAAGCATTGCTGAATGCGGTTGCACATAAAGATTATTCTGGCGGCACTCCAATTCAAATAAGTGTTTACAATGACAAAATAATTTTTTGGAATGAAGGACAGTTACCCGAAAACTGGACAATTGAAAACTTATTGACCAAGCACCCTTCGAAAGCTTACAATCCTGATATTGCGAATGCACTTTTTAGAAGTGGTTATATTGAATCGTGGGGTCGGGGAACTTTAAAAATGATAAGAGAATGTGAATTGGCAGGGCTTCCAAAGCCAATTTACTTTTACGATATGTCAGGATTTTTTGTGGAGTTTAGAAAAGATAATTATAATGAGCAATACCTCAAATCGCTTGACCTTAGCGACAGACAAGTAAAAGCTGTTTTGTATGTGAAAGAGAAAGGCAAAATTACTAATAAGGAATATCAGGAAATGTTTGGTGTTGCCAGGATGACTGCGACAAGGGACTTGACCGTACTTATTGCAAAAGGCATTCTAAACTCCTCCAACACAAAAGGAGCTGGCTCTTATTATCAATTTTGAATTGCACCATAATTGCACCAATTGCACCATAATTGCACAAGAGATAGAACACCTGCAAAATATTTTATGTCTGATAAATTAGGGAAATGTCCGGTAAATGTCCGATAATTTGAAGGCTCTCGCCGAAGTTCGTATCATGAACTTTTGCGTTGCAATGCAGTTTGGTTCGTGTGACACAAACCTTAGCGAAGCTGCGAAAATTAAAGTATAAAAAAAATCCCGGTAACAAACCGGGATATTTTCAATCAATTGTAAAAATTTTATGGAAAAATACCTAACTCATTGTAGCTGGTAGCTACTTTGTTTATGGCGCTTACATAAGCAGCCGTACGCATATCAGGTATTGATGGATTGTCTTTCCAAATCTGCATAATTTCTCTTGTGGCAGTAATCATGGTTTCTTCCAGCCCGCTATGTACCAAATCCTGTTCTTCAGGACCATGCATAATTAAATCTCTGGATACCTGGTTTACTTTTTTGCCACTTAGTTCTTCAATCTGCCCAAGTATATGCCCATTTAAATTTTCGGCAAAACGTTTTTCCAAACGGCCATAACGCACATGGCTTAAATTTTTCAACCATTCAAAATAACTTACCGTAACGCCACCTGCATTTAAATACATATCCGGCACACATAAAAGTCCACGCCTTGTAAATTCTTCATCAGCCTCAGGTGTACAGGGCCCGTTTGCCGCCTCGCCAATAATTTTTGCTTTTACCCGTGGTGCATTTTCGGCATTAATAACATTTTCTAATGCAGCCGGAATTAATATATCGCATTCCAGTTCCAGTGCATCAGTATTTTTGGCAAGGTTAGTGGCACCAGGAAAATTTAAAATAGATCCTGTTTTTTTACGGTGCTGAAAAACTTCTTCTTCATTTAATCCATCGGCATTAATTATGGCACCTTCATATTCTGCCAGCCCAATTACTTTTGCTCCAGCTTCTCTAAAAAATTTTGCACTGTGGTATCCAACGTTTCCTAAACCCTGCACTACAACGGTTTTATTTTTTATTCCAACCGATAATCCTAATTTTTTCATCTGGTCTTCCATGTTACATACTTCACGTATGCCATAAAATACACCGAGGCCGGTAGCTTCTTTACGGCCACGAACGCCACCCTGTGTTACGGGTTTTCCGGTTACACAACCTGCCGCATCAATTTCGCCGGGTTTTAAAGAGGCATAAGTATCCACTATCCAGGCCATTTCTCTTTCGCCGGTTCCGTAATCGGGCGCAGGCACATCAATGCCCGGGCCAATAAAATTTTTCTTTACCAATTCGGCAGTATAACGGCGGGTAATTTTTTCCAGGTCGTACACACTGTATTTTTTTGGGTCGATGGTGATACCACCTTTTGCACCACCGAAGGGCACATTCACGATAGCGCATTTAAAAGTCATCAATGCTGCCAGTGCCATTACTTCATCCAAATTTACTTCGGGGCTGTAGCGAATACCGCCTTTGCAGGGGGCTTTATGGTGGCTGTGCTGCACACGATAAGCTTTTATTACTTCTATTTTATCATTAACCTTTACCGGAAAATGCATCCTTAAAACAGAATTACATTGTTTAATCTGTTCTAATAATCCTGAATCCCAGGTGGTAAATTTTGCGGCTTTATCAAAGCTTTGTTCTACGCTGTGAAAAAAGCTGTAGTGCGTTTCTGCTGACATAAAAATTCTAGTTTAGTTTTTGCAATCGTTGTTTTATAAATTATTTTTTATCACCAACCTGCTGGCATGCGGTTGTATTATTTTGCCCCATCCCATGAAGGGGAGCATATCTTTTAAAATCAAAAAAAATCTATACTTCATAAATCAGTTTTCTTTTTCAATTTTACTTATTTTTCTGTCTATTAAAAAAACATAAATAAACAGGCCAATTAAAATGGTTAGGCAAACCGCAACTACCACATAAATTTTTCCGTTGCTGCGCATTAGCTCGTCCGATGGCGACGGATTATTTTGTGCAAATAAAATACTGCTGCTGTATAAAAAAATAACTACCAGCAACATTTTTTTTAGCGCTAAAGTCCAAAAATTAAATTTCATTCAGCAAAGATTTATCTTGTAATAATTGTAATCTTATTTTTAAAGTGGCTATCCATACACCCAGCAAGGTCCAGCCAATAACGGCCGGATAAAATATCATGCGCATGCCGGCATCCAAATCTGTTTGTGCATTTAATGCCGGGTTGCCGGTATCGCTGCCGGGTGCGCCGGGGTGCAGGCTGCCCACCATACGTGGAATAATCCAGATACTGGGGAACAGCATTACAAACGCAAAAATATTATACACGGCACTTACCCTTGCTCTTTTATCAATATCCGTAAAACTTCCCCGCAATACAAAGTAAGCACCGTAAATTAAAAGGGCTATTGCAGCACCAATCAATTTGGGTTCTTTTAAAACACTGCCCAGGCTTTGGCTTTGATCGGTAAGCCAGGTATAATTGGCCCAGATGGCGCCGGTAGCATATCCTAAAATGCCCACAAAACTTCCCACTGCTGCAAAATGGCGGGCAAAAATATCATTTTGGTATTTAGTGCCGGATAAATATTTAATGCTGTATACAAAACTGATGATAAACAGTATCATCATGGCAAACCACATACACACATGAAAATATAAATTACGGATAGACTGATGAATAATGGGCAGATCGGGAACTGTAACTAAAAAACCTGCTACTACCGTGTAGATCAATAAAGCAAAGGATAATATTTTCCACCAGTTTTTCTTCAAAAGGAAGATATTTTTTTAGTGGCGCAAAGATAAGGTAGTTAGAGGTTAGATGTTAAAAGTTAGGGGTTAATATTAGGTGGAGGCTACCAAAATCTTATTTAAACAGCTTTGCGATTTTGGAATTTTTGTCCTTTCTTTTCTGTTTGGTTAAGGTAAGCTATAAAAGCACTTGTTTTTTTACAAAATATTTCAATCATTTCGTAAACTTCTTTAAAAATTTCAGGTGCTAAATATTTTCTATCGGTACAATTATAATACTGAGATTGTAATTCCGCAGCAGATCCTTTAGCGATGCTTAAAAAATTTATAAACTCCAGCCGGCTGCCCCTGCCAAACCCTTCTGCAATATTTGACATTATGGAACTTGAAGAGCCATTCATTTGATTTTTTAATTTAAAATCTTTACAAAGAAATTCATTTTGGGTTTGAGCGTAGGTAAATTGCTCAATTCTTCTTGCCAGTTGCCATATTTCTAAATCTTCAAAATGGGTTATTGTTGGCATAAAAAAAATGGTTTACAATTTATACTAACCCCTAACTTTTAACTGCTAACCCCTAACGTTTTTAATCTTTCCATAAAAAAGGAAAAAGCACTACGGCCATAGCAATTACCAAAACATCTAAACCTATTATTAAAAAACTTAGCTGCAGTACAGCACCTTCTCTAAAAACTTCGGCAAAAGCCACTTTACTCAATTTCATCAGCATTAAAAGTTGTGGTAAAATAATGGGAAAACCCATAATAGCTATAAGTGCGGCGTTTTGCTGTGCTTTAGCGGCAATGGCACTCATTAAAGTAAACACCAGGCTAATGCTTATGCCCCCTAAAATTACAATGCCTGTAAATTGAAGGCTGTTATTAACAGGGTTGGTTAAAAAGAAAAAGAACAGTGCTAAAGTGATACTGCTCATGAGTACCATTAAAAAAACATTGTAAATTATTTTGCTGATGATAAACTCCACCGGCGAAGTAATGGAATAAAAATACAGCATCCTTCCTTTGCCTTCCTGCAAAAAACTTTTGGCCACCGCATTTACACAAATAAATAATTGAATAATCCAGAACAGGCTGTTCCAGGTAGCGCCATCAGGCTTATCGGGAAAAGATAAATAGATTACAAAAACGGTAGAAGCGATATACAGCACGATACCATAAAAAGTATGCTTTTGCCGGAACTCCAGCAACATATCTTTTTGTAATAAAGTATAAATTCGTTTAAACACCGGTGCAAAATACTAATAAGCGCATTAAAAAAAGAATTATGCTGCTTACTTAATAGCTGCTGTACTGCATAAAATAATGCCGACGTTTAATTTTGGTAAAAAGTTTTATTTTTTATTATCTTCATAAACTTATTCTACAAACTATGACCCAACAACTGCGCTATCTTTTTTTTGCATCGCTTTTAATTACACTTGTATATGCCTGTAAAAAATCGGATGTGCCGCCACCGCCACCCAATCCCGGTAATACAGTTATTGCGCCACCACCTGCATTTGGTTTTTATGTGGTGGGTTATTTTCCTTCGTACAGAAACTTAGCAGCAGTGCCTGATATAAAATTTAAAATGTGTAATGTTATCAATTATGCTTTTGCCACTGTAAATGCTTCGGGCAATTTAGTTTTGGGCAACAGCAATCATTTGCTGGAGGTTAAAACAAAAGCCAGGGCCAACAACGCCAAAATATTTTTAAGTATTAATGGTGCAGCAGCCGATTTTAAAACATTGGCAGCATCTGCAATCGGGCGTACTTCTTTTATAACACAGGCCATGGGTTTAATAAGAACTTATGGATTGGATGGGGTAGATGTTGATTGGGAATTTCCCACTACCAGCGATGGCACTGATTTAACTTTTACAGCTTTAATGAAACAGTTGAGCGATAGTTGCCACACCGGGAGTAAATATTATTTAACTGCAGCCATCACTGCAGGAAAATATACAGGTGGCATACGGGATGCCATTAAAAACGAATTGTGGCAGGGAAATTATGTAGACTGGTTTAATATTATGAGCTACGACGATTTTAACACCACCGTTCCTTACAAACAACACTGCGATTTTAATTTAGCAACCGTAAGTTTAAATTACTGGTTAACCACAAGGGGCATGCCTGCCACAAAAGCGGTTTTAGGTATTGCAGGTTATGGCAGGCCAAGCGGTATTACTCAAACCAATACCGTCCTGGGCTATAATGATATTTTAACAAGAGGTGGTAACCCGCAATCGGATTCTGCAGTGGTTACTAACGGAGGATTTACCAATTACACTATCTATTATAACGGTATGGCCACAGTTAAAAAGAAAGCCATACTGGCAAAGCAAACGGCTAATGGCATAATGATTTGGGAAAAAAGCCATGATGCACACGATAATAATTCGTTATTAAAGGCGGTGTGTGATACTGTAGGCAGGGCCTACTAAATCATTTTTTTTTAAGAAAACCCTCCAAAAGCTGCTGCAGGCATCTCATTAAAATTTAACGGTTATTCGGGCAAATTTTTTACTAAGCAATTTTTAAAATTGTAAATTTTTATTAATTTCTGCATAAAAAAAAGCCGTTACATTTTACTGTAACGGCTTTTTTACAAACTGCCATTTAATTACTGTGTTTCTATTCTTTTATTAATTTTTGGTTGGCTCCATTTGCGGTTTGCAATATATACACACCAGCAGGCAACATACTCATATCAATAACTTCAACATTATTTTTAATAATAAAGGTTTGTACCATTTTGCCATTAATATCGGTAATTTTTGCTGCAGTGTTCACCAGGCTTCTGTCATTTATTTGCAGTGTAGCTTTATTTTTTATTGGGTTAGGATAAACAGTTATTGTGTTACCTGCTTTAGTCAACAGGTTTATGGTATTGCTGTAGCTAAACTTACCATCAATATCTGTCATCTTTAACCGGTAATAAACTATGCCTTCGTTGTTGTAAGCGTCAATATAATCGTAATTATTATTTATAAAACCTTTTGCATTTACAACACCAATACTTATAAAGTTGCTGATACCGTTGCCTCTTTCTATAATAAACTCTTTAAGGTTTACTTCGTTTGATGTAACCCAATGCAGCATTTTGGTAGCACCATTATTTTTGCCGGAAAAGTTTATCAGGGTTAATGGTAACGGTGCATTTATTCCGCTGGTGTGTACATAAAAACCACTGAAACCACTAACATCAAATGTTACCTGCCAACGGCTTAGCGTAGTGTTGAAAATAATATTGGCATCGGCTGGATTAATTACTACGCTTGTGCCGGTATAATTACCCGGCGCTGTACCTGTACCATGAAATTGTGTAATAATTAATTTACTGATACCTGTTGCATCGGCTGCTGATGTTGGTAGTGCAGGCTTTGTTCCCCTTACCGCATTATAAGCGTTAAAATCTGCCTGGGTAAAATACAGGGTAACCGTTGCTGTGGCTGTAGCTGCATTTGTTGCCGGTGCAATATCGTAATGGCGCTGTACATAAGGCTGGCCATTGTAGGTTTGTACCGATGCATCAATCTTTACACAAGTATTTACTGTACCAGTTAGCGGCGATACGCCGGATGGATTTACCGCAGCAATTAAGTTGCAGGTTCCATCTAAATAATTTGTACCCGGAGATTGTATGGTTGCAGATTGGCAAACCTGTGCACCTCCGGCTGTACCGGCTAAACCTGCAGGGGCAAACACAGTGGTTGTTCCTGTTACATTGCCTGCGGCCCAATTAGAAGTGGCAGCTGTTAAGGCAAAATTATTTAGTGTGCCGGTAAAATTATTTCCACTATTATCTTTAGCTGTGGTAATACCTGCATTATTTGAATTTAAAAAACCCTGGTTTAGTTTATAATATCCTTTTAAACCCGTTTGCAGTGCAGGATTCAATTCTCCAATTAAATTGTTTTGAATTTCACTTTGGCATAAAGTACGGTTCCAAATTTTTACTTCATCAATATTGCCAATAAAGAAGGCAGAAGTTTGAACTGCTGCCGGGTATAGCCCAATAGATATAATTTGTGTGGTAGTGGTAGCAGCAGGTGCAGCACTCCAAGCCTGTGAAGCACTCAAAACACCGTCAATAAATAATTTTCCGCCCGTATTATCTATAGTAAAACTCACTTCGTGCCAAACATTATCAGAAACCGTTTGGGTGGAAACGAGATTAGTAATACTGCTTGAGGCACTAAAATACCAGGCATTTATTTTGCCATTCAGTAAAAATACATTCCAGCCATTGCCGGTACTAGAGTAATATTTATTAACTATGCCTCTGTCTCCTGCATCGTTAGTACCTGTTTTTATCCATGCCTGCACAGTAAGGTTAATAGAATTAAATATGGAGTTATGCGGTATAGAAATATAATCGTTACTGCCATCTAAATTTATACTACTTGCAGCAAGATTACAGTTACCCGTAGCATTACCTATTGCCCAATTTGATGTTGCACCGGTTAAGGTGAAATTTGTAAGTGTACCTGTGTTGTTGTTGCCGCTGGCATCTGTTGCTGTGGTTACAGCAGTATTGGCTTCGCCAACGTATCCCTGGTTAAAATGATATAAAGCCAATAAACCCGTTTGTCCGGCAGAATTCATTTCGCAATTCATATTGTTTTGAATTTCGCTTTGTACCAATTCCCTGTCCCATACACGAACCTCATCAAGAGATCCGCTAAAAGCAAACGAAGGGTTGGCCACTGCATCCTGTGGTGTTCCTATGTAAAGATTGGAGGTATTAGAAACCGGAACAGCAACAGCAGTAAATGTAGCATCTAATACGCCATTGATATAAAGTTTTACGGTGTTGGTTGAAGCGTTATAAGTAGCCGCTACATGCGTCCAGGTGTTAAGCGGTATTGTAGCTGTACCGATGTATTCTCTGTTGCTGAAACGCAACGTTAATTTATTGTTTTGATAAACCCAGAAAGCGTAGCCGGTTCCATTTGCAAATACATCTTTTCCAATTATACAGTCATCGGTACCCGAAACACTTCTTTTAATCCATGCTTCTACAGATAAAGAGGAGGTAAGATTAAGGGCAGGGTTATTTCCACAATTGATATAATCATTTACCCCATCAAAATTTAAGCCCGTTGCAACAGTACTAAACTGCATCACTGTAACTTTTTGAGCATTACCTGCATCCCTGTAAACCACATAAGGTGTGTTACCAATAAATGCTAAGCCTGTATATTCAGCAATGCCAGCAGAAAAACCAGCAGTACCAACGTTTACCCAGTTAGTACCGTCAAATTTCATTACGTTGGCTTTTTGGCCATTGGTAATATCTTGGTAAGCAACGTAAGGAGTTGTACCGTTAAAAGCTAATTTATTGTATTGAGATGCGCCGGTACTAAAACCTACTATACCAACGGTTACCCAGTTAGTGCCATCAAATTTTTTAACGGTTGTTTTATTACCATTGGCCCCATCCTGATACCCAATGTGAAGTGTACTTCCGCTAAATGCCATATTGATCCAACCGGCACCACCAGCCGAAAAGCCTGCAGCACCAACTGCTATCCAGTTAGTACCATCAAATTTTTTAACGGTTGCTCTTCCTGCCAAAGTATTATCGTAATAACCAACATAAGGCGTAGTG
>JAYURK010000186.1:0-9228 GCA_043756235.1 Ferruginibacter sp. | reverse complement strand
ATTATTGCGTAGGTAATTACGCAAATGATGGGTTAAGAGTTTTACAAATAATTTTTTATGCAAGATTTAATTGAAGAATTACAATGGCGGGGCATGGTACAGGATATTATGCCGGGTACCAAAGAGCAGCTGGCTAAAGAAATGACGACAGCTTATATTGGATTTGACCCCACAGCAGACAGCCTGCACATTGGCAGCCTGGTACCAATTCTATTATTGATACACCTGCAAAAAGCAGGGCACAAACCCGTGGCACTTGTTGGAGGTGCCACAGGAATGGTTGGCGACCCCAGCGGAAAAAGTGAAGAACGGAATTTATTAAGCGAAGATCTTTTAAACCACAATGTAGCCTGCGTTAAAGCACAGTTGGAAAAATTTTTAGATTTTGATACCACCAAACCCAATGCCGCCGAAATGGCCAACAACTACGATTGGTTTAAAGATTTTTCTTTTTTAAATTTTATAAGAGATGTGGGCAAACATATTACCGTTAACTACATGATGGCAAAAGACAGTGTAAAAAAAAGGCTGGAAGGAGAAAATGGCATGAGCTTTACCGAGTTTACTTATCAGCTGGTACAGGGCTACGATTTTTACTGGTTGTACAAAAATAAAAACTGCAAGCTGCAAATGGGTGGCAGCGACCAATGGGGCAATATTGTAACCGGTACCGAAATAATAAGAAGAAAAGAAGGCGGCGAAGCATTTGCATTTACCTGCCCGTTGATAAAAAAAGCCGATGGTGGTAAATTTGGTAAAACAGAAAAAGGAAATATTTGGTTAGATGCTAATAAAACTACGCCCTACCAATTTTACCAGTTTTGGTTAAATGCAAATGATATTGATGCAGAAGGCTGGATTAAAATTTTTACTTTTTTAGATAAAGCAACTATCGCTGATTTACTTGCGGAGCATAAAAAAGATGCAGGTAAAAGGCTGCTTCAAAAAAAATTAGCCGAAGAAATTACTGTGTTTGTACACGGCCGCAATGAATATGATAAAGCCATTATTACTACAGAAAAATTATTTACCAATACTGCAGCTGCCGTTGATGATTTAAGTGAAGCTGATTTGAATAATATGGAAGGCATAGTTAAAAATAATTTTGCTGCAGCTAAAATAAAAGCAGGTGTTACAATGATTGATTTTTTGGTGGATACCAATATTTTTTCCAGCAAAGGCGAAGCCAGGAAAATGATACAAAATGGAGGCCTAAGCATCAACAGAAAAAAAGTGGAAAGCACTGAATTAAAAATTGAAAACACTATGCTGCTGCACAATCAATATTTGCTAATACAAAAAGGAAAAAAGAATTATTATTTAATTATTTGCAATTAAAACATTGTACCAACGTTTATTTTATTCATCAACCCCCGCAATAACACTAAATTATTTTAATGAGCAACAGCAAACCAATTTACTTTCCCGGGTTAAATGGGTTAAGGGCATTGGCTGCTTTATCAGTTGTAATCTTTCATCTTACCCGTGATTTTGGACAATTTAATTTAAGCCCTTACATATTTGGTACCCTTGCCGATGGATCGCCAAAAGGCTTTGCCATGGCGGGTTATGGCGTTACCATTTTTTTTTCGCTCAGTGGTTTTTTAATTACGTATTTATTGCTGGCCGAAAAAAAACAACAGGAGATCAATATTAAAAATTTTTACTTTAGAAGAATACTGAGGATATGGCCTTTGTATTATTTGTACCTGGCTGCGGTATTAGTAATTATTTTTTATTTCGGCTTCCGGTTTGACGGTGGCATTTTGCTCACCTACATTTTTTTTGCAGCCAACGTACCTTTTATTTTAGAAAACATTCCGCATGTGGCAGAAGTAACTTTGCCTTTTTTACGCCATTACTGGTCGCTGGGCGTGGAGGAACAATATTATTTGTTTTGGCCCTGGGTGGTTAAAAAAATTAAAACCCGATTAACTTTTTTTGTACTGGCATTTATAGTTTTGTTTGTTGGGCTAAAACTTTTCTTTCATGTTTTTTTTATGCACTCAGTTGCAGCTGCAGCATTTACGGTAATTCGTTTCGACTGTATGCTTATTGGCAGCCTTGGTGCTATTTTTTATTTTAACCGGCAGCCATTATTTATAAAAATTTTCTCTTCAAAACTGGCGCAGGCCATAGCATGGTTTGTGGTAGTACTGCTGCTTTTAAATATTTTTCATATTGCTTCAATCATCGACGATGAAATTGTAAGCGCAGTAACGGTAACGCTTATCATTGGGCAAATTACTGTAACCAACCGGCTGGTTAACCTTGATTTGAAATTATGCGATTTTTTAGGAAAAATTTCATACGGCATGTATGTTCTTCATCCGCTGGTAATATTTTTTTCGGCTATGCTGCTTAAAGATTTGCATTTGCCTGGGATAATAAAATATGCAGCGGTATATATTTTTGTTACAGGTATTACTATTGTTTTGGCCTGGCTCAGTTATGAATATTTTGAAAAACGTTTCTTAAAAATAAAGATGCGGTTTACCACCGTTGCAAGCTCCAATACCCGAACCGGTTAAATACTTTTTATAATTTTCCACATCTCATCAGCAACCAGTTGGTTACCTTTTGCATTTAAATGCACCCTGTCAGTTGTAAGAATACCCCGATCTTTATTTTCAGGATTATTTTTAAGGTTGTAATCCAAAAATGATTTTCTTAAATCAATTAATTGCAAATTATTTTTGGTTGCCAAATTGCGGATGATTTTGCTGTATTCATTTAAATCGCCATCCTGACTGTTGCTAAAATCGGTCTTCTCTCCTATGGCCGCAGGCGTACACAACACCACTTTTATATTTTTATCCTTTAATTTTTTTATCACAGCTGCATAAAATTTTTCAAACTTATCAGCATCGGTGCCGGTACCCGAAGTAGCTTTATGCCACACATCATTTACGCCAACATAAATAAAAACTACATCCGGATTTTTGGCCAGCACATCATCTTCCATACGTAAATACAAATCGTAAATTTTATTACCGCCAACACCTGCACCAATAAATTCGTAATTTTCTTTTAAGCCTGCGCTATTACTCATACTGTCGATACGCCTAATGTATCCGCCGGGGTTTACACCTGCCTGGGTAATGGAATCGCCAAAGAAAATAATGCGTTGTTTTTTGAGGGGCATAAATGAGGTAATACATAATGCCATTAAAATAAGTAGAACATTTTTCATTTTAAATATTGTGCTTTTGTACCTGGAAGCTCCAGCTTCCAGCCGTTATTTATATTTGGAAGCTGGAGCTTCCAAACTACATAGCTAAATAAGTCCATTTCCAGTCTTGCCATTTTTTTGCAAAACCTGCCTTTACAGCATTTTGTAAAATGTAATTTACAATTTTATCAAATTCACCGGCTCTAACAATATGATCGTAAGATTCCGGCTCCCAGAAAGCCCCTTCTCTCAGCAAAATAATATTTGCTTTTTTAGCAGTAAAGCTTTTATGCGATTGCATGATTTTATACAAATCAGTATCATTATTATTTATCGAAAATAAAGCATGTACATGATTGCTCATTACAGTAAAGCAATACAATTCAATTTCAGTTGTACTAAGATGCAAGAGAGAATCGTAAACTAATTGAGCTATTTCAGTTTGTTGTAACCAGTAAGGTTCATTTAAATTATGATCTAAAAAAGAATCATACTGTGCAAATGTTTTTTTCTGCTGTATGTATTGGTTTGCAGTAGTAAATTGATTATCCTTTAATAATTTTTTTAAGGTTTGATCTTGTTGTAATTGAATTTGTTGAATTACAGAAATTGGAATAGAACCATACAACCTGTAGGTAACAAAATAAACAGCATTTGCAGATTGTATATGCGGAAGCTTCTGCCGGTAAAAAGGTTTTTGCATTTGTACCTGGAAGCTCCAGCTTCCAGCTTTTTTGTTAAAACAATGAAAGTAGCAATAATGCAGTAATTAAACAAGCTTTTTGAAATTAGACACTGGAAGCAGGAGCTTCCAGGTACACCACCTCTGGTATAAATTTTCTTTCTTTTACAAGATATCCATTTCCTTTTTCGCAAACATGCACTTTTAAATTTTCTATGCTAAAAGGATTGCCATCAGGTATATCGGCAATATTACTGTAGCTAACATCGTGACCATCTATAATTATTACGCAACCGCTTCCTATGGCTTCCATTTTATTGCCTTCGGTTATCAGCATGCCGGTATCTTCGCCCAAACCAATACCAATAGCACTTGGGTTACAGGCCACCGCCTGTGCCAGCCTGCCAAACCGGCCCCGTTTTTCAAAATGCGAATCTATGATTACCGAATCAATAAAACCTAAACCAGTGGTCATTTTTACTTCTCCTTTAAGATGTGCTTTTGCTGCATTGCCCTCGTAAATCATTGTCTTACTCATGGCCATAGCACCGGCAGAGGTACCGGCAACCACAAAATCTTCTTCCAGGTAGCGGCGCTTAATGATGGATAAAAATTCGGTGCCACCATCTGTTACGCTTAGCCGCAGTTGATTACCGCCACTGAATAAAACAGCATCACAGTCTTTTACACGTTGTATATAATCGGGGTTGGCCGTATCGGGCCGGTTGCGGATGTGCATTAAACCTATATTGGTACAACCAATACGGCCAAAAGCATTAAGGTAATTATCGCCCACTTCAAAGGGAATCATGCTTGCGGTAGTAATCACTTCTATACGGCTCAGGGGGCCGCCGGCTTCCTCCACAATGCGGCGAAGTATACCTAATTCAAAAAAATTGAGGTTATTGCGGTTATAATCATCTTTGTCTATTTCAGCGCCTTTATCTTCTGCTCCACCTATGGCTATTAATTTTCCTTTGGCATATTGCATTTAATCCTTTTTGATATTAACGCAAAAATAAGGCAAATCGTGTTTTAAGAAGATGTTATAGTTATTAACTGATGTTGATTACATACAATTAACCTTTTGCAAACTTTTCTATACCCTCAGCAAGGCGGTCTAAATTTTTGGTGGTGGTGTAAACATTTGGGGTAACCCGCAGGCCATGAATATTTTCCCAGTTAATCCCCACAGCATGAATTTTATAATTTGTCCACAAGTAATTATCCAGCTCGGTTGCCGTTTTACCAGCCACACTAACCATTCCAATGGCGCAACCAAATTCTTTTTTAAAAGAAGTGAGCAATTTTACTTTAGGAATGTCTTTAACTTTTTGCATCCAGTAATTTTTTAAATAATGCAGCCGTTCTTCTTTTCTTTTGGCGCCAATCATATCATAAAAATCGATGGCTTTGTCGATAGCTTCCTCAATATAAAAAGGGCGGGTACCTAAATGTTCAAACTTTCTAATGTTATTTTCTTCCTTTTCGCCGGCACCAAACAGGGGCCAAATGTTTTTTATTTTTTCTCTACGTACATATAACATGCCGGTGCCAATGGGGGCACCAAGCCATTTGTGCAGGCTGGTACCAAAATAATCGCAGTTTAAATCTGGTATTTTAAATTCAAACTGTGCAAAAGTGTGAGCACCATCCACCAGCACCTCAATGTTTTTTTTCTTAGCAGCATCTGCAATTTTTTTCACTGGCATTTTTTGACCAATCCAGTTTATCATGTGCGTAATTTGCACCACTTTAGTTTTTGAGGTAAAGGCATCGGTATACTGTTTTACTAAATAATTTTCATCCTCACTGGGTAAATCCAGGTTTACCCAAACCAACTTTATGCCTTCTCTTTTTTCTCTTTGTTTCCATGCACCAATCATGTTAGGATAATCTTGTTTTGCCAGCACAACTTCATCGCCTGCTTTTAAATCAACCCCAAAAATTATGGTCTCCAATGCCTCGCTGGCGTTGCGGTGCAGGGCAATTTCTTCTGCATCGCAACCGGCAAGCTGTGCTAAATTTTTTCTTAAAGGTTCTCTTCCCTGGTCAATAACCCGCCACATAAAATAACTGGGAGCTTCGTTGCTGATGTCATAATATCTTTTCATAGCATCGGCCACCACTTTTGGTGCCGGCGATACGCCTCCATTATTTAAGTTGATAAAATTTGCAGCAACGGTATAAGATTGTTGAACATAATGCCAAAACTCATCATCACTTGCCAGATCAGCCGGATTTACATGCTCCACATTTTTTATGGCCGCATTTAAATTGCGGCTCCATGCCGGTTGAAAAATATTTGCTGTAACAGCTGAGGCAGATAAAAAACTTATTTTATGGAGAAAATTACGGCGGTTTGGCATTTTACTAAATTAAAGAATTTTCTACAATAAATTAACATGCAAATCTTTTAAACCCTGATAGCGATATTGGTGAAAAATATTTGCGCTTTACATTTTTCATTTAACTTAGCAATATGCAGAAGCGTTATCCAAAAGAATTGTCGTATGGTGCCAATAATGCCGTAATTGCTTTATCAGAAACTGAAGTAGCTAAAATTTTTACTGACGACACCAGGAGTGATATTGGTTCGGAAGCGGAAAAAATGAAATTTGCAAACAATATCAATTCTTTAGTTTCAACTTTTATACGATTAGATTACGACACCAAAAATAAGTGGGATATGCTGGTGATGGAAAGAATTTACCCGGTTGATTACAGAAGTTACGAAATTGAAAAAAGAGAATTATGGATGGATGTTTTTGAAGATGAACTTAAGCAATTGCACAAAGCAGGATTTGTTCACCGGGATCTGCAAAGGCCTTCAAATATTTCAGGCGAACGCTTTGATAATATTTTGCTAACCCCCATGGGACTAAGATTAATTGATGTAGGCATAGCCGCATTGCTAACAAATGTGGGTGATACACTTTTTGAAAAATATATTGAGTTTGAGTTAGAGGAGATGAAAATATTTCGAGATTTTTTTCTTTCAAGATAGCAGGCGATTGCTTTTTAATGCTAAGAAAAGCAGCAACAAAACTTTGCAGGGCTTTCTCAGCGAAATCTCCTTTTCTCTTTTTCTCAGCGTTAAAAAAATACGCTTAGATAAAAGCTGAATAAAATTATGTAGCACAAGAGTGCGACGCCACTGAAGTTGAAAAAAGAAATTTAGCCCGGCTAAAAAAAATAAACCACAGAACCAAAAACCTGCATTTATGAAAATTGTTGAAATTAAAATTTTAAAGGGCCCAAATTACTGGAGCGTACGCCGCACTAAACTCATCCAAATGAAACTGGACCTGGAAGAAATGGAAGAGCGCCCCACAAATGTGATTGGTGGCTTCAGGGAAAGATTGGAAAAAATGTTTCCTACCATGATAGAGCACCGCTGCAGCGTGGGTACCCGTGGTGGTTTTTTTGAACGGGTGGATGAAGGCACCTGGATGGGCCACGTGATTGAACATATTGCTTTAGAAATGCAAACACTTGCCGGTATGGATACCGGATTTGGCCGCACCCGTGGCACGGGAAAGGATGGCGAATATTATGTATGCTTTAGTTATATGGAAGAAGATGCAGGTGTATACGCCGCCAAAGCCGCAGTGAGAGTTACACAGGCATTAATTGATGATACCGAATATGATTTGGCCGAAGATATTATGCAGATGAGGGAGATTAGAGAAGATACAAGGCTGGGCCCAAGCACCGGATGTATTGTGGATGAAGCAGCAAAAAGAGGCATCCCTTTTATACGGCTCAATAAACATAGTTTGGTGCAATTGGGTTATGGTATTCATCAAAAAAGAATACGGGCTACCATTGCCAGCACCACAGGCAACATAGCCGTAGATATTGCCTGCGATAAAGAAGAAACAAAAAATTTACTGGGCGCTGCAGAAATTCCGGTACCAAAAGGCGATGTGGTACGTACCGAAGAAGGATTGAGGGATGCTATTGAAAATATTGGATATCCCTGTGTAATAAAACCTATTGATGGCAACCATGGTAAGGGCAACACTACAAATATTACTGATTGGGAAATGGCACTCAAAGCTTTTGAAGCAGCAAAACTTTATGGCCGCAGTGTGATTGTTGAAAAATATATTACCGGTTTTGATTTCAGGATTTTAGTGATTGACTATAAATTTATTTGTGCGGCATTGCGTACACCGGCCAGTGTTGTGGGTGATGGCAAAAACACCATTCAATATTTAATTGACGAAACTAATAAAGATCCACGCCGCGGTTACGGGCACGAAAAAGTTTTAACGCAAATTACCATTGACCAGTTTACACAAAAAATGCTGGACGAAAAAAATTACACTTTAGAAACTGTTCCTGCAAAAGATGAATTAGTGTTATTGAAGCCAACAGCAAATCTTTCAACAGGCGGTACCTCAACAGATGTTACCGATGAAGTACACCCGGCAAATGTTTTTATGTGCGAACGCATTGCAAAAATTATTGGCCTGGATATATGCGGCATTGATATTATGGCTACCGATCTGCGTACACCCGTAACAGAAAATGGCGGTTGTATTTTGGAAGTAAATGCAGCACCGGGCTTTCGTATGCATATTGAACCATCAGTTGGTTTAGCACGTAATGTTGCAGAACCTGTGGTGGATATGCTTTTCCCTAAAGGCAGCGCAGGTAATATTCCTATCATTGCTATAACCGGTACAAATGGTAAAACTACAACTACACGTTTAACAGCACATATTGCAAAAACGGCTGGTTATAAAGTGGGTTACACCACCAGCGATGGCGTGTACATTCAAAACCAGATGATGATGAAGGGTGATTGCACCGGACCCGTATCTTCTACTTTTGTTTTAAAAGACCCTACGGTAGATTTTGCAGTTTTGGAATGTGCAAGAGGTGGCATTTTAAAAAGTGGATTGGCCTTTCAAAATTGCGATGTGGCGGTTGTTACCAACATAAGCGCCGATCATATTGGATTGGGTGGTATTGATTCGATGGAACAAATGGCAAAGGTTAAAGCGGTGGTGCCCGAAACTGTTTTTAAACATGGCTACGCAATATTAAATGCGGATGATGATTTGGTGTACGCTATGAAAAGCGGACTGAGTTGCAATATTGCTTTGTTCAGCATGGATGAAAATAACAAACGCATTATTGAGCATTGCAAAAAAGGCGGCTATGCGGCAGTGTTTGAGAATGGGTATATTACTGTAATGAAGGGCACCTGGAAAATTCGTGTGGTAAAAGTTGCAGAAGTGCCCGTTACTTATGGCGGCAAAGCCACACATAATATTATGAACTGCCTGCCCGCAGTTTTATCAACTTATTTCTGGCGCAATATTTCTATTGATGATATTAAACTGGCCCTGCAAACTTTTGT
>JAYURK010000185.1:0-3280 GCA_043756235.1 Ferruginibacter sp. | reverse complement strand
GCTGTGCCTTTATATTTTTGTGTTATCTCCGGCACTTTTATCTGCAGGTAAGCATCCAGCATTTTTACAGTAAGTTTTTTATCGCCGGGGTTTGCCTCGCCTTTAAAAGCCTGTAACAAACAGTAAGTAAATGACCCATGCCCCAATTGCGAAAACTCAGATGCAAACTGTTGGCTGCTGCTGGCTGTAAGCCAATGTGTACCCGTTGCCCTTGCCAGTTGTGCAATGGCTTTTTCTTCGGCCACACCTCTGGAGCTTACCATTTCATTTAAAGCACCGGCACTTTGGCAGGCATCTAAAATAAATAATTGCTTTTGTGCTTTTATGTTTTTACTCATTTGTTGCAGATCTGTAGAACTAAAACCTTTTTGTGCAAGTGCTTCATCATTACCATACAGTTGTGTAACATCGTAAGGCACCAGAAAAAACTTATTGTTATCATTTATTACACCATGCCCGGCATAATAAAATATAAACAGATCCTGTGGTTTTGCTGCTGCTTTTATTTTTTCAAGAGCCGCCGTCATTCCTTCTTTAGTAGCATCAGCATCTTTTAAAAAGATGGTGTTTGTTGTTGTAAATAAATCTTTACTTCCTCTGCTGATAGCTTCGGCAAACGATGTTGCATCTGCCACCGCATAATTTAAATTGTACTTCGGGTTTTTATACGTGTTAATGCCCACTACTATTAAATGCAGTGTGGTAGCTGCTTTTGCAGGCTCATCAATTGTAAGCGCAGTATAACTTACAATCAGTTCGGCTGGTTTACTTTCTGTTCTTTCAGTATTAAAGGCAATTGCTTTAAACCGGTTTTCGCCGGGCAATAATGTTACTGCAAATGTTTTAACAGATGATTTTTCGGAAGCCTTTTCATCTTCTACCGTAAGGTTGCGGGTGGTTTCAACCAACTTACCATTTTGAAATAAGCGTATTTCTGTAACACCATCATTGGGGCAATCGGCCTGTACTTTTATATTTACCTGTTCTTTAGTTGCGCTGTACAATACAATATCATCTTCAACCGATAAATTACGTTGGTCTTCAGTAACTGATATCTTAACAGCTGGTGGCTTTTTTAATTTTCCTATATCGGCTAAAATAAATTCAAATTTTTCGCCTGCAATCAGGCGTGATAAAAGTTTTGGTGTTTGAAAATTTTCGTAAAGAGCTTCGAGTGGTATTTTGAAAGACCATTTTTCGAAGTATATTTTTTTTACTGTTGCATCAGTACCTTCAAAACGGCCGTATTCATCTAAAGCCAACCAGTCAGTGTTATCTAAAAAAACTATTTGTGCAAGTGGGTTACCCCAACCCACATCGCCACTTACATCCCATAGTTTTAAGCGCCTGTCGTATCCGGTTCCAAATAAAAAATTACCATTATTGGTTATCGCCAATCCTGTAAGTGAAAAAGTTGTACCGGTCTGAAGTGTTTTTGTTGATTTTTTTGAATCAATGTCAATAAAGCGAATGTGATAATCATCAAGTTTTTCGTTTCCTGTACTGATTATTATTTGCGTTTTATCTGGCGTTGTTATAATTTCAGCGAAAGGTGAGCCATAATAATCATCCCAAATCTCAAATCCTGTATTCGTGTTCCAGAATCTTAGGTTTCCTTTATCATCACCTGTTACCAAAATCTGGTCATTTTTAACCAGTAATATTTTCTGAATACTTATCTCATTTTTTTCATCATCGGGTTCTTTGTGCAAAAATGTTTGTAATGTTTTGCCGGTTTCAATATCTATTTTAAATGTTACATCGCCGGTTTTTAATCCTGCATATACTGATTTTGCATTAGCATCAAATGCAAATGATTGTGCAAGCACAGGAATTTTTATGCTCTTTAATTTTTTGCCCGATGGAAATGATTGCAATAATAATTCTGGTGAATCTGCATCATTGTTACAGCTTACCATTATTTTACTATCAGGTGAAATGGCGAATGCTTCAGATATTTTTTTAGCAAAAGATATGCTTTGTTTTTCAAGATTTGCTACATTCCAAATATCTCTGCCACCTCCCAAATAGCCAACTACCAACTGTTTACCATCAGGAGAATACTGTACAGATTTAACAGGTTTATCAAGATTAAGCCGATTGGTTATTTTGCCTTCTTTACTATCAAAAATGGTAATTAAAGCTTTTGTATTAGCAACAGTGTTGCTTGCCACGGCCAACATGTTACTATTTGGCGAAGTTGCAACCGCAGCTACAAAATTAAAAGGTTCAATTGGTATAACTATTTCAGGCACTCTATCCTGCGCCAGCGTAAACAGAGTAGATAATACTGCAACTGCTAAAAAAAAGAGTTTGCAACTTTTTATTTTTAATTTTAAAACCATGATTATATCAGCTGCCATTTATAAAAATGATAAAATTCGAATTAATTGTGCTTAATCTCTACCATCAATGGCACTACGGTACCCGCTGCATTTGCTTTTACTTCAAAACCAACCTGTGTACCGGTATAATTAATATCTTCTTTCTTAATTAATTTATTACCCAATGCCGCCATAATTTTTGATGATAAGCCACCTTGTTTATTTCCCATAACATTGATCATCTCATCCATATTTAATTTTTCTTTTGAGTAGAGGATCAATAAATAATCAATGCCTTTATTTTCATCCATCTTAATTATTTTGGTATCGCTTGGGAAAGCTACCACTGTGTTTGCACCAACATGTGTACTGGTCATATCATCAAAGGGAAGAATCCTGTTTATTTTTCCGGTAAGATCCGTTGCAAATGCATAGATGTATGCTTCCTTATCAATGTTCATATAAAAACGGAATTTTGTACCGCTGGTATAGCTTTCCATCATGGTATATGCAACCAGATCTTCTTTGGCCGCTTTTTCTTCCTCCACAACCAGGTTTCTGCTGCTGATTCTGTTAACAGGCATATCTGTTCCGCTGTTTAATTTAAATTCGATACTGCCACTTAAACTACTAACTACAACTGGTGCTGGTGTAGGCTTGGGATCTGGAACAGGTACAGGCGTAGGTTTAGGATCGGGAACCGGTGCCGGCGTTGGCTTAGGCTCAGGCTTTGGTGTTGGCTTTGGATCGGGTGCTGGCACTGGTTTTGGCTCTGGCACCGGCGGTGCAGGCGGAACAGGCGTTGGCTTAGGTTCTTCCTTTCTCTCATCAGGTACTTTTGTATAAGGACTGGCAAATGTTTGTATGGCATAATTGCACCAGCCTACAAAATCATTATACTTTATCCAGATGGTTCCTTTATCGCCCCAATTTGCACCCCAGCTATTTAAAACCTG
>JAYURK010000184.1:0-9261 GCA_043756235.1 Ferruginibacter sp. | reverse complement strand
TTTCTTTTGAAAACTCAATATTCATAATTCAAAACTCCATTAATTTATTCTGTAACAATTCTAAGCCTCAGGTTCCCCCTTCAGGGGGCGGAGGGGGTTACGCATCCATCTCCCCTGCAATCAAATTCAAACTACTCATCGTTATCACTGCATCACTCAGCATTCCGCCTTTCACCAACTCTTCAAAAGCCTGGTAATAAATAAAACATGGTCTGCGAAAATGCAATCTGTACGGCGTTCTTCCACCATCACTAATTAAATAAAAACCAAGTTCACCATTGCCACCTTCAACAGATGAATAAACTTCACCTACAGGCATTTCCGTTTCGCCCATTACTATTTTAAAATGGTAAATAAGTGCTTCCATTTTTGTGTAAACATCTTTCTTTTCAGGCAAATAATAATATGGTGCATCTGCATGATAAACATCTGCATCCGTTCCTTTAAATTCCTGCACTTTTTGGTAAGCCTGTTCAATAATACTCAGGCTTTGCCACATTTCTTCGTTACGCACTAAAAAACGATCGTAGCAATCCCCCGTTTTACCAACAGGAATAATAAAATCAAAATCCTGGTAGCTGCTATAAGGCGTGTGTACCCGAACATCATAATCTACACCGGCGGCACGTAAATTGGGTCCGGTAAATCCATAGTTCAATGCCCTGTCTGCCGCAATAGGACCACAACCAATTGTCCTGTCCATAAATATCCTGTTACGGGTAAACAGGTTTTCAAATTCTTTAAGTTGCTTTGGATATTCTTTTAAAAATTTTTCTAATTTTTCAAAAGCGGTTGCATTAAAATTTCTTTCAAACCCGCCAATGCGGCCAATGGTAGTAGTTAGGCGTGAGCCACAAATTTCTTCATAAATTTCATAGATCAATTCACGAAACTGCATGAGGTATAAAAATCCGGAATATGCACCGCTATCCACACCCACAATAGAATTACAAATTAAATGATCGCTGATACGGGCCAGCTCCATAATTATCACCCGTAAATAATCTACTCTTTTGGGCAGCGTTAAGCCTAATAATTTTTCGCAGGTAATATGCCAGCCCATATTGTTGATGGGAGATGAACAGTAATTCAACCTGTCGGTAAGCGGCGTTATTTGATACAGCGGCCTGCGCTCTGCAATTTTTTCAAACGCACGGTGTATGTAACCTACCGTGGAAGTAGATTTCATAATGCGTTCGCCATCCAGCTCCAAAATATTTTGAAACACACCATGCGTTGCAGGATGCGTTGGGCCCAGGTTAAGCGTTGTGGTTTGCTTTTCTATGGAGCCTTCAGGTAATAGTATGTGTGATGTGTCTGTCATGAAACCCCTAAATCCCCTCCCTTCGACTTAGCTCAGGAGGGACTTTGATTATGTTTTGTTATTAAATTTTTGTTACCATCATTTATCCTTTACTCATTTTCATTGGCGTCGCACTCTTCAACTTTATTTGTTTATTGAGCTTTGATTATGTTTTGCAAAAAACTTTCGTCCCTTATGTAAGATTATTTTTATTTTCTACCAATATACTTTTCCAAGTCGCTACAAAGTTTCACTTTTCAAATTTTATAAAAGAGTCTTAAACTTTCATTCTCCAAAGTTCTCCGCCACGGCGGAGCGGAGGGGCTACTCTTACCTCCCAAACATTTCATCATCTTTATCAATCCTCGTCTGTTCTTCCAACGGAAATTCTTTACGCATTGGAAAATAATCCATCTCCTCTACATTTAAAATTCTTATTAAATTAGGATGACCAATAAAATTCACCCCATAAAAATCATAGGTTTCTCTTTCCATTACATTTGCTGCACTGTATAAAGCGGTGGCGGTATATACATCAGGTTTTGCAATGTCGGCAAATATTTTAAAGCGCAATCTTATATTAGCTGCAAGGTTATGTAAATGATAAACCACCGCCAATTCTTCACCTTTGCGGTTTGGATAGTGTACCGCCTGCAAATCGGTTAAAAATTGAAAAGCCAGTTCCGTATCATCATACAAAAACTGCAATACTTTAATGTTAAGATCTTTGGGTGCAGTAAATGTAAGCATGCCGTAAGGCTCCTGCCAATCGGTTAACTGGTCGCCGAATTTATCGGTAAGCTTTTGTTTAATTATATCGTTGGTTAAAGCCATTTCTAATTTTAGATTTTAGATTGCCGATTTTAGATTTTATTAAACCAAAAATCTTATACTACTTTTGTTATTTTAGTTTGTGCGATTGCAGTAAATCTGAAATCTACAATCTAAAATCACAAATCCTACTGTATTCCGTATCCTGTAAGCAATTCTTTATACTGATCACTGTGCCTTCTTCTCAATCCTTCTGCATTTACCAAGTCCTGAATTTTCATAAAGCCATCTAATACTGCTTCGGGCCTTGGCGGGCAACCTGGTATATACACATCTACAGGAATAATTTGATCGATACCCTGCAAAACAGAATAACTATCAAAAATACCACCGCTGCAGGCGCAGGCGCCCATGGCTAAAACCCAGCGTGGCTCTGCCATTTGCAAATACACTTGCTTTACCACCGGGGCCATCTTTTTTGCAATGGTTCCCATTACCATCAGCAGGTCGCACTGGCGTGGAGAAAACCCTACCCTTTCACTTCCAAACCTGGCCAAATCGTAATGGCTGGCCATGGTGGCCATAAATTCTATACCGCAACATGAAGTAGCAAAAGGTAAAGGCCAAATAGAATTTTTACGGGCAAGGCTTACCACTTTTTCAAAATTAGTGGCCATAAAACCCTCTCCCATGTATCCTTCCGGAATACCTTCGAATTTTACGTGATTATTATATTGTACCGGACGTGACATAGTTTCATTTGATTAAATAGTTTCAAAAAAAATTGGCAATCGGCAATAGACAATTTGCAAATTGCCTTTTGCTAATTGTCTATTATTAATCCTCCCAATCCAGCGCTCCCTTTTTTACGATATAAATAAAACCGGTTACAAAAAAACCTACAAACATAGCCACAGCAATAAATCCCTCTTTACCCAAAACTTTAAAATTTACTGCATAGGGATAAAAGAAAATTACTTCTACATCAAACAACACAAACAAAATGGCTACCAAAAAATATTTTATGGCCATTGGCTGGCGGGCATTGCCTTTTATGGCTATACCGCTTTCAAAATTTTGAAGTTTATCGGAGGTTACTCTTTTAGGCCCAAGGTAATTGCTGAGCACCATTATAGTGATAATTAAACCTGCAGCAAAAATGAGTTGCAATGCAATAGGTAAATAATTATAGGCATTATTTGTATTGGCTAACTGGAGGAAAAAAAATTGCATCCGGATATTTTATTATAAAATTACCGCAAAAATAAGGCAGCCCAATCAATAATCAACATTATAAAGCACAAAAAACCCCGTTACTTTTTAATAACGGGGTTTTATATTTTTTTAATTTTTAGTTTTTACTTTTTTTTTACAACGGGTGTTTTTGCTGCACCGCCTGTTTTATTTCCAGTAGCTGGTTTTACGCCAGGTTTAGGTTTTGTTGCCGGTACTGTTCTTGTTGGCGCATCAAATTGTTTTTTTAAAGCAATCATTTCTGCATCTGCCGGTTCTTTTACTAAGTACCTGGCTGCAAAATCGGATGCTGCTTTTTTATCTTTTTTTACATTGTAAGTGTACTGTATAAAATATTTGTAGGCATTTAATAAATGGGTTTTTACTTTAGCTGAATCAGTTGCCCATTGCGCCTCTCCCAAATCAATCACTTTTTGATAACTGGGTGAAGCCAGCCCCATGGCCATGGTAGTATCCATTTTTTCCTGAGATAAAGCCGTCATATAATAACCATAAGTTTCGCCGGGATATTTTGTGGTATAACCATTCCAGCCATCAATTGCTGTTTGATAATTTCCACCGCGGCTAAAGTTAATAGACGCATTAAAAATATCAGTTTTAGTTGGTGCTTTTTTAGTGTCTAATATTTTTTTATACCATGTAGCCGCATCCAGGTACATTTTTTGAGTTTCGTACCTGCTGGCCATTACTTTCATCAACGCCACTTTACCAGCTTCGGAAGTATCTAAAGCGATACCTTTTTCAATCAGGCTGCCTGCCATTGCTTCGTTACCCGGAAATTTCAATAAAATGTTTGAATAGGTAATGATATCTGTTGGGCCAATATCGGCAGGCTTTGCTGTTTTAAAAAACATATCAAAACCTTCTTTTGCTTTTACAGAGTCGCCCAGTTTATCGTAAGCATAACCTTTTACTCCATATAATTTTGAGTAAGAAGCGGCGCCTGCAGCAGCAATACATTCATCTGCTTTTGTAATAGCTTCCTGATTTAAACCCTGTGCATATTTTATGGTTGCCCTGTAAAAACAAGACTTTGGTTCGTCATCTCCCATGGCCGTTAAATATTTATCCAAATACTCGCTGGCCCTATTTACATCTATATAATAATACAAATTAAAAAGATTGTTGTAAACAGGTGTGTAGTTAGCATCCAAAGCAATGGCATCATTAAAATATTTCATGTAAATATCTTTTTGAGTGGGGCCCTGTGTTTGGTAAATTTTACCAATACGGTATTTAGCCCTTGCATAATTTGGGTTGATGGCTAATGCCGCTTCGTAAGCTCTTTGGGCGCTGCCGCCATCAGCAAATTTGCGGTAAGCATCACCTAATAAAGCCCATGTTTCAGGATCTTTAAAACCTTTTAAAGTGGTAGCCAGTTTTAATTTTTCAATGGCATAGGCAGCATCACCGTTTTTACTGTCAAAATCACCGTTGGCCAAACCTATGGCGTTTAACACAGCCACATTTTTTCCCTGGCTTAAAGACACAGCAGTTTCAAAACGGTTACGGGCATCTTGCGTTTTGCCTTCCAGCAATTCTATATGTCCCATACCTGCGGTAAGCAAAGCACTATTGCTGTTGGCTTCCAAAGTTTTACGGTACAGTTCTTTTGCACCCGCAATATCTTCATCTTTATTAAGGCCAATTAATGTTTGCCCCAGCCAGTAGGCCGCATCAACATTATTAGGGTTAGCCGCAACTAATTTTTCAAATACTGCTTTTGCACTTTTGTATTTTTCGTAGTACAAAAATTTCTTACCATCCTCTACACTTTGTGCATGAAGGAAATTTGCAACCAACATAGTGGTTAAAAATAAAACCGCCGCTTTAATCTTGTTCATGTTTTTATGCTGTTTAATGCTTTTACAATGTTATTAATTTTATAGATACCGATATAAAAAAAAACAATAAACTTTTTATAATTTTTCGTTTATCTGTACCTTTCTTATCATAAAACTCATCCGGTGTCCTAAATAGGCTCTTCTAAAAATCAATTGCCCTCTTTCATTTTTTAAGAAGCTTGAAAACCCTGTGCCAAGTCCTGCATTTTTTTCTTTTACGATATAATACAAACCACGTACCAAAGGATATCTTTTGCTTAAGATGCCGAGCTGTGTTGGTTTTACATACGGAGAATCCGGAAACTTAACATTTTTGATATAAGCCATTTTTACTTTTTTTAACATCCGCACCTGTGCTGTATCTTCCGGGTTACCGATCCAGCTAATGCCCACAAAGCCCACCGCATTTTCGTTGGCAGCTACATACTCTAAAACTTCGCTGCTGCTTTTTACTGCTTTCACTATGGTGCTGTCGAAAGTGCTGCCGCGTAAAATGCTGTCGATGGCAAAACGCACAATGCTGGTAGCATTAAGGCCATCAAAAATAAAGGATTGATTTTTTTTTACTGCCCCGGTTAATTGTTGTTTTAATCTTTCGGGTGTAAATAAAGTATCGTTACTTTTACTATTTACCACAACTACAATTGCATCCGATGCCACAGTGCCCCAAACAGGAACAAAGTCTAACTTTTTTTTAAAATAATCTTCTTCCCTTTCATCTAAGCCACGTGTGGCAATAATCATTCGTGTAGCCGAATCGTTTAAAATATCTTTAAAGCAATCAGCTTCTGTTTTATAATGGGCAATAATTTTTGCACCAGGATAAGAGGCCTCAAAAACTTTTATCTGTTCTTCAATAATGGGTTTATAAGATTCGTCCACACTAATCTGGATCGTACCATCAGTGGGAGAATCTGTTAGGGTACGATTATCTTTATTATTACAGGCTGTTATAAAAACAATAGTACTTAATAAAAAAAATCCGGGTATTATAAATATGCTGCTTATTAATTTTTTGATCATCGGTCTTTAAAATAATTTTTACTGTATCCCCTGAACATTCTAAACACGCCATATATCCAGCATATAACGGCAAATACTTTCATTAGGTCGGCATCATAACGGCTAATAAAATCGGCTGAATATTTATTGGGGAACATGAAAAAAAAGCCTACCCCAATAAAAAATATACCCATTACATAATTGGTAAGACTACGCATACGGATAAGGTTTTTATCCCTGTTGCTTACTGGTTCTTTTTCAAATTCTTCCAATGCCATAAAATATTTTTTTTATAAAAAGAACTGCAAGGTTTGTAACCTTACAGTTTAAAATAATTCCGGGATGGCAAATTACAAAATTTATGGCGAATTATCAGTTGGCAGGTATAAACTTTACCGGTATGGTAAAATAAACCGATACATTCCGCCCGTTAGATTTTCCAGGTACCCAGTTGGGCATTTTTTTCAACACTCTTATTACTTCTTTATTAAATTGATCCCCGCCATCTTTTACAGTTACAAAGCTCTGTAATTTACCATCATAATCTACCACAAATTTTATTTGTACACTCACCTGTTCACCTTCCTCCATTTCTTCGGGGTTATTTAAATTTCTTTGTAAAAATTTTCTTAAAGCGTCCATGCCGCCGGGATAAGTGGGCATTACTTCTGCAAAATCTCTTGGTGTGGTAATATCTTCAACCGGTTTGGCAAGCACTACGTCGCCTTTATCGGTTCCGCCGCCACCTTTTGCAGGCTCAATTATACCCGGACCTTCACTATTAGAAACCACAATATTTTCACTTCCTGTTTTATCTTTTTCATTTATAGTTTGTACTGTATCAGCTTTATTTTCTTCTTTTGTTATAACAATTATACTAACATTCTTTTTTGTATTTACAGGTTTATCAACGGGTTTAATTTTTTCCTGGTCTTTTTTCTCAGGTTTATTTTCTGCAGGGGGAAGTGCGACCGTTCTGGTTTCGTACATTTTTTTAATTTCACCCGCTTTCTTTATAGGAAGAAAAGTAAAAGCCGATAATACAATTGCCAAACCCAGCATGGCCGCAACAGATTTCGTTAAACGGTTGTCATAAAATTTGCGCAGGTTATAGGCGCCATACTCTTTGTTGCGGTTTTCAAAAAGAAGATCTAATACATCGCTTTTCAAAATTAATTCTGTTTTCATTTTGTTAGTTTTATACCCGGCATATGCAGGTAGATGAAAAAATATTTTGAAACAAGCGCTTGTCCGGTAATGAGATGAGGATGCCTGCTTATTCCATAAAAAATAAATTTGTTTAAAGTTTGTAGTTTTATGTGGCTATAATAATTATCAACTATTCATTATAAATTATTCATTCCACAATTATCTTTGCGCCATGAAAATTTTAATGGTATGCCTGGGCAATATTTGCCGCAGCCCTTTGGCCGAAGCCATTTTACAGCACCATGCTCATAAAGCCGGATTACAATGGCAGGTTGATAGTGCCGGCACAAACGGCTATCATAATGGAGAGCCGCCGCATCCCTTAAGTATTAAAACTGCTTTACAAAACGGCCTCGATATACAACATCAAAAAAGCAGGCAGTTTACTGCAGCAGATTTTGATAAGTATGATAAAATTTATGCCATGGCAAAAGATGTGATGGCAGATATAAAACGCATTGCAAAAGATAAATTTAAAATTGAAAAAACGGCGCTGTTGCTTAACGAACTGCATCCCGGCAGTAACCAATGTGTGCCCGACCCATGGAGCGGCCCCGAAAAAGGTTATCACGAAACATTTGAAATAATTGAACAGGCCTGCAAAAAAATTGTACGGCGCCAAGTTGGCAAATAGATACTATTTTTGAAACTGAACAAAAAAAACAATTCATAAACTTTAACTCCATAAAATTTTTAAGTAAGCTGAAATAATGCCAGCTATTTATTACATCACTTTATAAAATGATCAATAAACCATCCACACCACAAGGCACCAGGGATTTTTCGGCCGAAACCATCCGTAAAAGAAATTATATCTTATCCACCATAAAAACAGTTTTTGAATTATATGGATATCAACCGCTGGAAACACCGGCAATGGAAAATTTAGAAACTTTAATGGGTAAGTACGGCGAAGAAGGTGATAAATTAATTTTTAAAATTTTAAACAACGGCCTTAACAATGAAAAGAATATTGAAAAAGCAAAGGCAGGATTTGAAAAAGTTTTAGAAGGAAAAAGCAATGCTGATGTTACTGAAAGGGCTTTAAAATACGACCTTACCATTCCCTTTGCAAGATATGTGGCGATGAACCATACAAAATTATCCTTTCCTTTCAGGCGGTATCAAATACAACCGGTATGGAGGGCAGACCGGCCGCAAAAAGGACGCTATCGAGAATTTACACAATGCGATGCAGATGTGGTAGGCAGTTTTTCTTTACTGAACGATGTGGAGTTTGCATTAATTTATGATGAAGTTTTTAACCGCCTGAGGTTATTTGATTATGAATTAAAAATAAACAGCCGCAAAATTTTATCGGCATTGGCAGGGGCTTGCAATGCTACTGACAAATTAGTAGCCATTACCACCGCTATTGATAAATTAGATAAAGTAAGCGTAAACAAAGTAAAAGCTGAATTATCGGAAAAAGGATTAACAGAATTTCAAATTGAACTGATAGAAAAATATATTGCTATTAGTGGCAGCAACGAAGAAAAAGTAGAACAGTTGACTAATTTGCTGGGCAAAATGCCCGAAACAAAACGTGGCCTGGAAGAAATTAAAAAAATATTACAGCACACAGCAGGAAAAAACATAGTGGTTGATTTTACACTGGCACGTGGTTTAAATTATTATACCGGAATTATTTACGAAGCTAAAGCACCTGCAATTGTACAAATGGGCAGCATTGGCGGCGGTGGCAGGTACGATGATTTAACAGGTTTGTTTGGCGTGCCCGATATACCCGGCGTGGGCATTAGCTTTGGGGTTGACAGGATTTATGATGTACTGGAAGAATTAAAATTATTTCCCGAAAATTTACAGGTAAGTACAAAGGCTTTGTTTTTTAATATGGGAGAAACTGAAAGTAATTTT
>JAYURK010000183.1:0-29849 GCA_043756235.1 Ferruginibacter sp. | reverse complement strand
CTGCCTACTCTCATAAAGTCAAAAGTTGGAATAGAAGAGATTAGGTCTATCCATCCCCATTTCATAAAACTAAGTTTACTTTTTGCCTGATAAAACCGCTGAGCGAAATCTATCAAGAAAATTCCGCAAATAATATTATCTACAATGTTCAAAATTTTTGAAATTTCTAAAGGCAACTTAAAGAAAGTATCAAGCATTAGCGCTATAAGTACATAAATCGATAAAATAATAATAAGTATATTAAGAAAACTAAGTTTCTCAGGCTCCTTTTCAATTTCAATTTCCATGATTTTTAAATGTTGCTCAGGGTTTTAATAATACCTAAATGTAAAGAACCTAATACTTAAAAGCAACTTCGCTAATTTACTTTAAAAATCCTGCATAACACATTTAAAGTTCCCCAATGGTATTAAGTACAAGTGAGTCCCGAGGCAGCACACAAAATCTTTCTCGGGATTTGCAATGACACAACGATGCTGCCATGAAAAACAAATGTCTGTCCCCAAAAAAAAGAAAATGCAAAGCATTTTTATACCGCTTTATCTCTCCACTCTTCTTCTAAAATACTCATCTCTGTTAAACTCCACCACTGGCCTTTAAATAAAAGGCAATCGCGGCTGGTGCCTTCAATTACAAGGCCGGCTTTTTTATAACAACTTATAGCGGCTTTATTAAAATCGTATACGCCTAAAGCAATGCGGTGCAGGTGCAGATTGGTAAAACCAATTTTTAAAACTGCTGTTACCATTTGTCGGCAATAGCCTTTGCCCTGTTGGGTGGGATCAACCAACACTCTTGTTATACGCCCTGCATTATTTTTTTTGCTGATGCCGCCTAAAGAAATATGGCCGATTACATTTCCGGTTTCGTCATCAATGGCTTTGTAAACAAAGGCCTCGGATTTACTAAGGTCATTCACTCCCTCTATATACCATTCTAAACTTTTTGTTTTTAAGGGAAAACTGAATAAACCGCCGGCCCAGTTCATTAAAATCTCTTCGTTATCTATCCACTTTATCAACTGCTCAAAATCGTTAGGGGTAAAATATTCTAATCGGATCATAAAAAAAATTTGTTACCTGCAAGATATAACTAAGCGTTAAATTTTAAACGGTAATTAATGAATGAAAAGGATTTGATAACAGGTACTTAGGGAAAGTGGTATAAACTGGAAAGCGGTGTGTATTTTTACCAAAATTAAGGCACACTGCCTGGAAAAATTTTTATTTTGAAATAAACCTGATCAATGGTCATTCAGCGGCAATCCTCTTTTTTGAAACTCTACCCAGTTTAAATATTCGGGTGCTACACGCTGTTCTTCCATGGTAATGCAATCATCAACGGGACAAACGAGTTCGCATAAATTGCAGCCTACACATTCTGCTTCTTTAATGGTGTAGGTGTTGTAAGGTTTACCAAATTGCAAATTGATGGATTGATGAGAAGTGTCTTCGCAGGCAATATAACAAAGGCCGCAGTGGATACATTTATCCTGGTTTATTTTTGCAATGTGGTGATAGTTGATGTCGAGGTCTTCCCAATGCGTAATGGTATCAACCGATTTGCCAATAAAATCATCCAGCGTTTTAAAACCTTTTTCATCCATCCAGTTGTTTAACCCTTCAATCATATCTTCTACAATTCTAAAACCGTGTTTCATGGCTGCGGTGCACACCTGTACGTTAGTGGCGCCCAACAACATAAATTCTACTGCATCTTTCCAGGTGCTGATGCCGCCAATGCCGCTTATCGGAACTTTTTTTGTTAGCTCGTCCTGCGCAATAGTGGTTAAAAATTTTAATGCAATAGGTTTTACTGCAGGGCCGCAGTAGCCGCCAAAAACAGATTTACCTGCTACATAAGGATTGGGAACGAGTGTATCTAAATCTACTCCAGTTATGGATTGTATGGTATTGATAAGTGACAATCCATTTGTTCCTGCTTTTACAACCGACCTTCCGGTGGGTACAACAGAATGTACATTGGGTGTAAGTTTTGTTATTACCGGGATGGTTGCTTTTTCCATCACCCACTCTACTACCATACAGGCAATTTCCGGGTCTTGCCCCACGGCAGCACCCATGCCACGTTCTGTCATGCCATGCGGACAACCAAAATTTAATTCAAAACCATGTGCGCCGGTATCTTCGCATTTTTTTATTAATTCGTGCCAGCTGTTTTTATCATTGTCGGCCATTAAAGAAATAATCATTGCCCTGTCGGGAAATAATTTTACGCACTCTGCAATTTCTATTAAATTAATTTCCAGTGGCCTGTCGCTGATGAGTTCGATATTATTAAAGCCCATTACCCTTTGTCCGCCATAATCTACCGCAGAATATCTTGATGAAACATTTTTTACCTGGCTGCCTAATGTTTTCCAAACTACGCCGCCCCAGCCGGCTTCAAAAGCACGGAGTACATTATATTTTTTATCTGTTGGCGGCGCACTGGCCAACCAAAATGGGTTGGGAGATTTTATGCCGAGGAAGGTTGAAGATATATTTGCCATGTTTATTTTTCACGCAAAGCCGCTAAGGGGCAAAGGCGCTAAGTTTTATAAGTTATTTACGATACGATGGATACCATCTTTAATTAATGGAACATTAAAATTGATTAATAATCCAAGCTTGCATCCTGTAAGTTTTAAATAAGTTAGTACTTGTTTATAATGTACTGGTGCCAGCGCTTCAATGGATTTCAATTCTAAAATTACTTTGTTATCAATTATGATGTCTGCTCTAAATCCGAGATCCATTTTTATTTGCTCGTGAATTACAGGTACGGTTTGCTGCCTTGTAAATGGGATACCCGTTTTACTCCATTCGTAGCAAAATATTTCTTCGTAAACACTTTCAAATAAACCTGGCCCGTATTGCTGATGTATTTTAAAACATACATCCACAATTAATTTAGATAATTCATTTTCAGTAAGCATCTTTGCGTCTTTTTAACTTTGCACCCCGGCGTTAATAATATAACTAATCATTGCTGTTGTTATTTACCCTCTTGTACTTCTTCTTTGCGTCTACTTAACTTTGCGCCTTTGCGTGAATAATATAATTAATAATTGCTGCTGATATTTACCCTCTTGTACTTCATCTTTGCGTCTTCTTAACTTTGCGCCTTTGCGTGAATAATATAATTTAAAATTGCTGCAGCCCCATCCTTCCCTGCCTGCACCGCATCTACCACTTCCTTTCCCCCATTTACAGCATCGCCACCGGCAAACACACCTTTAATATTTGTTTCGCAATTGTTGATACCAATCTTTCCTTTATTATTTAATATTCCGTTTTCGTTTACCAATTGTTCAAAAGGCATTTGCCCTGCGGCTTTAATAACCATATCCACTTCTAAAGAAAATGTTTCGCCGGTTTCTTCAGGGCTTCTTCTGCCGCTGGCATCTGGTTCGCCGAGTTGCATAACGTTGCAAATAATTTGATTTACTTTTCCATTAACTCCTTTTAATTCTTTTGGTGCCGCCAACCAGATTATTTTACAACCATCTAACATGGCAATATCTAATTCATGTTGTGTGCAGGGCATTTCTTCCTGTGTTCTTCGGTACAACATCGTTACTTCTTTTACACCTAAACGTTTTGCCTGAGTGGCAGCATCAATCGCCGTCATGCCCATACCAATTACGGCAACTTTATCTCCAACAGGTATTGCAGAAAAACCTTTATCTCTTAAATCGTAAATAAATTTTATAGCATCTTCTACACCTTCTAAATCTTCGCCTGGAATATCTAACTGTCTTGCCAAGCCGACTCCAATACCGAGATAAACCGCATCATAATTTTTTTGTAACGCAGCAAGAGAAATATTTTTTCCCAATTCCTGATTGTATTTTATTTCAATACCCCCAATACCTAAAATATAATTTACTTCGTCTTCGCAAAACTGTGGGGTTACTTTATAGCCTGCAATACCGAAGGTCATTAAACCGCCGCCTTTACTTTCTTTTTCATAAATGGCTACATCAATTCCTTCTCTTGCTAAAACATGGGCACAACTTAAACCTGCCGGGCCTGCGCCAACGACTGCTACTTTTTTCCCTGTTGATTTTTTTCTTTCAAAGAGTTGCCATTTTTTTTGCATTGCAATCTCAGTTGAATAACGCTGCAATTTTGCAATGGGAATTGGCGGCTCATCCATTAAATTAAATACACAACTGCCTTCGCATAATTTTTCTACCGGGCAAACTTTACTGCAACCGGCTCCCATAATGTTAGATAGAAAAATTGTGTGTGCACTGCCTTTAATATTATCGGTAACAATTTGTTTGATAAACTTTGGTACATTAATTCCGGTAGGGCAACTTTTAATGCAGGGTGCATCGTAACAAAATAAACAGCGGTTGGCTTCTACCTGCGCTGCATTGTAGGTTTCAAATGGCGGGTGAATGTCGCTGAAGTTTTCGGCGTATTGTTGTTGAGATAATCTGTTAAGTTGAATCATTTTTGAATTTTTATTTTTCACGCCAAGGCGCTAAGGAAATAAGGCGCAAAGAATCTTAACCAACTTTGCTTTTCTGCGACTTTGCGTGATGACTACAACTCCGTCAACTTCCCATAAGTCTCCGGCCTCCTATCCCTGAAGAACTGCCACACACTTCTCACTTCTTCAATCATATCTAAATCAAATTCTGCTACCAGCAATTCATCTTTGTCTTCGCTGGCCTGCGCAAAAATTTGTCCACGGGGATCTACAAAATAACTGCTGCCATAAAATTTACCGAGGTTCCAGGGTTTTTCTTCACCTACTCTGTTAATACATCCCATGAAATATCCATTGGCCGCAGCATGAGCTGGTTGTTCCAATTTCCATAAATATTGTGATAAACCGGCAACAGTTGCTGATGGATTGTAAACGATCTCGGCACCATTCAATCCCAAACATCTTGCACCATCCGGAAAATGACGATCATAACAAATGTAAACTCCCACCTTCGCATACTTTGTTTGAAAAACAGGATAGCCTAAGTTGCCGGGTTTGAAGAAAAACTTTTCCCAGAAACCTGAGGTGTGCGGAATATGATTTTTTCTATACTTGCCAAGATAAGTTCCATCAGCATCAATGACCGCTGCTGTATTATATAAAACACCTGCCTGTTCCTTTTCATAAATAGGAACTATCATCACCATATTATATTTCTTAGCATAAGTTGCCATTAAATCTGTTGTTGGTCCCGGAACTGACTCTGCACTTTCATACCATTTCTTATCCTGCCCGGGGCAGAAATATGGTGTGTTAAAAATTTCCTGCAAACATAAAATTTGCACGCCTTTTTTTCCGGCTTCTTCAATTAACGGAATATGTTTTTGCAGCATGGCATCAACAATTTCTTTGATGGTTCCTTCGCCTTCTGTTTTGGGTAAACTCATTTGGATGAGTCCCGACTTGATGATTCTTGGCATATCTAAATTTAATTTGAATGTTAAGATTTATGTTGAGGAAATGTTTCGCTAATGTCCTAATATCTCCATGACTTAAGATCGGCATTTTTTGGTGATCTTGTTTTTATTTCTTCAGCCCATTTTTTTATAAACATTTGGTTATAGCGAAGGCGGGTGATATAATTCGGTTGTGTAGGATCTCCGTTCCAGCAATGTTCTGCCCGGTCACCATAGGTTACTTCGCAATTGCAAGAAGGATTGCTCAATTTTTTTAGCATGTCTTCCGCAGTATAAACAGCATTATTCAAATAATAATTATCCATATCGCCTACGTAAATATGAATTTTTCCTTTTAGCTTATCACCAATCTTTGGCCAGTCTCTTTTTATAATATGTGTCAGGTCATAGTTATCCCGCCAATATTTTACAACTGCTGTATCAATTGCACCAGTATACTTATCATAAATACGTTTAGGATAACCATCCCTATCCATAGGAGAGAAGACAGCTTCCCAAATATCAAACTGATCACCACTGCGACTCCGTGTGCCCAACGCTAATTCCCGATGATTCATTTCTCTCACCGTTGCACTTACATGCCCCAGGTAATTTCTATGACCGGGGCGTTGTAAATTTTTAAAATCACTTTTTACATAATAGGCATTCTTATCATTATAAATATCAACAGTAACGTAATGATGAAAGTCAATCGGATCAGGGCAAGCGGCATAACTACCATTGTATTCATCCGGGTAAAATACCTGTGCTGCCAGTGCTTCCCATCCACCGGTTGATCCGCCATAAAGAAATCTTGCCCAGCCTTGTCCAATTCCACGAAAACGTTTTTCTATTTCGGGTATCAGTTCATAAGTTATCGCATCACCGTAAGGGCCGAGGTTTGCTGAGTTGACTGCATACGAATCATCGTAATAAGGATTGGCATGTTGAATTTCTACAGCTACCACTCTTGGAAAGCCGGGACCAGTCCATTGTTTATAAAAATCATATTCTTCCTGCTGTTGAATTTTGTTATATCCTGTAATTTTAAAACGGTCGCTTGTATCAGGTTTTAAATTTGGATCGGGTGGATTGATGCGAAAGCCTCCAAAGTCTGAAGGAAAATGCCCATGAAAAATAGCCAGCGGATATTTTGCAGTTGGATGACTTTCGAAACCTTCTGGTAAAAGTACATGTGCCCCAATGTACATAGGCCTTCCCCAAAATTCGGTGAGCAACTTGCTTTGTATTTTTATATGCTTGATGTACTTCGTTTCATCAGGATCTTTTATGGGAGGTATAATTTTATCAATGGTAATGGATATTTCGTTTGATGCTTTTGGATCAATACGAATTTTTACCGGGGTAGAATAAATATTTCCCGGTGCCTCATTCCAATGCTGGCCTTCGCCTCTGTCCATGGGCAACTTAACGGTGTGGCCGGTTTTTAATTTGAATGTTTCATACTTGTGCATCAGAGCCTGTACATAATAATCGCCGGCGGGAATATTGCTTATCCGCTCCACAGGGTATCCAAATGCATCCTCACTCATCAATTGAGTTGTTCCGCTTTTCCAGTTTTCTATATCCTTACCAAATACCATTTGAGTATTGGTGGCATCACTTATTTGAAACCTGGGTTCTTTGCTGTTGTTAGAGGAAAATAATAAGAGCAGCCTTCCATCCAGCACTGCCTGTTTTAATTCAGCAGAAATTTGAATGCGAAATGTTTGCGCATTTACATGGCAGGCAATAAATAGAAATGTAATTAAAAGAAAACTTTTATTCATGATTAAAAAATTGAGTTGATTGAGTTTTAATTAAGTTTCACCCTTTCTTTTGGTTCTTCCAGCAACTTATCCAAATCTTTTCTTTGCAATAGTTTTCCATTTGCAACAATAGCATTGATAAAGGATAAATTGTTTCATGAATTTAGCAACTTAACCCGACTAAATGGTTTGTAAGACTTTATTTCGCTTAATAAATTTGCCATATCCTTTATTCAATTTACATTCATTATTTTCAATAGCTATTTGTCCTCTTAATATAACTGTCTTTACTTTCCCGGTTAGTTCCCAGCCTTCATAGCCGCTGTAATCAACATTCATGTGATGTGTCTTTGCAGATAATGTATGTTTTTCATTCGGATCAAAAATTACAATATCTGCATCGCTGCCTACGGCAATGGTGCCTTTGCGGGGAAACATGCCAAATATTTTTGCAGGATTGGTACAGGCTACTTCTACATATTTATTTAAGCTGATTCTATTTTTTGCCACGCCTTCGCTATATAATAATTCCATTCTGTTTTCTATTGCAGGATGGCCATTGGGTATTTTTGAGAAATCAGCTGCGCCCATTAATTTTTGTTCCCATTTAAAAGGACAATGATCGGTTGCCACCACCTGAACTAAACCTTGATTAATACCTGCCCATAATGTTGCTTGATCTTTCTTTTCTCTTAATGGCGGACTCATTACCCATTTGGCTCCATCTTCTTTTTCATACAACGATGCATCAAGTAATAGATATTGAATACAGGTTTCTACAAATACTTTTTGATTTCTTCTCGTTGCATTGCGAACAGCATTCAATGCACCTTCGCAGGTAAGATGAACGATATAACCGGGGCAACCGGTATAGTTACTCATGTCAACAAATCTTTCGCTGGCTTCGGCTTCTGTTACTTCTGGCTGAGAAAGATAATGATAGAGCGGAGAAAGTTTTCCTTCGCTTCTATGCTTTGCAATTAGATAATCAATCATATCACCATTGGTGGCATGTACATTAATGAGGCCGCCATGTTTTTTTACTTCTTCCATTAATCCAATCATCTGCCGGTCATCAATCATCAATGCACCTTTGTAGGCCATAAATGTTTTGAAAGATGTGATGCCTTCTTTTTCTATAAAATCTTTTATTTCCGTTTTTGTTTCATCATTAAAATCGGTAACGGCCATGTGAAAACTATAATCGCCTACACAATTATTATCACTTCTTCCTTTCCATTCTCCTAATGCACTACGTAAACTGTTGCCTTGCTTTTGCAAAATAAAATCAATGACCATGGTAGTGCCGCCGAATAGTGCAGCTCTTGTTCCGGTTTCATAATTATCCGAAGAGAAAGTACCCATGAACGGCATATCCAAATGTACATGCGGGTCAATGCCGCCGGGGAAAACTAATTTGCCGGAGGCATCAATTATTTTATCTGCTTTATCTGATAAATTTTTCCCTATAGTTTTTATAGTTTCACCTTCAATAAAAATATCGGCTACATAATTATCTGTAGCAGTAATGATGTTTGCGTTTTTGATTAATACAGCCCCCCCACCCCCCGAAGGGGGGATTTTGGTCTCTGCCATTGCAGGGTTATTTTCTAAAATTGTAGTTTCCACTTTTTTTAATTTAAGAATGTAAAACTATTTACAGTACACTTATTATTCTTTAGGTTTCAAATTGAAATCCCAGGTTTTTTATTTTTTATCTTGATATCACAAATTGTGATATCAAGTTTTCTTTGCTTATTAGTACTCACCACAATTTGTGATGAGATATGTTTGTTCATCATCACAAATTGTGAGGATGGGTTTTATTTAAAACTTCTGTTAAGCTTTTTAATAAAAAATTATTTTTTCTTCATCAACAATAAATATACAATTCCGCTTACTAAAAACCCAACAAACCATGCATAATGATACAACTCCGAAATCCATCCTGGAAAAACTGTAGCAGAAACTAATTTTATCTGCAATAAAAAACCAGGAACATTGGGCAGAATACCACAAAGCAGTGCAATGATGGCTTTATAATTAAATCCGTTGGTATAGCTGTATGCTCCGCCATGTTTATACAAATCATCCGCAATTAAATTTTTTTGTCGGATAAAAAAATAATCAGCAATCATAATGCCGCCAACAGGCCCCAGCAAACTGGAGTACGCCACTAACCAGGTAAAAATATAACCATCGGGGCTGGCAATTAATTTCCAGGGAAAAATTAAAATGCCGATGATGCCGGTAATGTAACCGCCGGTTTTAAAATTTATTTTATTGGGAGACAAATTAGAAAAATCATTGGCGGGGCTTACAATATTTGCTGCAATATTTGTGGCCAGGGTAGAAATGATAATGCCAATCATAGCAACGCTTACCATCAATTTATTTTCAAACCGGCCGGCCAGTTTTACAATATCCCATTCGGTACTGCCATAAATAATAGCGGTGGCCGATGTAACCACCACACCAATAAAAGCAAACAACGTCATGCTGGGTGCAAGGCCAATGATTTGCCCGTTGATTTGTGCTTTTTGATTTTTTGCATACCGAGTAAAATCCGGAATGTTTAACGAAAGCGTTGCCCAAAAACCCACCATGCCTGTTAATGCCGGAAAAAAGAATTTTAAAAAAGATGGGGTGTCTGAAAATTTTGAAGGCTGATCTAATATGGGACCCAAACCTTTTGCTGCAGTAATGGCCCAAAATAATAATGCCAATGCAGCTACTGGCAAAAAGATAGCTTTAAATACCAACAATTTTTTTATGCTTTCTACACCGAGATAAACAATAAACATATTGAGCAACCAAAAAATAAAAAAACAAAGTAGTGGTAATGCCTGCGGAAAAAGTGCAGTAAGATTTATTTCTTCCAGAGATGGATTCCATGCACGTAAAATATTATAGAGCGATGCGCCGCCGATCCATGTTTGAATACCAAACCAACCGCATGCAACAATAGCCCTTAGCATTGCAGGAATATTTGCACCCCTCGTTCCAAAACTTGCTCTTGCTAAAACCGGAAATGGAATACCATATTTTGCACCTGCATGCCCGTTTAAAATCATTGGTATTAGTACAATAGCATTACCCAAAAAAATAGTGAGGATAGATTGCCACCAGTTCATACCGCCCTGTATGAGTGAGCTGGCCAGCATGTAGGTTGGTATGCACAAGCTCATGCTTATCCAGAGTGCTGCATAATTCCAGGTGCCCCATGTTCTTTTGTGCGGAGGAATGGGCGCAAGGTCTTCGTTGGAGAGAGAAGAAGCCCCCCCACCCCCCAAGGGGGGATTTAAAGAGTGAGAAATTTCAGGATTTTTGCTAATCATTGTAGAATTTAAATATTAAAGCTCAAAAGTCCCCCTTGGGGGATTTAGGGGGCCGAGTGTTCATCTGCAATTTTTATCGCTTCACTAATTATCGCCAACCCTTCATCAATTTGGTCTTTAGTAACACAAAGCGGAGGTGCAATAAAAATATAATTCCATCTTACAAAAGTGTACATGCCCAGCTCTTTAATTTTTGCTGCCACCTTATTCATAATTTCCATTTCATTTGGCTTTGCATTAAAAGGCGCCATTGGTTCTTTAGTGGTTCTGTTTTTTACCAATTCAATACAACCTAATAAACCGGTGTTTCTAAAATCGCCGATAGAAGGATGCATCGTTTTCATTTCCTCCACCCGCTGTTCAATATATTTCCCCATCGCCGCTGCATTGGCAATCATATTTTCATCTTCATAAATTTTAAGCACTTCTAACGCTGCCGCACAGCCCACCGCATGTGCACTGTAAGTTAAGCCAAGCATTAATGGTTTATCATCGTAAGCTGCAGCAATTTTATCACTCACTATCAATGCACCAAACGGCAAATAACCTGCTGTTAATCCTTTTGCTGTTGCTATCATATCCGGTATCACATCATGATTATCTATACCAAACCATTTACCCGTTCTGCCAAAACCACTCATCACTTCATCCACAATTAATAAAATGCCATGCTTATCGCAAATGGCCCTTATCTTTTTAAAATAATCTGGCGGATATTTTATACAACCGCTGCTGCCACTTTCACCTTCCATTAAAATGGCCGCAACATTTTCCTGTCCTTCAAAATCAATCACTCTTTCTACATGGCTGGCGCATTCGTAATTGCATTTTCCAAAAGTTTGTCCAAAAGGGCAGCGGTAACAAAACGGGTCTTCCACATGTACAAAGTTGGGAGCCTGCTGACTGTCGGCTGGTAATTTTCTCGGATCGCCACCTGCTGTCATAGCCCCATAACTTGCACCATGAAATGCACGGTACTTTGTAATTATTTTATGACGACCGGTAAATAATCTTGCCAGCTTTATTGCATTTTCTATTGCCGTTGCACCGCAAACTGTAAACAAAGTTTTATTTAACCCCTTTGGTGTAACAGATGCTAATTTTTTCCCCAACTCTCCACGTACTTTGGTAACACAACTCGGAGTTACATAACTTACTTCCTGCATTTGCCTTACCACTGCGTCGGTTACCCGTTGATTACCGTGGCCAATATTTACATTCATTAACCCCGACGAAAAATCGATATAACGCTTATCATCGTAATCATATAAATAAACACCTTCGGCATGTTTTACAGCAATGGGGGCAATACCTTTTTGTTTGCTCCAGCTGAATAAAGTATAATCCAGGTTGTCCTGAATAATTTGTGTCGCTTCGGATAATGTTTTTGTTTGTGACATAGTTTTATTTTTTTGTGTTAGTTTTCACGCAAAGACGCTAAGTAAATAAGACGGTAAACTTATCTTATTTTTCTTTGCTCCTTTGCGACTTTGCGTGGCTTCAACTCTTCCAATTCAACCCCGGCCTCTGTATTCCATTTTATTGTTGATTTTTTCAACTTTTCCCAAAATTCTATCGAACTAAACTTATCTTATTTTCTTTGCTCCTTTGCGACTTTGCGTGGCCTCAACTCATCCAATTTACCCCAGCCTCCGCATTCCATTTTATTGTTGATTTTTTCAACTTCGTCCAAAACTCTATCGAACTTTTTCCGGTAATATCGCCTACGCCAAATTTACTTTCATTCCACCCACCAAAACTAAAAGGCTCACGGGGCACGGGTACACCAACGTTAACACCAATCATTCCGGCACTGGCCTTATCAATAATGTAACGGGCCATGGCACCATTTTGTGTAAACACACTGGCGGCATTGCCATAAGGGTTTGCATTTTCAATAGCCAGGGCTTCATCAACCGTATTGGTTCGCATGATAGAAATTACGGGACCAAAAATTTCTTCCGTAGCTACACTCATTTGCGGTGTTACAAAATCAATAACGGTGGGGCCAACATAAGTACCGTTTTCTTTTCCTTTCACTTTTGTATTGCGGCCATCTACTAATATTTTTGCGCCATCTCTTTCAGCTTCGCCAATAAATTTTTCAATGCGCTGCTGCGATGCTTTATTTATTACAGCACCTAAATTTTCTCCGGGGATAATTTTCCGGGCTTCTTCACAAATTTTATCAATGATGGCATCTACATTACCCACGCCAATCATGGCACTTGCTGCCATACAACGCTGGCCTGCACAACCACTCATGCTGGCCGCAACATTTTGTGCGGTCATGCCGGGTATAGCATCGGGCAAAACCATTAAATGATTTTTTGCACCACCCAATGCCAAACATCTTTTATAATTTGATGTAGCCCTTTGATACACAATTTTTGCAACTTTTGTAGAACCTACAAATGAAACGGCTTCTATACCCGGATGATCGCAGATAGCATTTACAATTTCCACATCGCCATGTACAATACTAAAAACCCCATCGGGTAAGCCGGCTTCTTTTAAAAGTTCTGCCAGCCTGCCACAACTCAGTGGTACTTTTTCTGATGGTTTCATAATCATACAATTTCCTAAAGCAATCGCATTTGGCAAGGTCCAGTTGGGCACCATACTTGGAAAGTTAAAGGGAACAATGGATGCAACAACTCCCAGCGCCACATGCTCCGTACGGCATTCCACACCACGGCTTACTTCCAGTAATTCGCCGGTTACCAGTTGTGGCAGCGAACATGCAAATTCTGTTAGCTCAATACTTTTTTCAATTTCTGCTACCGACTCATTATAAGTTTTTCCATTTTCTTCACTGCACAATGCTGCAAGCTCTTTTAAATTTTTCTCTAATAAAGTTTTGTATCTGAAGAAAACCTGCACTCTTTCTTTTATAGGTGTTTTGCTCCACGCAGCAAATGCAGCTTTGGCGGCTTTTACCGCATCATCTAAATCTTTTGCAGCAGACATAGGCACTGTTGACAATAAATTCCCATCAACAGGCGAAATTACTTCCATTGTTTTTGTGGAAGATGCGGCAACAAATTTGCCGTTGATAAAATTTTTAATTGCAGGATATTTCATAATCACATTTATTTTATCAAAAATTAAAGAAAATAAATGAAACTAACTCATAAAAAAGAATATAATTGAAAGAAGCATTATACAGATCTGCATAAAATGCACAAGTGGCCTACACCTGGCAGTACAATTACAGGTAACATAAAAGATGCTTAAAATTTATCCGCGATGAAAATCTTACTTAAAAAAAATAAGCTGATGAAGGTTTGATACAAAGGAGGAAGCTGCTGAAAATTAAAAGTTTAATTTCAATCTTTAAAAAAATTTAGTGGTGAAATTTACCTGCGCTATTTGATATAAGGATCAAGCGTTTGAATTTTTCCATCTGCATCATACATAAGTTCGGCAACTTTTACTGAGCGTAAATGTGTAACACCTTTGCTTAAACTGCTATCGTGATAAAATAAATACCATTTATTTTCAAACTCACAAATGGAATGATGCGATGTCCACCCCACAACAGGATTTAAAATTATTCCCTGGTACACAAACGGCCCGTAGGGATTATCGCTAATGGCATAACAAATTAAATGTGTATCGCCGGTAGAATAAGAAAAATAATATTTGCTATTATACTTGTGCATCCACGATGCTTCAAAAAATTTTCTGTTGTTATCGCCCTGTAATAAAGGCTGGCCATTTTCAGCTGTTATCATTACATCTTTTGGTGATTCAGCAAAAGCTAATAAATCATCAGTAAGCTTTGCCACTTTTGCACATAAAGCCGGTTCATCTGCTTCGGGCAAAAATGCAACAGGGCTTTCTGGTTCTGCTCCATTAAAACTCCCGGTTCTCCAGCGTTGTAATTGTCCGCCCCAAATTCCACCAAAGTACATATAGTAATTTTCATCATCGTCCTTAAATACTGCAGGGTCTATAGAAAAACTATTTTTTATTGCATTGGGTTGCGGCGTAAACGGGCCTGCAGGTGAATCACTTATTGCTACTCCAATTCTAAAAATTTCTTCATGATCTTTTGCAGGAAAAAATAAATAATATTTACCATCCTTTGCTGCTGCATCGGGTGCCCACATTTGTTTTTTTGCCCACGGTACATCTTTTACCTGTAATGCAGGGCCATGGTCGGTAACTTCGCCATCAATACTCTCTAAAGAAATTACATGATAATCTTCCATTGCAAAATGGCTTCCTAAATCATCAAAAGCATCGCCAGCATCAATATCATGCGATGGATAAATATAAATTTTTCCATTAAACACATGTGCCGAAGGATCGGCAGTATAAATATGAGTTACCAATGGCTGCGAAATTGCCCTGCTGTTTAAAACATCAAAGTCTATATGTTCAATATTGTCTTCCGGCATAAGCACCTATCCCCTAAATGGAAACACTTTTTATAATTATGTAAGATTGTTGTTTCATCATTCTAAGTATCTAAAAGAGGTTCATCTTTTCAAACCCTTCACAGTTCCCCCTTCAGGGGGCGGAGGGGGTTCTTCTTTTCTTTAAATCACTTTCAATCTGTACTTCCATTTTTTTATTTATTTCATAAAAAAATAATAAAGCTACTGCTGTAAGAAATGGTATAGCAGGATAAATACTCACCAGCATTTTAGTTCCGTTGATGGCTGTGTCTGTTTGCCCTGTTGTGCTATTAGCAATATAATTGTACTTATCCAGTATCCAGGTTATTAAAGAACTGCCAATACTTAATCCAGCTTTTAAACCCACCATCATTGCAGAAAAAATAATTGCTGTTGCTCTTCTGTTATTTTTCCATTCACTAAAATCGGCAACGTCGGCAATCATCGTCCATAAAATGGGGGTGCTGATACCATAAAAAAAGCCATGCAAAATTTGTGCGCCAAAAATTACACCTATTGATTTTGGTGGAAAAAAATAAAATAAAATAATAAACAGGGTTGAAATAAATAGTGAAGCCATAAACACATTTCGTTTGCCGTATTTGTTGGCAAACCATTGCGACAGCATTATTCCAATTAACCCAACTAAAATACCACCACCATTAAAAACACCCAAACCCAACGAAGTATCATTTTCAAAAGTGGGCAGAAATTTTTTAAACGGTTCTAAAAATGCAGTGAGCTGTGCTTTGTCAACATAGTTTTCAAAATAATAAACATACGAACCACCCTTCATCGCCAGTGTTATAAAAACTAATATTGTTGTTACCAATATAATTACCCATGGCTTGTTTTTAAATAAATCTGATAAGTCTTCTTTTAAACTGCTTTTTTGTTCGGGCTTTGGAATCACTCTTTCTTTAGTAGTTAAAAAACAAATTACCATCATAACAGTTCCAATAATTGCCAGCACCGTCATCACTTTTGAAATACCTATAGCTTTTGCAGCAGCATCGGTACCACCGCCAGCTTTAATAATAAAATTATACATGAATACCTGTACAAAAAACTGGGCAAACATTACGGCTACAAAACGGTAAGCACTCATACTGTTACGTTCTTTCATGTCGCCGGTAATAACACCACTTAATGCAGAGTAGGGTAAATTATTGGCTGCATATAATAACAATAAAAGTGAGTAAGTAATTACTGCGTAAATTAATTTACCCTGGTATTCAAAACCGGGAGTTCTAAAAGCTAACAGAGAAATAACACCGAGTGGTATTGCTGTCCATAATATCCATGGCCTGAATTTCCCCCACCTGGTATTTGTTCTGTCGGCTATGGCCCCCATAATTGGATTGAATGCAAAAGCTGCAACTAAACCAACTATCAATGTAACCATTGTAGCATGTTCCGGTTTTAAACCGTAAATATTTAAATAGTAATAAGATATCCAGGATACTAATGTTTGAAAAACCAAATTAGCTGCAAGGTCGCCAAGGCTGTACCCAATTTTTTCTACAACAGACAATTTTTGTGAGGCTTCAATCATGTGTTTTTTTTGAATTTTTATATACTGGTTTGGGTAATCTTTTTACATCGTTACTTTTCTGTACCAATGCGGTCACTTTTTTATATGCAAGTTTGGGTTTAAAGTTTCTGTCGAAAAGTAACGGATAATTGGTTCGGCCTTTTATGGGCCAACCATTCAACCAGGATTGTCCATCGTTTACTCCCCAAAAAGTTATTCTTTCAATTTTATCTTTATGTTTAATAAACAGTTTAAATAAATCTTCGTAGCCTTTTGCCAGTTTTTTTTGCATAGAATCGGGCAAACCATTTGGGTAAGGATTCATAAAAGGGCTGCTTTCAAAATTTTGATTTAGGTCGGCACCTTTTAAATCCCATGGATTGGGTAATGCAGTTAAATCCAGTTCGGTAAAACTTATTTTTAAGCCCAGTGCCGAAAATTCAATAATGCTGTTTTCAATATCCTGTAATGGCGGACCGTTAATACTCCAGTGCCCCTGAATACCAACACCATCTATTTTAGTACCGCTGGCCTGAATTTTTTTTATTAATGCAATAGCACCTGCACGTTTTTTGGGTTGCTCTATGTTATAATCATTGTAATATAATGTTGCTTGGGGATCAGCCTTTGCAGCAAGTTCGAAAGCTTTGCGTAAATAATCTTCTCCTAATTTTTCTAAAAAAATTGAGTTGCGTAAAGTACCATCTTCGTTTAATGCTTCGTTAACTACATCCCAACTGTTTACTTTACCTGTATAGCGCCCAGCAATAGTATTGATGTGATTGGTGAAAAATAAAAGGAAAGAATCTTTGCTTTGCATTTTACTTACAAAAGCTGATAACTGGCTGTGCCAAATTAATGTATGCCCTGCTATAAACATTTTATTTTTTTCTCCATAGGCTATATACTTATCGGCCAAATCAAAATTGTATTTATTCCATTGCGGATGTATTACTTCGCATTTCATAATATTCTCCGGAGTAATGGAGTTAAAATGCTGAGGAATTAAAACTGCAGCATTGGGTTCTTTTTCTTCAATTTGTGGAGTGTTTAGTGCAGCACCAATTAAAAAATAATTTTTAAAGATATTTTTTAGCCCCGGTTTTTGAGCAGTAGATTTTTTAGCAGGGTAAGCAGCATGTTGCGCCTTGCTGTGATGCATAAAAAATACTGAACAAAAAGTAAACCATATGGTTTTCTTTATAAAAAAATTCATTGTTAAAATATTTTTTACTGTAAATTAATGAATGCAGCAGCTTAATATAATTGCAAAGCATTTTGCTGCGCTTATTTAAGTAGCTGTGTGTTTAATAATAGTTTCCATTGTTCATAAAGCTCATTGTATAATGCTGTTTGCTGTGGCACTGCAACACCTACAGGTTTTCTGTTTTTGTAAACTGTTGCAGCATCAGCAAAAATTCCGGCTCCAATACCTGCACCAATAGCCGCACCAAAACTACCATCGCCATCATAAAATTCTACTGCTACATTATTTACATTTACAAATGCCTGCGTAAACACATCACTCAAAAACATATTTGCCTTACCCGCCCTTACCACCGAAGGATTAATGCCATTTTCCCTCATAATATCCAGGCCGTATCTGAATGAAAAAGCAATGCCCTCCTGAACCGATCGTACTAAATGAGGTACGGTATGAACATTAAAATCAAGGTTATTAAAATGTGCGCCTACTATTTTATTATTCAACATCCGTTCGGCCCCATTACCAAAAGGCAAGGCAAGTAAACCATTACAACCGGGTTGGATGAGGGCTGCAGCCTGGTTAAGTTCCGCATAATTGTTATGAGCACCGGCTATATTTTTTATCCAGCGGTTAAAAATTCCTACACCGTTAATACATAACAATACACCAATACGGTTTATATTTTCGGTATGGTTAACATGTGCAAAACTGTTGATCCTTGATTGTTTATCGTAACGGAGTGTATCACTAACTCCGTAAATAACACCAGATGTGCCTGCGGTTGTTGCCACTTCACCGGGTTGCAGTACATTTAAAGATAAAGCGTTGTTAGGCTGATCGCCTGCTTTGTAACTAACGGGTATGCCAGGCTGTAATGAAAGTATTTCAGCAACTGCATTTTTTAAAAAACCATGCGGTGCAAACAAAGGATGCAGTGTGGGAAAAATGGCTTCGTCAAAATCAAAATAATTGAGTACGTCGGTTGAAATACTGTTTTGTTTAAAATCCCAAAATACACCTTCCGAAAGGGCAGCTATAGTTGTAGTGCATTCTCCTGTAAATTTCAGCGCAACAAAATCTCCCGGCAACATTACCTTATGTATTTTTTTATACAGTTCGGGTTCATGTTGTTTTACCCAGGCTAATTTGCTGGCGGTAAAATTACCCGGCGAATTTAAAAGATGTGATAAACATTTTTCTTCTCCAATTTCTTTAAATGCATTATTGCCAATTTCTACAGCACGGCTATCGCACCATATAATACTGTTACGCAAAACATTTTCATCTTTATCAACTAATACTAATCCATGCATTTGGTAGGCAATACCAATTGCCTTAATATCTTGTGGATTATATTTATGCAGAGCATTACATTTTAATATGGCCTGTTGCACATGCTGCCACCATTGATCCGGGCTTTGTTCTGCCCATCCCGGATAAGCTGCTATAATTTCAACTTCGGTTTCGGGATAGCTGGCACTGGCAACACATTGTTGTGTTGCTGCATCCACTACAGAAACTTTTATGGAAGATGTACCAATATCGATGCCCAGTAATAACATGTATATATAATTTTAAAAAAATGCTGGTTTTAATAAATCTACTTGCCGGTTTTCCAATTGCAGAATGTGAATGTGTTCTTATATTGTTGTAATTTTTTTTATTGAAAAGCAGTCATTATTTAATACAACATAGTTGCAACCGATTGCAGGAATGTTGCAAGAACATCACAAATGCAAAGGATTATCATTCTAAATAACACAATCTTCCAAAGTTAATCCAAGCTGTAGGCAATGATCTTATAAGACTGCCTATTTAAAATGTTTACCAATCGAGGTTGCTGGTATGCTGCAAAATAAAATGCAAACATTTTCATGCTTATTATGCTAATGTAAATATTTTATTTTAGATTGCAACCGATTGCATTAAAAATTTCAATTTTTTCTCACTATTACTTTTTCATTTCGCTGCTGTATGAATAAAGATATCACCATTTACGATTTAGCAAAGGCATTAAACCTTTCTGCAGCTACTATCAGCAGGGCACTCTCAGATCATCCTGCGATTAATAAAAACACCAAAAAAAAAATAGTTGAAAAAGCGGAAAAGATGGGTTACCGCTCAAACAATTTTGCCAGCAACCTGCGCAAACAAAAAAGCCATTCCATTGGGGTTATTGTACATGAATTAAACAGTAATTTTATAACCTCAGTTTTAGCAGGCATAGAAAAAATAACCACTATTGCCAACTACGATCTAATCATTGGTCACTCCTCCGAATTAGCCCGTAAAGAAGTTGCCAATGCCAATAACTTTTTTCATAAAAGAGTTGATGGTTTAATTGCGGCACTGGCTTTTGATACAGAAGACCTGGAACATTATGAACCATTTTTTGAAAGGCATATTCCGGTGGTGTTTTTTGACCGTGTAGAGGAAAGCAGTAAAGGCACTAAAGTAACTATCGATAATTTTAAAGCCGGCTACCAGGCAACACAACATTTAATAGAACAGGGTTGCAAAAGAATTGCCCACAGCACTTCAAACTTAAAAAGAAATGTTTATGCCCAGCGGTACAACGGATATTTAGCTGCATTAAAAGATAATGATATCCCTTACGATGAAAGTCTGCTAATTATAAGTGATCTAAAAAAAGAATCCTGCATAGCCTGCGCCAACCATATAGCTGCAATGCAACCACGCCCCGATGGCATCTTTACAACCAATGATTTAACTGCTGCACTTTGCATACAGGTATTTAAAGAAAAAGGCATCAGGGTGCCGGAAGATATTGCAGTGGTAGGATTTAATAATGATACTATCAGTATAATTATAGAACCTAATTTAACAACAATTAATTATCCGGGTATGGATATTGGCGAAGTTGCCGCAACTCATTTAATAAACCAGTTACAGGGAGCCAATGGTACTAATAACACCAACTCTATTGTGCTAAAATCGGATCTTATAATAAGAGCATCGTCTTTAAAAAATGAAATAATAAAATAATTTTTTGTGATGTTTATAAAAAAATCATTTTCTGTAATTATATTTATTTGCAACAGCTTACAATGAGAATGATAAGAGTTTATGACTGCTGTCCAATAAAATTTCCAACCCCCATACTTAATATTAATAAGGAGGCGGCAAAAATTTAATTAATGAACACAAAATTTAAATAAATGAGTACTAAAGAAATAAACAGTCCTTTAACCGATGCGAAAAAAGTAGCAATTGTAACCGGCGGCGGTTCGGGACTGGGTTATGCCATTGCAGAAAAATTTTCTCAAAACAATATAAAAACAATTATTGTTGGCCGAAACGAAGAGAAATTAAAAACGGCTGCAGCACAATTAGGTGACAATTGTTTTTATAAATCTTGCGACTTAACCCAATTATCTGCCATACCTTCTTTAATTGAAAATATTATCGCTGAATTCGGACACATAGATATCTTGGTTAACAATGCCGGCATCAATCTTAAAAAAGAATTTACAGCAGTAACCGATGAAGAATTTCAAAATATAATTACCACAAACGTATGCTCGGTTTTTGCAATAAGCCGCGAGGTGGTAAAACAAATGTTGATACAAAAAAATGGTAACATCATAAACATCAGTTCGATGGCGGCGCAATATGGTTTACCCAAAGTAATTGCCTACAGCGCCAGCAAAACAGCCATTGATGGAATGACAAGAGCCATGGCTGTAGAACTTTCGCCAAAGGGCATAAGAGTAAATGCAATTGCACCGGGTTTTATTTATTCTGCCATGACGGAGAAAGCATTAAACAGTGACCCCGAACGCAAAGCAAAAGTTTTTGGAAGAACGCCAATGGGTATAATGGGCCAACCGGAAGATATTGGCAATGCTGCTTTGTATTTAGCCAGCGATGCCGCAAAATATATTACCGGCGTTGTGTTGCCTGTAGATGGGGGCAACAGCATAGGGTTTTAATATTTTACAAAATTTATACCTGTAACAAATATTAACTCTTCAGGCAACCTGATTAACAAAATGATTTCAATATTATAATAATGATAAAGAAAATACTCCTGAACATTTTTATACTATCGTACTTTTTTTTGCTGCATGCCAGTGCACAAAAGCTTACTCTCAAAAATGCGGATGGTAAACTTACTATTAAAAACGGCAAAAAAGATTTGCTCAGTTATCAATATGCCACTGTATATCCACCCGCCGGTGCCGATACAAATTATAAACGCAGCGGTTTTATTCACCCGCTTTATGCACCGCACGGGCAAATGCTCACCACTATACAACCTCCAGACCATTATCACCATTACGGCATTTGGAACCCATGGACGCATACCGTTTTTGAAAAAGATTCCGTTGATTTTTGGAATTTAAAAGCACACCAGGGCACCGTACGTTTTATAAAATTTACACAACAAAAAAGCAAGCGCAAATTTGCAGCATATACTGCCCACCACCAGCATGTAGTTTTTAAAAAAGATGGTAGTGAAAAAATTGCTTTAAATGAATGGCAAACTATAAAAGTTTATACGCCTGCTAAAAATAATAATTCATATATTGTTGATTTTAGTTCCAAAATGAGCTGTGCAACAGATAGCCCGTTATTAATTGTTGCGTATCGTTATGCCGGTTTTAGTTGGCGTGCTACTGAATATTGGGATAAAAATAATTCGGAAATGCTGACATCCGAAGGTAAAACAAGAGATAACGCCGATAACACCAAAGGCAAATGGATAATTGTATACGGCGCTTTGCCCGGCAATGACGAAGGAGGTATAGCGATGTTATCGCATCCATCTAATTACAACCACCCCGAACCGTTACGCATCTGGGATAAAAAAGCAAATGGCGGCAGAGGCGATGTGTTTGCAAATTTTGCAACAACAAAAGATAAAGACTGGTTACTTGAACCCGGAAAAACTTATACCTTAAAATACAGGCTGGTGGTGTTTAATGGAAAATTTGATGCAGCAAAAGCAGCCGCAGCCTGGCAAACTTTTGTGGATGAGGTAAAATAAAATGAGTCCCAAAATATTAATCATAAAAAAATGAGCTGATGAAAAAATTAAAACAATCCAGAAGAGAATTTTTAGGTAATGCTGTAAAAGCCTCAGCCTTTCTTGCAATACCAACAATATTGCCTGCAAGTGTATTTGGAAAATTTGCACCGAGCAACCGAATTAATATTGGTGCCATTGGTGCCGGAAGAATTTCGAGAGGGCACGATATGCCCGGTGTGTGGCGGCAGGAGTATGCACAAATAATGGCTGTTTGCGACCTCGATTCTAAAAGAGCCGAAGAAGGAAAAAATTTGGTGAATGAATATTATACTAAAAGAAATGGCAAACCATTTGACGGTGTAAAAGTTTATACAGACTATCGTGAACTTTTACAAAATAAAGATATAGATGCAGTATTAATAAGTACGCCCGATCATACACATGCCATGATTGGTGTGGCTGCAGCCCGTGCAGGCAAACACATTTACATGCAAAAGCCTGCATCGCTAACAGTTGCGGAGGGACGAACAATAAGTAATGTAGTGCAAAAAAGCGGCGTAAAATTTCAGATAGGCAGCCAGCAGCGCAGCGCCGAACAATTTCGTTATGCAGCAGAGTTGGTACGCAACGGCCGCATTGGCCAATTAAAAACTGTTTATGTGGGTTTGCCCGGCGACCCCGCCGGAGGAAAGAAAGATGAAATGCCTGTTCCTAAAAATTTAAATTATGATATGTGGCTGGCATCAACACCAGAGGTTTATTATACCGAGGAAAGAGTACATCCGCAGGTTGGTTATGGCAGGCCCGGCTGGTTACGTTGCGAACAGTTTGGTGCAGGAATGATAACCGGATGGGGAGCACATCATATTGACAGTGCACATTGGGGCATGGGAATGGAAAGCAGCGGACCGGTAGAAATTTGGAATGAAAAAGCAGAGTTTGCAACCGGTGGTTTATGGAATGTGCATGGTGTTTTTAAAACCGGCGCAAAATATGCCAACGGTGTAACCATGATAGTAAGTAATGAATTTGAAAACGGAATTAAATTTGAAGGAACCAACGGATGGATTTTTGTTTCACGAGGAGATTATCAGGCAACATCAAGCGACCCACTTATACCCGGAGCACAGGCAAAAAAAATTGATGCCAGCGATCCGAAATTGTTAACATCTGTAATAGGACAAAATGAATTTCATTTTACAGTAAGTAAAGATCATCATGAAAACTGGCTGCAGGCCATTCGTGATAATAAAAAAACTATTGCGCCGGTTGAAGAAGCACATCGAGCCTGCTCTGCCTGCCTGCTGCATCATATTGCTATGAAGCTGAACAGAAAATTATATTGGGATCCAAAGAAAGAAAAATTTAAGAATGATGATGAAGCTAATAAAATGTTGTGGCGGAAACAGCGCAAAGGCTACGAGGTGAAATAAGCATTTTTAAATATCAAAATAAATTTTGTAATGAAAAACATACTTGCCGTATTATTCTTTATTCCTTTTATTGCTTTTGCTCAAAAGGATACTGTATTATCAGGTTCGTATAATTGGCGGCAACCTGCAAGGCAAAAAAACAAAATAGCAACCGTGGTTTTATCAGAAGGAAAAGTACACGATTTTGAATGGATGCAACTGGCAGCAAATACGCTTAGCGGTAAAAAGAAAATCAAACAAACAATACCAAAAAATTACGAAGCGTTAATTATTGTAAAATCCGGTACACTGATTATTAGCTTTGGCGATTCTTCTTATGTATTAACTGCAAACAGCGTGGCTGTTTTAATGCCCGGTCAAAAATACAGCGTATCTAACAGTGCAACTGCTGCAACAAACTTTTACACCATCAAATACCGCAAGCTAAAAGATGATACACAGAAACAAATATCAAACAGTTCGTTTGTAAAAATGTGGAACAACATTGTTTTTAAACCTAATGCAGTTGGCGGCGGCCGCAGAGATTTTTTTGAACAGCCAACAGCTTTGCAAAAACGTTTTGAAATGCATGTAACTACACTAAAAGAAGGCAGGCAAAGCCACGAGCCTCATACACACCGGGCCGAAGAAATTGTACTGGTAATTGAAGGCGATACAGAAATGCAGATTGGAGAAAAAAAATATTCCATTACACCTGGTGGATTTTATTATTTAGGCAGTAATGTTTTACATGCTGTTAAAACCACCGGCACAAAGCCAAGTACTTATTTTGCCATTCAATTTGAATAGCCACACCACCCCGAAATTTTAATTAAATATTTTAAAGCAACAATCAAAATTATCAACATGTATAAAATGTATTTTTTGCTGGCCAACATGGTTGTTGTACTTTTTTTTATTTTCTCCTGCAGCAACAAATTACCGCAATCAAAGAATGTAAAACTAATTACGCTCGACCCCGGGCATTTTCATGCAGCACTGGTACAAAAAACAATGTATGCTGATGTAGATAGTGCAGTTGCAGTGTATGCTCCGCAAGGCAGCGATTTAGATTTGCATTTAAACAGAATCACATCTTATAATACCAGAACAGCAGCCCCCACCCGATGGAAAGAAAACATTTACACCGGCAATGACTTTTTTGAAAAAATGATTGCTGAAAAAAAAGGAAATGTTGTAGTACTCTCTGGCAATAATAAAAAAAAGACAGATTACATTTTACAATCTTTGCAAAATGGTTTTAATGTTTTTGCAGATAAGCCCATGGTGATAGCTGCTGCTGACTTTAAAAAACTGCAACAGGCATTTGAAGTAGCCGCAAAAAATAAATTGCTGTTGTATGATATTATGACGGAGCGGTTTGAAATAAATACGGTGCTGCAAAGAGAACTTTCTATGGTGCCAGAAATTTTTGGCACCTTACAAAAAGGCACCGCAGCTAATCCGGCCATCACTAAAGAAAGTGTACATCACTTTTACAAATATGTTTCCGGCAGTGTATTAACAAGGCCGGCCTGGTTTATGGATGTATCGCAGCAGGGCGAAGGCATTGCAGATGTAATGACGCACCTGGTAGATTTAGTACAATGGGAATCTTTTCCTGAACAAATAATCGACTACACAAAAGATATCGTTGTTAACAATGCCAAACGATGGCCAACCGCAATGAGCCTTGCACAATTTAGCGCCATTACAAAGCAAGAAAGTTTTCCCGTTTACTTAAATAAAAATAAAATAGGTGATACCTCATTACAAATTTATTGTAATGGAGAAATAAATTATACACTCAAAGGAGTTTATGCAAAAACATCGGTGATATGGAATTACAAAGCCCCCGAAGGAACCGGCGATACACATTACTCCATTATGAGAGGCACAAAATCTAATTTAATAATTCGGCAGGGCAAAGCAGAAAATTTTAAAAGCACGCTGTATGTAGAACCAATCGCAGGGTATAGAACGATAAACTTAAAAGAAGCAATACTTAAACTGCAAACAAAATATCCCGGCATTGATGTAATAGAAACTAAAAGTGGTTACCAGGTAAAAATTCCTGAAAATTTAAAAGAAGGCCATGAAACCCATTTTGCAAGAGTAACAGAAAAATTTTTAGCGTATTTAAAAAACAACAACATGCCTGCATGGGAAGTGCCCAATATGCTGGCAAAATATTACACCACAACAAAAGCGCTTGAAGTTGCTTTAAAATCTAAGTAATGATGGTAAAAAAAATGGTGAAGTATTTAGATAAGTTTGCTAATATTTGGGTAAAAAATGTTAAGCGCTTCAGAGCAGTGATAAAAAATATTGCAGAATGGAGTACTGGTAACATGTCTTCATAAAACCTGTATTATAAAAATACAAGTCACACTCCGCAGAAAAGAAATTTAATAAAATGAAAAGAAATTTAATTGTTCTAGTTGTAAATCTTAGCATTTCTTTAATGTGTGCTGCACAATTTAATCAACCATGGCGGGGTAAAAAATGCGCCGTTGTAATAACCTACGATGATGCCATAAATGAACATCTTGATAATGCGCTGCCTGTTTTAGATTCGCTCGGGCTAAAAGCCACTTTTTATATTACATCATTCTCAACTTCTATGCAAACCCGGTTAAACGATTGGAAAAAATTGCCGGCAAAAGGTTATGAGCTGGGCAATCATACTTTATACCATCCATGTATTGGGGGTGCTGGAAGAGAATGGGTAAGCAAAGAATATGACCTGAATAATTATACTGTTAAACGAATGATTGATGAAACAAGAATGACCAATCTTTTTCTGCAATCAATAGATGGTAAAACTAAAAGAACATTTGCATTTACCTGCGGTGATATGAAAATTGGCGATTCACTTTTTATCAACGCAATGAAAAATGATTTTGTTGCAGCAAGGGCTGTAAGAAACGAAATGCACAAAATTGGTGAAGTAGATTTATACAATGTGGATTGTTACATGGTAAACAACCACAGCTTTGAGCAAATGAAAGAGTGGGTGGATAAATCTATACAAACAAATTCGTTATTAGTTATTTTATTTCATGGTGTTGGTGGAGGTAACGGGCTAAATGTTTCAATTGAAAACCACAGAAAGATTTTAAGATACATTAAACAAAATGAGAAAGATCTTTATACAGCACCAATGGTTGAAGTGGCAGAACATATTGCAGAATGGCAAATAAGAGATAAACAAACCAAGGCACAGCAACAAGCCACTAACGAAGACCATAAAAATATGTTGCAACAACTCGGTATTACAACATTGCGGCCGGGTGCCAATGGCAACGATCCTAAAGCACCGAACGCTGCAAACTATGATGAAGCAAAAGCAAACCCATACCCTGATTTACCAGCAGCATTAATTTTTAAAAATGGAAAAAAAGTAAATACAGCAAAAGATTGGTGGAAACGCAGAAAAGAAATTGCCGAAGATTTTGACAGGGAAATTTATGGCAGTATCCCTGTAAACACACCTAAAGTAAACTGGGAAATTATAAATTCAATTGATACAATTTACGAAGGCATTGCAGCCACACAACAAATAATAGTGGGTCATGTTGATAATAGCATGTATCCTGCTGTTAAGGTTGATGTACAACTCACTTTAGTTTTCCCAAAGATTGCAGAAAAGAAAATGCCCGTAGTAATGGAATTTACCTGGGGAAATTTCCGTCGCCCCGGCGATACATCAAAAGCTGTTACCCCTGAGTGGCAGTTAAGTTGTTTAAAAAGAGGTTGGGCTTTTGCATTACTTGTACCCAACAGCATACAGGCAGATAATGGTGCAGGATTAACACAGGGCATTATTGGTTTAATGAATAAAGGAGAAAGAAGAAAACCAGGAGATTGGGGAAGTATAAAAGCATGGGCATGGGGTGCAGGTAAAGCAGTTGATTATTTTACAACTTTAAAAAATATTGATGCGGCAAAGGTTGCCATTGCCGGGCACTCACGGTATGGCAAAGCCGCTTTAGTTACTCAAGCATTCGATACACGGTTTGCAGCAGGATATATCAGCAGCAGTGGCGAAGGCGGAGCAAGTTTATACCGGCGTAATTATGGAGAAATAATTGAAAACGTTGCAGGCAGTAACGAATATCATTGGATGGCAGGTAATTTTATGAAATATGCATCTGCATTAAAATGGAACGATTTACCTGTAGATACGCATGAGTTAATTGCACTTTGTGCACCAAGGCCCATCTTTATTGGTAGTGGCGATAAAGGCGATTACTGGTGCGACCCAAGAGGAATGTTTATGGCCGCCGCAGCAGCTGGCCCGGTATATACATTGTTGGGTAAAAAAGATTTGGGCACCACAGTATTTCCAAAAATAGCAACAGGTTTGATGGATGGTGAAATTGCATTTCGCCAGCATAGTGACGGGCATACCCCAGCACCCAACTGGCCCGTATTTCTTGAATATGCCAGCAGGTATTTTAAATAAACTAAAATATACTGGTCGTTATTTGATTTTTTCTGAACGGCTATTTTGCGGCTTGCTAATGTTTGCTGCAGCAAAAAATCAGTTGTGCTAATAAAAAAATGTGAGCGGTTTATCAATTGCAGCATAATTGTTAATCATTAAAAACTTATACCATGATAAAACTACGTTGGGGCGTTTTAAGTACAGCTAAAATAGCAAGGGAAAAAGTAATACCGGCAATACAGGCAAGCAATTATGGTGTTGTAACAGCTATCGCTTCAGCCAATAATGAAAAGGCAACTACAATTGCGCAACAAAATAATATCGCTGCCGTATATAATTCCTACGAGGCATTACTGGCAGATCCAGATATAGATGCTGTATATATTCCACTGCCCAATCACCTGCATGTGCCATGGTCTATAAAATGTTTACAGGCTGGTAAGCATGTATTATGCGAAAAACCAATAGGGCTTTCTGTTGCAGATGCAGCAGAATTATTGCAAACATCACTTCAATATCCGCAATTAAAAATTATGGAAGCGTTTATGTATCGCTTTCATCCGCAGTGGCAAAAAACAAAAGCCTTAATTGATGATGGCAGTATTGGAACATTAAAAACTATTCAATCTTGCTTTTCTTATTTTAATGATGACCCTTTAAATATCCGAAACAAGAAAGAGTTAGGTGGTGGTGGATTAATGGACATTGGTTGTTATTCGGTTTCATTGTCCCGGTTTATTTTTGGTACGGAGCCCACCAGAGTTTTTGGACATTTAGCATTTGATCCGGTATTTCAAACAGATAGTTTGGCTTCGGGCATTTTAGATTTTGAAACAGGCAACGCCACTTTTACCTGTGGTACACAACTGGTACCATTTCAGAGTGCACATATATTTGGCACCGAAGGCAGCATTGAAATAAAAATTCCATTTACCCCTGCACCGCTCCAGGAAGCAAGCATTTGGTTACACACAAAAAACAATAGCCAGCAAATTGATTTTACCCCAACAGATCAATATACTTTGCAGGCAGACCAATTTGCTCTTGCTATTTTAAATAATAAACCTGTGCCAACCCCCCTGTACGATGCCATCAATAATATGAAAGTACTACAAACGCTTTTTGAAAGCAATGCTGCTGGAGCCTGGAAAACCATTATATAAATTGGGGAGTTGATTAAAAAATTTGAAGAAGAAAAGTAAAAAACAAAAAACCCCGCCAGAGGCAGGGTTCTTGTAAAACTGTCGTCCTCCCTGTACAATTTTCGAACTTATTTATAATGGACCTAAAGCGATTGGCAAGCATTGTTGCTTAACAATCAATTCTTTAGGTCGTTTTATT
>JAYURK010000182.1:0-9281 GCA_043756235.1 Ferruginibacter sp. | reverse complement strand
TTAAAAGCCACACGGCCTTCAATGCCTTCGGGCACAAACTTTTTAATATCATCTTCCACATCCTGAAAGTAACGGTCGCTGCTGCCCTGTGCCATGGCACCTAAACTTCCCATGCCACGGTACTGTTTAAATTTTCTTCCTTCGTAAATAATTGTTTCGCCGGGGCTTTCTTCTGTACCAGCGAAAATATTACCCATCATTACGCAACTTGCACCTGCAGCTAATGCTTTTACCATATCGCCGGTATATCTAATTCCACCATCGCTGATGATGCCTACATTTTTATTTTTTAATGCAGCCGCTGCTTCCATTACCGCAGTTATTTGTGGTACACCTGTGCCGGCAACTACTCTTGTTGTACAGATAGAACCCGGTCCTATGCCCACTTTCACTGCATCGGCACCGGCATCGGCCAATGCTTTTGCACCAGCGGCAGTACCTACATTGCCTGCAATAACCTGTATGTTTTTGTATGCTTTTTTTATAGCTTTTAAGGTATCCATCACGCCTTTAGTGTGGCCGTGAGCACTGTCCAAACAAATAACATCTACACCAAAACTGTTTAGTGCCGCTACTCTTTCAATACTGTCTTTTGTAATGCCAACGCCTGCACCAACCAATAATCTTCCTGATGCATCTTTAACCGCATTGGGATGCGATTTTAATTTTAAAATATCACTGTAAGTAAAAAGGCCCGTTAATTTCCCCTGCCTATTTATGATGGGTAATTTTTCAACTTTAGTTTGCTTAAATAATTGTTCTGCTTTTTTTAAATAGGTGCCTTCAGGTGCAGTAAACAAATTTTCCTTCGTCATTACCGTACTCACTTTGGCTTTGTAGTTGGTTTCAAAACGTAAATCACGGTTGGTTAAAATGCCTGCTAATTTATGTTGGGCATCTACAATTGGAATACCACCAATTTTATTTTCTTTCATTAGCCGTACTGCTTCGCCAATGGTGGCATCTGGAGAAAGTGTGATGGGGTCAGAAATTAAACCATTCTCACTTCTTTTTACTTTACGTACCTGTGCTGCCTGATTTTCTATACTCATATTTTTATGAAGAATGCCCAGGCCGCCTTCTCTTGCCAACGCAATAGCCAGCGCTGCTTCGGTAACCGTATCCATTGCGGCACTTAATAACGGCACATGCAATGTAATGGTTTTGGTGAGCCGGGTGTTTATATCCACCTCCCGTGGTAAAATTTGAGAATAGGCGGGCATGAGTAACACGTCGTCAAACGTTAAACCTTCGCCGAAAAATTTTTGAGATTGGTTGGAGGAGTAATTTATTGTTGCCATAGGCAAAGGTAAAGGGCAAAGTTGAAAGTACAAAGTTAGGGATAGCCGGGCCTCAAGGCATAGAATAATCCAAAACCATTAACGCATTATTTGTTCATGATTGTAAAGTTTTTATATAAAATTGCCAGGCTAATTAAATGTGCCCGGCAATTTTGTAATAAGCTGGTGTATTATTTTAAAAATTTATTTGCGCCACTTTTTTACCAGCGTTTTCCCGTAATGTAAGCGTCCATAAATCCTGCTGTCCTACTTGTATGTACTCATCTGCGTAAACCGTTAGTAATGCCGTGGTGCGTAACCCAGATAATCGTATACTTGAAGTGTCATCTGGAAGTTATCTCCACACGAAATCCGAAAGCGTAACATAATGTCGTCTTTTGTCATCTTCGTATATATTATACTTTGTAGGATAATACCCATGTTGGGCAAAGTTTTGCGGCTGCGAATAAGGCAGAGATACCGATACACCGCTTGCCAGCGTTGTTCGTGTTACAATTGGAGAAACAAAAGTAAAATTGCCATTAAAGGAACCCAATATCATCGTGTGATTTATAATTGAACTTGGTGTAAAATTATTGGGAGCCCAGTGTCTTCCTATTTGTGCTACGGGAGCATCGGCAATATAATTATCGGGCATATATCCTGTAGGCGGCAGCAACAAAATAGATGCCGCCGGAGGTGCCGGAATCGCAAGTCTATCTTCAAGACTCATCATAAAAAAACGGATATCGAAGTGAGCATGAATGAAAGCCCCTACAGGAAGTGGGTGACCATTAGCACTCCACCCCAATGAGAGATGTTTAAAAGGAGTTGACTCCAACGCCTTATGATGGAAATACAATACATAAGGAGCATTGGTAGTTGGTAAACCTGACAAGGCTTCGTGGGTAAATACAATTCCTAATTCCTGGGGTACGCCTGTGTGGCTCTGGGTTATAAAAGTGCGGGCATAACCGTTTCCAACTTCAATCTCATCACCCTTGAACGTGTTGTATTTTGTTTCCTGGCCAGCAGATGAATTTGCAACTGTGTTTTCAAAGGTTTCATTTTTCAGGCCCTGGTCTTTCTTACAGGAAATATTAAAAAACGCTACAGACACAAACAGTAATACTGCAAATTGAATTTTCTTTTTCATAATTAAGGTTTTAAATGGTTAATGTTGGTTGCTAATAATTAATAACAATAATCAAGTAGTTACTTGCTTCCAATCCCTTTAATTAAAGGGATAAATTCCCTGAATGATAATAAAGCTGTTGTAAAATATCAACGATAATTTTTTCGCCAGGCGATAATTCTATGAATAATTTCCGTTGTTCTTATTTATAAAAAGTAATAAGCAACCAGGAATATCTGTATTATTTCACTTTGCCAACAGTATTATTTTATCTTTTTCATGGGCAAAAAATATCACTCCTGTCCTGCAATTTATAAGACAGGAGCGATTAAATTTATAATCCACCATATTCAAAATATGCTGTATATTTTTTGCCCTGGTAACTGCTTTTATCCCGTGTGGCCCAAATTAAACACCGACTGTGATGAATTAATTAAAAGAATTTTTTTGGGCATCATTATCTAACTGTATATTGATAGCAATTACTTGTTAATACTGCTTCCAATGTAACAGCATCTATAACACGGAAATGAATATCAAATAATGATCCTGAAGGTATCATTGATATATTACGCCATAGATTTTCACTCCCATCTCCTTTATTATCTGTATAAATAGATTGAGGTACGAGGCCTTTTCCAAGCGTGAGCCAGTTTGTGCCGGTGCAGTTTCCATCTATATTTACATCTACGGCACGTTGAAGCTTGTATTCGTGATTTGGATTAAGATTGTGCACCTTAGTTTCTAAGCTGATGATATGCGGGGTGTTTTCATCCTGTCGAAAATGAATATGTCCGTTTTGGTTTCTTGTACCACGAAGTACAACTTCGAGGTTGTAATTAGAAGTTGCGTTAAGTTGCGTATTTGACAACACAGCATCAACGCCAATCTGGCCAGGGGAGTTTATCGAATCTTTTTTACAGGAAAAATTAAAGACCGAAACAAATGCAGTCAGTAAACCAGCAAAGAGAATTTTCTGTTTCATAAAAAGGTATTTTAAACGATGATAATAATTTTTAGAAGCACAAACCTACCGTCAATTTCAGGGCATCACAATCCCCCAATTGAGGCCTTTTAGCAAAGCAGTTAAAACTGAAAATAAGGTTATTGTTGAAAAAGAAATTACACCAGTTTTTCTTTTAAAGCCTTGGCTACTGCTTCGGTAGCTGATGCCACGTGCAGTTTTTGGTAAATATTTTTTACATGGTCCCTTACTGTATGATAACTGAGAAATATTTTTTCGGCAATACGTGGCATGGGAATGCCTTCGGTAAGCAATTGTAAAATTTCTTTTTCCCGGTTAGAGAGTTGGTAATCGGGTATGGTAATGAATGGTGAAATGAATTGTTGGAAAAGCCTGGCTACTTTAGCGGCTACAGCAGGGTTAAATGCCACCCCACCGTTGTATACATCTGTTATAGCTTCCAGCATTTTTGAAGGCGAGGTGCTTTTTAAAATATAGCCATTAGCTCCTGCACAAAGAGATTCAAATATTTTTATATCGTCTTCAAAAACGGTTTGTATTAATATTCTTATTTCGGGAAATTCTTTTTTAATTAACCCGGTTGCCTTAATGCCATTGATACCCGTCATTTCAATATCCATCATCACCACATCAGGTTTGCTTTTTTCAATATCCTGTTTCCAATTATTGCAGCTTGTAAAACTTCCTGTGCATGTATAGCCTGTCGAGCCGTTAATAATTGACCGATAAGCATCCATCATAATTGGGTTATCCTCAAAAATGGCTACCCGTATTTCTTTATTTTCATCCACATTACAAATTTAAGTTGCCCGGTTAATTTATTAAGCCCCCCCAAATGAGGGTATTTACAATTCCAGTTTAATAATAGTTCCGCTACCCTTTTGCGATTGAATATTTAAAATTGCACCAATTTCATCAGCCCTTGCCTGCATATTTTTTAGACCATTCCCTTTTTTATTTTCGGCAGGTATAAAACCTTTTCCATCATCCCGTATCCGAAGTTGCCATTTGGACCTAATATTTTTAAGGCTGTAATAAATATTACTGCATGCAGCATATTTAAAACTATTGTTGATGGCTTCTTTACTTATCAGGTAAATGGCCTTGCGCTGCCGGATGCTTACATTTATCATCTCGCTTTCTTTATCTGTTTCAAAGTGAACCTGTATATTTTTTGATACTGCTATGGAAAGTGCAAATGATTTTAACCGTTGTAACAATTTTTCAATGCTGTCATTTTGAGGGTTAAACACCCATACCATATCACTCAGCTTTTCAATTACATCCTGTGTATAATTTTTTACTTTAACCAAATACTCAGCAGCTTCCTCAGGTTTGTTATACTTTAATTTTTCGGCCGCCACCTGGCTGAGCAGGTTAATACCACTCATAGAAGCTCCAATTTCATCATGAAGGTCCTGGCTGATGCGGTTGCGCATTTCAAATAATTGTAGTTTTTGATTTAACCTGTAGCGGAATAATACATAAATCCCGGCAGTTATACTTGCGCCTATTAACAAATAAAACCACCATGTTTGCCAGAAAGCAGGGATTATCTTAAAAGAATAGCCTTGCCTTTCACTTATAACGATTCCTCCTTTTTCTCTTGCACGTACATAAAAGCTATACTTACCCGGCGGCAGGTTTTGGTAGCCCGCCTCAAAATTTTTATTTGCCTTTACCCAATCCTCATCATAACCATGCAGTTTATATTCAAACACAATACCGGCGTGGTTACCGTAGTATAAACCTGCAAATTCAAATACTATCGCATTGGATCTGTACGGAATTCGTAAAGTTGTTGCTCCTTCAATCTGGAGGTCGGTAAGGGTTTTACCGGATGATTTTATGTTGGTGATTACTATTGGAAATGAAGCTATATTAATCTTTTGTTTTAGGGAATGAATTAATAACCCACCGCCAACTCCCACTAATAATTCTTTGTTTGGAGAACTAAAATAAATATCATGTGGATATATGTTATCAGAAGTGTATGAGCTAAAATTGAATGCCAGTTCATCTTTCAGATCAAATAAAAATTGCCCCTTCGTATTCATTGCAGATATTCCATTGCCCGATAAAAACCAGAGGGTAGAATCATCATCACTACATACGGAAAGGATATTATTATTGGTAAAACCTGTCCTCATATCAAACTGGGTGAAGGCTTTTTCGTACGGCATACCCGGGTTATACCTAAAAACCCCCCCAGAAGATGTGGCTACCCACAGTGTGCCATTAGCATCTTTATCAATATCGTTAATAAGAAATAATGGTGAATAAGCCTCTGCACCTTTTTTGTTGTAATAATGTACTTTTTTGCCTGTAAACAAATTATAGTTGTAAATACCTACCCCAAAACTACCAATCAATATTTCTTCTTTTTTGGCAAGGGTACTGAGCCCAGTAATATTTTTGATACGCTTTAACGAACTGTCTTTTGGTACGATAAATTTTTTTTGTACCATACTATAATAAAGTAACCCACCATTATAAGGCGCAAACCAATAATTGCCTTCTTCATCGTGGAGCATGTCACGAAACGTCATTTTTGTTCCATTATTGGGTGTGGGGAATAGTACAAATTTTCGGGTTTTTCTATTATAAGTGTAAACATGGTTATCGGTAAGCAGCCAGAGGTTATTTTGACGGTCTTTTTCTATGTTTATGCAAAATTGCAACCGGTTTCCGTTTGCATCAGTTAATATTTTATTTATCTGCCCAGTTTCTTTGTTGATGATGAATACTGCTGCAGGGTTAAGACTACACACAAAATAACACTGGCTGCTATCATCATAAAATACCCCGCCCATGTTGTTGATGCTTTCTTTATCTGATACAGGAAGCAAAGGCAGGAATGCGGAATGCGTTGCCGAAGGGTCAAAAATAGAAATTCCGTTTTTTGTAGCCACCCAGCGTATATGATTATCATCAGTATAAACAGACATGGTGCCACCTGAAAGAAGCGTGCCTGTAAGTTGTGGAATATTTCGTTCTAACCATATTTTATTTCTATCGTTGCTTATTTTTATCAGCCCGTTTTCAGAAGGCATCCATATTTCATTTTGCCCCGGCTGAATGAAAATGGTGGATGGGTATTGTGCTTCATCTGCAAAAATTTCGCTGTATTTATTTTCTGTTTCATCGTAGCTAAACAGTTTGCCATTTTCGGTAGAAATAAATACTCTTTTAATTACTGGATCATAGACCATTCCAATCACATATGCATAATATCCACCACTGCCAATAAAACTGAATTGCTTTGTGTTAGTGTTAAGCAACACCAACCCTGTTGTGGTACCCAGCCAGAATTCGTGTTCGCTTTTTGCTGAAAATTTTTGAATTGACTTGTATTTGTATTGTTTAATTAATGGGTTACTTCTTGCAAACCCAGGCCAGTTATAATAAGTAAACGTATCCCGGCGGGCATCATAGCTGCAAAATTCATGAACATCAGATGCTATCCACACCAGGTCGTTTTTATCTATCATTATATCCCACACCAAAAAGTTTGGCATTCTTTGTAATGAAGTGTCGGGGTTTGGCATCATACTGGTCCAGATATTGGAAGAGGGGTCATAAATATTCAGCCCCTCCATGGTAGCTACCCAAATTCTACCCTTACTGTCTTCGGCTATATCATTTATTACTTCGTTGGAAATGGAATTATCTAATGTGGGTCGAAACACTTTAAATGAATGTCCATCATACCTATTCAAACCATTGCGGGTGCCTATCCACATAAATCCTTTTTTGTCTTTGTAGAAACAAGTTACCCTATTGTCGGAGAGTCCATTTTCGGTTTTTAGGCATTTGGTTTTAAAATATATCTGAGCCTTGCCGTTACATGTTATCAATAACAGTTGAATTGTAAAAAAAATTTGTATAAATTTTAAAGAAGCCAAATTAATTTCTTAATAAGTTCTATTTCAGATTTTGTTTTAATTTCTTTCTGTTAATATACAAATATGTTTGTGTGTTTCATAATCTTCAAATCTGCCAATTGAGGGTAAAGTATAAAAGAGGTTGTATTATGAAGATTTCTGAATCTTGTAATAAACTGCCGGTTGCAGAATAAAATAATTTAAAGCAGTTTATATACCTTACCGGGTAATGAGGCCACCACATTCTGCATCTCCAGCATTAGCAATGCCGCAGCCGCAGCACTGCTGCTTAAGCCGCTTTTAAAATACAATTCATCTATTTGTATATTTTCACGCTGTTGTAAAATATCAACTATAATTTTTTCGTCTGGTGTAAGTTCAATAAATAATTCCCTTTGTTGCTTTTGTTTTTTTTCTTTAGGCGCCCAGTTCATTATTTCCATCAAATCATCCGCACCGGTAATTAAGGAGGCTTTGTTTTGTTTAATCAAATAATTACAGCCTTCGCTTTTTATATCGGTTACTTTACCGGGTATGGCAAATACATCTTTATTATAACCATTGGCTAATTCGGCCGTAATTAATGAGCCGCCTTTTTTTCCACTTTCTATAACAATTAATGCATCGCACATGCCTGCCACAATTCTGTTGCGCTTAGGAAAATTTTGTTTATCGGGGTTGGTATTGCTGATAAAATCGGTAAGCAGTCCGCCCTGCTCTGTCATTTGTTTGGCAAGGGTTTTATTTTGCGTGGGATAAATCCTGTCTAACCCGTGCGCCAGTACACCAACGGTTTGCAAATTATTTTTTAACGCAGCTTTGTGTGCAATGGTATCAATGCCAAATGCAAGACCGCTTACCACTAAAATATTTTGTTGGGTAAGATGATCGATTAATTTTTCGGTAACAGCTTTGCCATATTCGCTGCTGTTACGGGTACCCACAATCGATATAATTTTAGAAGTATTTAAATCGGCATTACCCCGGTAATACAAAATTACCGGGCTGTCGTAACAATTTAATAAGCGTTGCGGATAATTTTTATCGGTTAAAAAAAGCGGCGCAATTTTATATTTTTCAATAAATTTTATTTCGGCTTCGCTGCTGGTAAAATCGTTAAATGCTTTAATACTGTTTGCCCTTACCGTGCCAATGCCTTCTATAGCTTCAAGGTCTTTTTTCTTTGCTTTAAAAATAGCATGGGCATCGCCATAAATATTTACCAATGCTTTGGCGTGTACATCGCCAATGTTGGGCACAAGCGTAAGGGCAATTTGATAAAGCAGGTCGTTGGTCATTATAAAAAAATAATTGCCTGTAAATATATCATAAGTAATTGCCCTAAAAAAATTTGTATTGCAGCTTAATCCAGGTAATTATTTTCAATTCCCGATCGTATAAGCTGTGCGGTATTATTAACTTTAAGTTTAGTGTACAAATTTTTTCGGTGGGTGTCCACCGTATCAATACTTATAAAAAGCAGTTTACTAATTTCCATATTTGTTAATCCTTCAGAAATTAATTTTAAAATTTCTTTTTCTCTTTTACTCAAAACTGGCAGCCCGGTTCTTTTTTCTTTTGTTGCGGTATAAATTTTGCCTGCCTCAAAACTAAAAAACGTTTTGCCTTTTTGTACCGTTGCAATAGCTGCTAAAATTTCTTCTTTGTCAGCATTTTTTAAAAGGTAACCGCTGGCTCCGTTTTCTATAATTTGTGTAATGTAACTGCCCTGGTTTAATGTGCTTAATGCAATTACATTAATGCCGGGATAATTTGTTTTAATTATTTTACATAAATCCATACCATTCATATCGGGCAGGTTTATGTCCATTAATATTACATCAGCAATATTACTCTTAAAAAAATTAATACACGCCAACGCAGTAGTGGCATAGCCCGCCATTGTAATATTTTTTTCTTTTTGCAGAAAAGAAGTAATGCCTTCAATAATTAATTCGTGATCGTCAACAATATATACGCTTGTCATTTTATGCCGT
>JAYURK010000181.1:0-29871 GCA_043756235.1 Ferruginibacter sp. | reverse complement strand
GGACAACTGAGGACCGAAAGCGGAAAAAAAGCCACCCGCCATCTTCGCTCTCAGCAACAAGTGCCAGGTGTAATTTATGGTGGTAAAAAAGAGATCAATTTCTCTGCTCCGGCTACTGCTTTTAAAGACATCGTTTACACCTCGGAATTTATGCTTACAGAAGTTAAAATAGATGGTAGCAGTTACCGTTGTATTTTAAAAGACCTGCAATTTAACAAGGTTACCGATTTATTAACCCACGTAGATTTTTTAGAATTAGTGGATGATAAAAAAGTAATTGCAACTTTGCCTTTAAAATTTGTGGGTACTCCCGCCGGTGTAAAAGCTGGTGGTAAGCTGGTTACAAAAATGAAATCGCTTAAAGTAAAATCTTTACCAAAATATTTAAAAGAGCATATTGAAGTAGATATTACAAAACTGGAATTAAACGAAAACATTAGGGTAGAAGATGTAAAGCTGGAAAACATTGAGGTATTAAACTCTCCACGTATTCCCATTGCATCAGTAACCATGACACGTCAGTTAAAGCAGGAAGAAGCAACGGCTCCAAAAGCTGCTGCACCCGCTGCTAAAGCTGCTGCTCCGGCTGCTGCTAAAGCTGCACCAGCTGCAAAAAAATAAATTCAAATTTTTTATAGATATGCCCTTGCAAAATGCAGGGGCATTTTTGTACAATGCGGGGTAATAACAGCAAACACTTAACCCGTAAGTTTTACTACCTTTGCGCCTTAAAATTATTTTACAATGGGAATGGACAGGAATACGGTTATTGGTTTTGTGCTGATTGGTGCCTTGTTAATTGGAATGTTTTATATAAACAGCCAGAGCAATCAGGCTTTTATGGCAGAGAAAAAAAGAAAGGAAGATTCCGCCACTGCAGCCAATAAATCAACTATTGATACCGTCGCCTTAAAAAGAGATGCCCGCTACACCGACTCTGTAAAAAACGCCAAAGCCACACAATTACCTGTTGCATTTAAAACCGACACTACCAATACCGAACATTTTACTGTTTTGGAAAACGATGTTTTAAAGGTAACCTTCAGCAATAAAGGAGGGCAGCCAAAGACTGTAGAATTAAAAAAATATAAAACCTTTGATAAAAAACCTGTTATTCTTTTATCAGGAAATTATAATAAACTTTCTTACGAATTTAATAATGGTGCCGGCACATCAAAAACTGATAACCTGTTATTTATTGAAGGCGAAAAAAAAATAAATGCAGATAAAAGTCAGTCTATTTCATTTTTTATCAAAGACACAACGGGTAAAGATATTATTACCCATCAGTTTACCTTACCTGCGGATAGTGTACATGGTTATATGCTTGATTTTAATATCAATTTAGCTGATGCCGGTAAACTGGTTAACCAGGGCTCTATGAATTTATTATGGCAAACCGAAATACCCCAAATAGAGGAGCATCTTAATTACGAAAAAGAACAAACGCATATTTCTTATCTGCATAACGGCGATTATGATTTTGAGCAATTAAGCAGCGGCGGCAACGAAAAATTTGATAAACCTGTTGATTGGTTAGCCATTAACCCACAATTTTTTGTGAGTACATTAATTGCAAAAAATAAATTTCAAAGTGCCGATTTTACTTGGGTAACACCTGCAGATTCTTTAAAAATAATAACACAGGCAACTGCTAATTGCAGAATAGCGGTGCCGGCCAATGGTTTAGTTCCTTTACAATTGTATTATGGCCCTAATGATTATACCATCATGGACCAATACAATAACAATATGCACCAGATTGTTACCTATGGCAGTGGTCCTTTTTCTTTTGTAAAATATATTAACCGCCATTTTTTATTACCGGTATGGGATTTTATTAGAAGCAATGTGGCCAGTTATGGGATGGTAATTTTGCTGTTAACCTTACTGATACGTTTAATTACTTCTCCCATTTTATATAAAAGTTATTTAAGTGGTGCTAAAATGAAAGTGCTGAAGCCCGAAGTAGACGCACTTAAAGCAAAGTTTACAGATAAAAGCGGCACGTTAGATCAGCAGGCATTTGGTATGGAACAAATGAAGCTGTGGAAATCTGCAGGCGTTAGCCCATTGGGCGGTTGTTTGCCGGCTTTATTACAAATACCCATCTTTATGTCGCTCTATTATTTCTTTCAGGCAAATATTGCCTTAAGGGGGCAAAGCTTTTTATGGGCAAAAGATTTGGCTGCTTACGATTCTATTTTAAAGCTACCCTTTGATATTCCTTTTTATGGCGATCATGTAAGCTTATTTACCATTACTGCAACACTTACCAGTTTATTAATTTCTATATACAGTATGAGCAGCATGCAGGATAATACAAACCCTGTAATGAAATACATGCCCTATATTTTCCCCGTATTGTTATTAGGGGTGTTTAACAATTTACCGGCGGCATTAACCTGGTATTATACCGTATCTAACACCATTACACTTATACTTCAAATTGTAATACAGAAGTACATTATTAACCACGAAAAAATATTGGCCCAAATATCGGAGAATAGAAAAAAGCCCGTAAAGCAAAACAAGCTACAGGAGCGCATTGCCGCCATGCAGGAAAGCCAGAAAAAACTACAGGATGTAAAAAATAAAAATTCTAAAAGGTAAAATATTAAGTTAAAAAATCCGGGCCTGCAACCTATTCATTTAGTTGCAGGTCTTTTTATGTGCACTGATAATTCCTTTGGCACGGGATTTTGTTATCTTTATTAAAATTTAAAAAAATGAAAAGTGTTTGTAAGATTGTAATGGCAGGTTCATTAATATTTACCTCAGTGTTTTCCTATGCTCAAAAAACCATTTCAGAAGGTACGATGGTGTATGATATTGTTATTCAGTCGGGTAATAAAGAACCACAAATGGCTGATGCGCTTGATGGCGGTACAGTAACTGTTTACCTTAAAGGTGCACAAAGCCGCTCCGATATGGCAAGTGCTTTAGGAAGGGAAACCACTATACATGATTCCAAAACTGGTAATGCAGTAATTTTAAAAGAATACAGCGGCCAGAAGTTGATGATCACTTTATCTAAAGAAAACTGGGAATCAAAAAATAAAGCCTACAGCGATATTAAATTTGATCTTTTAGAGGAAACGGCAACTGTTGCAGGCTATACCTGTAAAAAGGCGGTTGCAAAAATGCCCAATGGTAAATCTTTTACAGTGTATTACGCCACCGATCTTTCGGTTACCAATAAGGCCTACAACACAACTTTTAAAAACTTACCCGGCCTGGCCATGCAATACGAATTTGAATCGGGTACTATGAAATATAAATACACCATTTCCAAAATAAATTTTGAACCGATAGCCGCTTCAAAATTTGATTTCCCTAAATCGGGCTATCGGGTAATGACATACGAAGAGAACCAGCAGATGAGAAAGGGAGGGTAATAAAATAAAAAATATTTTTTGCAAGCTGCTATTCATGGCAGCTTTTTTATTATGCAAGGATATTTAGCAGTAGGTTTTGCTATATGCAGCTTCATTTTTTTAATACTTAAGCTTAGGTTCACGTAATTGCGACCGTTACTACCTGTAACAGGCAATTGTAAGCGATTTTTTATTTTCAATTTTTTCCACAATAACTTATTAATCAAAAAATATTTTTACTTTAGCAGCTGTTGATGACATTCAATTGTCCTGTATTTTTTAATTTTTAACCAAAACCAAACAAATGAGAAAAATTATTCTCCTGCTGACGGGCCTGTTTATCCTGTCGGTTCAGGGAGCGCTCTCCCAAACTCAAGTATCCGGAATAGTAAAAGATGCCTCAGGAGTTCCTATTGCAGGAGCTACCATTAGTGTAAAAGGAGGAACCGCAGTTTCATCTGCTGTGGACGGTTCCTATTCGGTAAAGCTACCGGCAGGAAAAACAACTCTTGTGGTATCTTTTGTAGGATTTATCCCAAAAACTGTTGTGACTACCGGAAGCACACAGGATGTAACTTTAGAAACTGATAATAAAGCCCTAAGCGAAGTAGTGGTAACTGGTACGGGTGGTGCAGTTAGTAAACGCAAACTGGCTTTTGCTGTTGAATCTATTTCGCAGGAAAAACTACCGGCAGTTTCCACTGGCGATGTAGGCTCTGCACTGGTAGGCAAAATTGCCGGCGCACAAATTTCTTCTACAAGCGGATCGCCCGGTCAGCCTGTTAATATTCTTTTACGGGGTATTAATTCTATCAGGGGAGGTACGCTGCCAATGATATTAGTAGATGGTTTAGAGGTTAAAGCAACTTCTTTAGAAAGCCTGGATTTAAACAGCTACGAAAGAATTGAAGTAGTTCAGGGACCTGCTGCGGCCTCAATTTACGGAGCCCAGGGTGCCAATGGAGTAATACAATTATTTTCAAAAAAAGGGAAGCAGGGAAAAACCAGCATTACTATCTCCAGTTCAGTTGCAAGCAATACCCTTTTAAATATCGGCAACGTAAGTAAAGCAAAAAAACATGCTTTTAATGTAAATGCCAATGGAGAAGTTATCAGTTCTGGTGGTACTCCATTATCTTTTGACCCTGTTACAGGATCTTACCTGAATAACCCGGGTACTTTGGCGGGTTTTTTAATTAATCCTCTTAGCAAATACAGCAATGCTTACGATAAAAATTTAAAGTGGTACGATCATAATAAAATGTTCTTTAAAACAGGCTTAAATTATAATAATTCTATCAACATAAGCGGGGCAAAAGATAAGATGGATTACAGTTTCATTTTATCTGATAACAGGCAGAATACTGTATTTGCAAATAATGGCGATTTCAGCCGAACTAATTTAACTGCAAACATAGGCGTAGAGTTGTTTAAAGGTTTAAAATTTAGAACCACTACTCAACTGATACAAACCAATAGCACGCTTTTGGACCCCAGTGGCAGAAATATGTTGTTTGCTATAAATAATTCCAGGCCATTTGCAAACTTTGAGCAAAGGGATGCTGCAGGATTTTACACACCTTATTTTGGCGATGCCGTGGGTGTTAACCATTATAATTTTAACTATGTTATTGAAAACTCAAAAGTAAAAGACAAAACAATTGATATTATACAGGGGCTAAATCTTAATTATAAATTTCCAAAATTTGTAGAGATCGACGCTAAGTATGGAGTTAACCGGACAGCTTATAACTCAAGGTATCAAATTGCCGAACAAAGCCATAGCGAAGGCGCAGATTACTGGCAGTACTGGGCTGAGTTTTATGCACCAAGAAATAGTTATGGGTCTCCGTCAAGTAAAGAACAAACTGGTGAAATTAATAACAGAGACATTATTGAAACATTTCAAAATTTTACAGCTAATACAACTATAAAATTTGATTTTCAGCAAGATTTCAATATGAAAATCCCTTTAACTTCTACCACATTGGTAGGTTGGGATTATCGTAAAAGAAATCAAACTGATTATATTTCTTATGGTGTAGATGCGCCATCTTTTACGCCGTATAATGCCTTTGATATGGCCACATTTAAAACACAAAGAGATTATAAAGAAGAGTTTGTTACTTATGGTTATTTAGTAAACCAGCGTTTTGATTATGGAAATTATGGAGGTATTTCAATAGGTTTCAGAAGTGATTATTCTTCCGCATTTGGAAGAGGATCTAAACCCTTTACTTTTCCTAGAGGAGATGCCTATATTAATTTGTCCTCATTTGGTTTTTACGAAAAAAGCAATATAAGAAACGTTGTTACTGGAATTAAATTCAGAGGTGCATATGGTGAGGCCGGTATTCAACCGGGTGCATACGATCGTTTTCCAACTTTAGTTACTGCAACTATTGGTGCACAAAGCGGATTTAGAGAACCAACAACAAATAATAACCCCGATTTGCAGGTAGAAGTTGCCAAGGAACTTGAATTGGGCACTGATATTAGTTTCAAAGCTGGTAAAAATAACTGGTTTAACAATCTGGGTTTAAGCTTTACCTATTGGAAAAGAACTTCGGAAAACATTATTGACCAGATAGACGTTGCACCTTCACTGGGTTTAGGCCAGCAATTAACCAATTCAATGACGCTTGCCTCTAATGGAATTCAGGCATCATTAAATGTGGCCATGTTTAACAGTAAAAATATTACATGGAACTTTACCTCAAATTTTGCTAAACAAAAATCCATTGTTGAATCTGTAAACGGTAATGCAGAAATTATTAAAATTTCGGCTGCAGGAAGTTCTACTTATATCATAAAAGCAGGTGAAAAAATTGGCCAGTTATATGGATTTTTATTTTTAAATTCTGTAACAGCAACGGATCCTAACGGCGCCTTTTATATTCCTTCTGCAAACCATGGTTTATATGAAGTGGCGAGTAATGGATATGTTGTAGATAAAGCTACAAAGCAACCTTATGCTACACCTTCAAAATATGCAATGGGAGATCCTAATCCTAAATTTAATATGGCGTTTATTAACGACTTTACTTTTAAAAAATACCTAACCGTAGGTGTGCAATTAGATTGGATTTATAAAAGCTATCTATACAACCAAACAAGGCAATGGATGTACCGCGATGGTATACATAAGGATTATGATAACCCTATTACCATTGCTGGTCAAACTGAAGCATGGACAGCTTTTTACAGAGGAGCCTATGCTGTAAGACAGGCCAATGGTACAAAAAGTTATTTTTATGAAGATGCATCTTTCTTAAGGTTAAGAAATCTTTCAGTTGGTTTTGACTTTGCAAATTTCTTTAACTTAAAAGGTATTTCGAAATGTCAATTGGTGCTCTCTGGCCGTAACCTTTTAACCAAAACCAAGTATAAAGGAATGGATCCTGAAGTAAGTTCGGGAGCTTCTAACTCGGCTTGGGACAGAGGTGTAGACCATAACACTATTCCTAATTTAAAAACTTACCAGGTTGGTCTTAACATTGGCTTTTAATTTACAAAATAATTATACGATATGAAAAATAAAAAAATATTTGTAGCCATATCTTTTCTTGTACTTCTGATAGGATGCAAAAAAGATTTAACCATAGAAAATCCTAATAGTCCTACACCGGCCAGCTTAAATTCCGAAACAGGAATTGTAAGTTATGCAACAGGTGGGGTTTATATAACAGGATTTAGAACATTGAAATACACAGATGGGGTATTTGGTCCTTTTTGGAGCGGAGCATTAGGCTTTCACGAAATGATGGGTGATGTAATAGGATGCGACGCAGCTAATGCCTTCATGAATCAAATAGGTTGCCCTGAAAAAGTGACTTTTGATAACGGCTCTTCAAGTGCTAATCCAAATGCCCCAAATACTCAAAGAGCATTGATTAAACAAATTAACTTCAACTCTTCAGCAGGTAATAATACTTTATATTACGAATGGGCATACATGTACAATTTAATAAAAGTATGTAACCTGTTATTGGAAAAAGTAGATGGGATCAGTTATTCAGGAGATGCCGCATCAAAAAAAGCAGCCATTAAAGCATGGGCATACTGGTGGAAAGGATATGCTTACAGCAGAATTGGCTCTACTTATTATGCAGGTATCATCAATAACTCTTCTGAAACTACAAATGGCAATTATGTAACTAAAGAAGCAATAATTACAGAGGCCAATGCCAATCTGGATAAAGCAGTTGCAGCAGCCAATGGCGCAGCAAGCGCTGCGGAATTTACCGCAATGCTGGTTAAAATAATTCCTTCATATTTTCAGGCCGGAAAAGGAAATGCAACTACACCGGCTATGCTTGCACGAAATGTGAATACCTTAAAAGCACGAAATCTTTTGGTAAACAAAACCGTTGCAAATATGGCGGCAGGCGACTGGGCTAATGTGTTAACTTTAGTTAATAATGGTATTCAGTCTGGCGACAATGTGTTTACAATAAGAACAGATGCCGTGGGTAATTTATTTACTTCGGGTCAAATGATCACGGGGCGTACACAATCTAATGCACCGGGTGCTAACACTTACAAATTAAGTGAAAGATGGGTACAGGAGTTTAAAACCGGCGATGCCAGAAAAACGCAAAATGTAACACAAGGAACAGCGTATACAGGCCAGTCCGACAGGGGTAATGCACACTTTACAAGGTTTTCTTTAAAAGATGGTGGTACAGGCCTTGCAGGCGTAGTAGTTTTATCCAACACTACCCCAAGTGCGTTAGAAGTTTATGCTGCAGGTACTTTTGAAGAAAATGAATTAATGAAAGCCGAAGCATTAATTAATACTTCACAGATTAATCCAGGTTTAACTATCATAGACAATATCAGAACTTTACAAGGTGCTGGTTTAACGGCAGTATCTGGTACTGGTTTAACCTTGGCGCAGGCAAAAGAAGAATTAAGAAGAGAGAGAAGAGTGGTGTTAGCCTTCAGGGGTATATCTTTTTATGACGCCAGAAGATGGGGAATAATAAAAAGCCTTGCTTCAGGTGGAGGAAGAACTGGCGCAGTGTTGGTTAGCAGTACCGGAGGTTTAAGCACCAATGGTTCGATAGATTACAACTATTTAGATTACTGGGATGTTCCGGGTAATGAACTAACTTATAATGCACCTGCTGCAGGCAGTGCCCCGGTTGTAAATCCTAATTAAATTTATCTTATTAGCAAATACTATTTTTGTAACCAGGGCACCTGCCCTGGTTATTTTTTAAATACTCTTTTTATGAAAAAAACTTTTGCTGTTATAATGTTTTTAGCCGGATGCAATTGTTGTTACACACAACTGATAAAAACAAATGCTCCTGTAACTAACCAGCTTACAAATAATGGCAATCTGGTTACCGTTTTAAATATGGATGGCAAACCCTTTAAAATTTATGATGCCGAAGTTGTGGGACATGTGTTTTTAACCGACGAATGGCAGGTGGGAAATATTTATTTTACGGATGGCAAAATGGCCATGCAGGTAAAAGTAAAAATTAATATTTATAATAATTACCTGCACTTTTTAAATGCCCAGGCCATTGAAATGTACAAAGAGGCCAATGAAATTGCGCTGGTGCAAATTGTAAATCCATTTAACAATGATAGTATAGCAAAGGCTTATAAATGTTTGGAAACAGCAAAGAATGGTAAAAAAATAACTGCCTTTTTTGAGCAAATAAGCCCGGGCAAAATTGAATTATTAAAGTTGGTTGAAAAAAAAATAGTGGTATCAAAAAATGAATTTAATAAGCAGGAAACTAAAGAATTAGTTCAGTATGAAGAATATTTTGTTTATACAAATGCTGTTGTTAAAGAAGTAAAAAAGAAGAAAGCTTTTTTTCAGGAGTTGCTGTTTGATAAATGGGATGCTATTGACAAATACATAAATGAAAACAACCTTGACTTTAGAACAATCGGAAATATTAAAAAGATAATTGAGTTTTATAATAATCTCTAATTTTTAATTCTTCAAATTTTTACCTTTTTAAACAAAGCGACTAAAGCTTATTACCTTGTTTATACGTTTCCATCCCCGTAAAATTTTTCCATACACTTCTTTACAAAAATTAAACTTATAGTAACATTAACTTTACTATTTCGTAACATTTAAAAATGAATTTTACTTTCTTAAACATTTAGCCTTTTCAGGTATGTAATGTTTTTTAATTGCAAGCTCCGCCGTTTTAAATGGCGGAGCTATTTTAGCAGGCTTAACAATTTGGTAATATAAAAAATCCTCCCTTCTCTCTTTTAAAGCTCACTTTTGCAGGGCAATTAAAAAATAATACATGAAAAAACCGGGTTTGGCTTTCCTGGCATCTATTGCTATGTTTGCCGCCGCAGCACAGTCTTCAGGCAAAATTGATACAATAACTCCTGTAAAAAAAACTGCCAAACAATGGTACGAAAGCTTTTCAATAAGGGGCTACGTTCAGGTAAGGTATAACCGTTTGCTGGAAACAAACCCAAAATTAAAGTGCGAACAATGCGATCGGTCCATTGGTGAAGGTGGTGGTTTTATAATAAGAAGGGGGCGTATAATTTTAAGTGGCAACATCACTAATAATGTTTATTTCTACATACAGCCTGATTTTGGCAGTGCTACAGGAACAACACAAAACATTTTTCAGATAAGGGATGCTTATTTTGATATTGGCTTTGATAAAAAAAACGAATTCAGGGTACGCATAGGCCAAAGCAAAGTGCCCTTTGGTTTTGAAAATATGCAAAGCAGCCAAAACCGTTTACCACTTGATAGGGATGACGCATTGAACAGTGCAGTATCAAACGAAAGAGATTTAGGTGCTTTTTTTTATTGGGCACCAAAAGCAAAAAGAGAAATGTTTACTGCTTTTGTGAGAGATAATTTAAAGGGTTCCGGCGATTATGGCGTGTTTGCATTTGGAGTATATAACGGACAAACGGCCAACAGGGCCGAGCAAAATAATGGGGTGCACGCTGTTGCCCGTTTCAGTTATCCATTAGCCGTAAATAATCAGATTATCGAACCGGGTATACAGGCCTATTCGGGCAAGTATGTTTTACCTGCAGATTTAAGAACCCCCGGGGTAAAAGCAGTAAAAAATTTCGAATTCACCGATCAACGAATGGCAGCATCATTAATTTTATATCCAAAACCTTTTGGCATACAAACAGAATTTAACTGGGGTAAAGGTCCTCAATATAATTCCGCAAAAGATTCAATTGAAACAAAAAACTTAAAGGGAGGTTATGTTACGCTAACCTATAAACAAGAACTTAAAAATGGTATGGTATTATTCCCCTTTGCACGTATTCAGCAATACCAGGGCGGAAAAAAGCACGAGCAGGATGCCAGGTACTATGAAGTAAAGGAGATGGAATCAGGTATAGAAATGCAATTAAATAAAAATTTTGAGTTCACGGCGTCCTATGTACTGTCTGATAGAAAATTTGAAGATGCCAAGACAAAAAATAATCATCAAAAAGGAAATTATTTAAGATTACAGGCACAGATAAATTTTTAGGGTTAAATAATTATTATCATTTAATATAATCACCAGTTACACTAACCACATTCTACATTTGTAAAAAATAAATTATGGCAGGGATAAACTCAATTTTAAAAATATTTTTACCCAAAGACAGGGTGTTTTTTCAACTATTTGAAAGCGTTGCTGATGTGCTGGTAAAAATGGGTGAAAAATTAAAAGAAGTAGTAAACGAACCCGACTTTGATGGCAGGGCAAAGCTGATAAAGGAAATGGAAGACATGGAACATGTAAATGATGATTTTACCCACCAGATTTTTACTGAACTGGGTAAAAACTTTATTACCCCATTCGACAGGGAAGATATACATTATCTGGCTTCGGCATTGGATGATATTGCGGACTATATTTACGCCTCTGCAAAGAAAATAAATTTTTACCGTGTAAATCCTAACGATACCGGCATACATAAAATGGCGGAGATAATAGCACAGGGCTGTGTCGCGGTGCATGATGCTGTAACAGAATTGCGCAATATGAAAAATATGCGCCGCATTACAGATGCATTGGTAGCTATTAACAGCATTGAAAACCAGGGCGACGATATTTTTGATATGAGTATTGAACGTTTATTTGCAGAAGAACCCGATGCAAAAGAAGTAATTAAGAAAAGAGAAATTTACCAGGTAATGGAAATAGTTACCGATAAATGCGAAGATGCTGCAAACGTAATTGAGAGTATAATTGTTAAGTACGCTTAAGGTAATTTGAAAATTAAATAGCATGAAGATTTGATGCTGGCTTAAGTTCATCAGCTTTTTATCAAATCAACAGCTCATCAAATAAGAATTTATGACTTTAGTAATAGTAATTATAGCACTTGCATTAATATTCGATTACATCAATGGCTTTCATGATGCGGCAAATTCAATAGCTACTGTAGTTTCTACAAAAGTGCTTACACCTTTTCAGGCTGTAGTGTGGGCTGCGGTATTTAACTGCGTAGCTTATTTTATTTTTAAAGATCATGCAGTTGCCAACACCATTAGTAAAACTGTAAATAAAGAATTTATTACATTACCGGTTATTTTTTCGGGTTTAATAGCGGCCATTTTCTGGAATTTATTAACCTGGTGGTATGGTATTCCATCTTCCTCTTCTCATACTTTAATTGGGGCCTTTGCCGGTGCAGCTGTTGCTCATGCCTTATCGGTAAAAGGAATTACGTACAACTGGGCAAAAATTGTGGAGTCGGATATTATTTTAGGTACCATAATCTTTATCTTTTTAGCCCCAATTATTGGGATGCTCATTTCAATTTTTATTACTGTGGTCACTATAATGCGTAATGTTTGGGCACGTATTGGCATAATTGCGTTTGTTACTTTTTTAACGGTGTTACTATTCGACAGGTTTGAACACAGTAAAATGGAAGAAAATTTGCAAAAATTTTTAAAAGTTGATAAATATAAAAAAGAAGTAAAAGAAACATTGGCTAAAAAAACAGCAAATCCAACTGATACCGTAGCCCTAAACGCTTATAACATTGCAAAAGGAAAGTTGGATAAAGCATTGCCCAATTATAATAAAATTTATGCTTTAGTTGATGATTTTGATAACCTGAGTGCAAATGGCATTGCAAAAACGGCCGCCGATAGCGGTTGGTTAAAAGATATTGAAGCAAGCCGTTTAAAAGATGATGTTCGAAATGCAAATGATTTTCTGGTATTAGAGTCTAGCGCTGCCAGTGATGCAGCGGCAAAAAAAGAATTTAATATTGCTAAAGATGTTACAGAAAATTATAAGGACCCTTTAAAAAAGTTTTTTAATAAAGAGTTATCTGTTGACAGTACGTTTATTGCCCTAAACGCTATCTATCCAATTAAAGAAGAAAATAAACAAAAAGTAAAAAAGAAAATTGAAAACTTTAGTATTGAAAAGGCATTGGCAAAGGACATTGATAAAGCAGACAACAGTGCAATTGTTATGGGCATAATTTTAACTTCCATCTTTTTTTGCCTGGTGTATATTTATGTAGAAAAAATAAGAACCCCCACGGCTTTTAAAGTAGCCAACATGTTTAAAAAATTACAGCTTTTCAGTTCTGCTGCATTTAGTGTGGGCCATGGTGGTAACGATGCACAAAAAGTTATGGGTATTATTGGTGCGGCTTTAATTGCCAATGGCACCATTCAAAATTTTTCTGATTTGCCTAATTGGGTACCTATTGCCTGTTACCTGGCCATTGGCCTGGGCACTATGAGCGGTGGTTGGAAGATTGTAAAAACGATGGGTACAAAAATTACAAAAGTTACCCCGCTTGAAGGTGTTGCTGCTGAAACAGCAGGAGCATTTACATTATTTTTTACAGGCCAAATGGGTATACCAGTTTCTACAACGCATACCATTACCGGATCAATAATAGGAGTAGGGGCTACCAAACGTTTAAGTGCGGTTAGATGGGGCGTAACTATAAACCTTATCTGGGCATGGGTGCTTACAATTCCTGTTAGTGCGTTACTTGCTGCAGCGGTGTACTATGTAACTACTTTTTTTATGTAATAATTGGTAATACACAATCTTTATAAAAATCATCTTTCACAGGTGATTTTTTTGTTTAAAGGTGTTTTATAATATGTAAATTTGTAAAAACACCAAATTATGGAAGCTATAAAAGCCATAGCTAAAAGAACTAAAGCCGGTAAATATAAAATTGATGTAACCATTACGAACCATGCTGCGGAAGTGGAAGTAATGGTAATTGTGCAACAGGAAAAAATACAAAGTAAAAAGACATTGGAAGATTTTGCCGGAAAAATGAAAAGTAATATTGACTGGGTTTCTTATCAAAAAAAAATAAGAAATGAGTGGAAATAAAATATTGCTAGATACAAATGCAGTTGGTGCTTATCTTGACAAAGAAAATTTCGCAAAAGATTATTTAAAAAATTACCGTACAATTGGCATCTCTGTTATAACACAAATTGAATTTTTAAGTAATCCTGAACTTACAACTAAAAATAAATTTTTGTTTACTGAGTTTATCGAATTGGTAGAAGTTTATCCCATAACAAAGGACAATAAAATTTTACTTTTGCAAAATATTGCTATACGCAAAAAATATAAGCTAAAACTTCCTGATGCCATCATTGCTGCAACAGCAATTGTAAATAATGCTACACTGTTTAGTGCAGCTAATATATTTGCTAAAATATTCAACCTGAAATTTGAATTAATTAAAACATGAATAAAATACTGGTAACAGGTGGCTGCGGCTACATCGGGGCTCACACTATTGTAGATTTAATACAAAATGGTTTTGAAATTATTTGTGCAGATAATAACTCCCGCAGTACAGAGGAAATATTGGTTGGAGTAGAAAAAATTGTACATAAAAAAATAAAAAATTACAAGGTAGATCTTTGTAACTATGATGATACCTATGCCATCTTTCAGGAAAATACAGATATCAAAGGCATTATCCATTTTGCTGCATATAAGTCTGTTGGCGAATCGGTAGAAAAACCATTATTATATTTTGAAAATAATCTAAATTCTCTCATCAATATTTTAAAATGTGCCGATGAGTTTAATGTGCCTCATTTTGTTTTTTCTTCTTCATGTACCGTATATGGCAATCCGGATAACATGATGGTAACTGAAGAAACACCCCAAAAACCTGCAGCCTCACCATACGGGGCCACCAAGCAAATGGGCGAATTAATTGTTGCCGATACCGTGAAAAATATTTCACTCAATGCCATTTTGCTCCGTTATTTTAACCCGGTAGGCGCTCACCCGTCAATAAACATTGGCGAACTGCCCATTGGTAAACCGGCCAACCTGGTACCGGCAATTACACAAACTGCAATTGGAAAATTACCGGCTATGCAGGTATTTGGCAGCAATTATGATACAAAAGATGGGAGCTGTGTAAGAGACTATATTCATGTATGCGATATTGCACATGCACATACACTGGCCTTAAACTATCTTATTGATAAAAAAAATACTCAGCCTTGCGAAATATTTAATTTAGGTACAGGCGATGGCTACACCGTTTTGGAAGCAATACATGCGTTTGAAAAAATTAGTGGCGTAAAATTAAATTATAATTTAGGCCCCCGCCGTGCCGGCGATGTTGTGGCTATTTATGCTAATAACAGTAAAGCCACAGGCGTGTTGGGATGGATGCCAAAATATAATTTGGATGATATGATGGAAACCGCCTGGAAATGGGAATTAAAATTGCATAAAGAAGAACAGTTTCTTAAAAGCCAAAAAACAGGGCTTAATTAATTTTGAATAAGGTGCAGGTTATCATTTTTTAAAAAGATATACTACTACTTTATTTTTGAAACTTTGTGGGCAACTATTTTATGCGCTATTTATTTTCAATCAAATCTTTCTTTTACTTTGCAGCATCTTAAAAAATAAAACTGGTAAATAATTATGCTTAGTCAAATACAGGTAACAGGTAATAAAGATACAAGAAGTGGTTTTGGAGATGGTATTTTGGCTGCAGCTAAAAAAAATCCAAACATTGTGGCACTTACGGCAGATTTACTGGGGTCGCTAAAATTGCAGGGATTTATAAAAGAATTTCCAGACCGGTTTGTACAATGCGGCATTGCTGAAGCTAATATGATTGGCATTGCAGCAGGCTTAACAATAGGGGGCAAAATTCCTTACACCACTACTTTTGCAAATTTTTCTACAGGTAGAGTTTACGATCAGATAAGACAAAGCGTTGCTTACAGCGGTAAAAATGTAAAAATTTGCGCATCACATGCCGGTTTAACTCTGGGCGAAGATGGTGCAACACACCAAATTTTAGAAGATATTGGACTAATGAAAATGTTGCCTGGCATGACGGTAATTGTTCCTGCCGATTATAATCAAACCAAAGCCGCAACAGAAGCTATTGCCAATTATGAGGGGCCGGTGTATTTAAGATTTGGCCGCCCGGTGTGGCCCATTTTTACTAAAGAAGAAGATTTTATTATTGGCAAAGCCCAACAACTTTCCGAGGGAAAAGATGTTTCTATTTTTGCCTGCGGCCACATGGTTTGGAAAGCGATAGAAGCCGGTAAAATTCTGGAAGAAAAAGGCATAAGTGTAGAAGTGATTAATATTCATACAATAAAACCTATTGATGAAGAAGCGGTTTTAGCATCTATTAAAAAAACAAAATGTGCTGTATCTGCCGAAGAACATAATATTATTGGTGGATTAGGAGACAGTATTGCACAAATTGCGGGGAAATATTTTCCCGTGCCTTTAGAGTATGTGGGCACAAACGATACCTTTGGCGAAAGCGGAAAACCTACTGAATTATTAACCAAATACGGGCTGGATGCAGCGCATATTGTAGCCGCTGCACAAAAAGTCATCAGCCGTAAAAGTTAACATGGCTGGTGTTTTGGCGTACTTTTTGTTTTTAGTTATACATGAAAAAGATTATTTACCTTTTTTACCTTGGCGGAATAGTTTTTCTGTTCTCCTGTAAAAAAACAAGCAATACCCCTAATTGTACGCAGGGGGCAATAAATACTAGCTGTATTTGTCCAACTTTTACTAACCCTGTTTGCGGCTGTAATAAAAAAACTTACGATAATGCCTGCCTGGCAGAGTGCGATGGTATTACAACTTATACCACTGGGCGTTGTCCATAATTATTGTTGATAATTAAACTTTATACAAAAAAACCAATCTTACAGTTGGTTTTTTTTATTTTTACTGCCTCAAACCAAATATGGCCACACACACCGATGATAAAGAATTGCTTTTGCAGTTCAGTCAATCAGTTACCAAAGAAGCGGCGTTTACCGGTATTATAAAAAAATACCAGGAAAAATTGTACTGGCATATCAGGCGTATGGTAGTAGAGCATGAAGATGCTAACGATGTTTTGCAAAATATGTTTATTAAAGTGTGGAAAGGGCTGGAAAATTTTAGAGAAGACAGCCAGTTGTATACCTGGCTTTACCGCATTGCTACTAATGAATCGCTGACTTTTATTGAGCAACAAAAAAAAAGAAGTACGGTATCATTGAGCGATGATGAAAACAGCCTGAGTAACAAAGTAAAAGCCAGCGAACATTTTGATGCTAATAAATTGGAGTGGAAGCTGCAGGTTGCCATTCAGCAATTACCCGAAAAACAAAAGGTTGTTTTTAGTTTACGGTATTACGATGAAATGCCTTACGAAGAAATGAGCCGGGTATTAGAAACCAGTGAGGGAGCGCTTAAAGCCAGTTATCATCACGCCGTAAAAAAGATAGAAGATTTTATATTGAATCATTAAACTTTTATATAAAATCAGCGTCCTAAAAAAAGTAATGAAACCCGAAAGTGAAATATTGAATGAATTAAATACGCTAAGCCCTGTTGTTGCAGGTATTGTAAACGTAAATATTTTTAGTGTGCCTGAGGGATATTTTGAAAATCTATCGGCACAAATTTTATATTCAGTAAAGCAGGAAGAGCCTGTTTTAGCAGTTCATGGTGTTTCGCCTTTTCAGGCGCCATTGGGTTATTTTGATAGTTTAGCGGATAACATTTTAAACCGTATAAAAAAACAGGATATTGAAAAGTATGATGATCAAGAAGTTTCTGTAATCATTACTACCATTCCCAAAATAAATGTTTACAAAGTGCCGGTAAATTATTTTGAAAATTTGGCCAGTCATATTGTAGATAAAACCAGCACAACAACAGGTAAGCTGGTATCTTTTTACCTGCGCAAAAACTTTGTAAAATATGCTGCAGCTGCTGTGTTTACAGGAGCGCTGGCTTTTGGTACTATAAAATTTTTATCTGTCGGCAAACCACCTGCTGCTATTGATTATACACAGGCAATGAAGACAAATATTGATGGAGAGCTTGCAAAAATTTCTGACGTTGAAATTGTACACTTTCTTACTTCTGCAGGAGTTGATGTAGATGCAGCCGTAGCCGTTACGCAAATGCAGGATAAAATAGATACTGAGGAATTGAACAGTAATAATACAGAAAGCAGTGAAATAGATGACTTGCTAAACCAGCTGGAAGAAAATAAAACGATGAATTAATTTTAAAACCATGAAAAAATTATACCCGATATTAATTTTACTGATGGCATGCACTGCAAAGTTGTTTGCCCAGGCGCCTTCCGAAAACCCTGATGCTAAAAAGCAGGAAAAAATACAGTCGCTGTATGTGGCTTTCATTACTCAAAAATTAGAACTTACCGCTTTGGAAGCCCAGGTTTTTTGGCCCGTACATAACGAGTTTGATAAAGAAGTAAAAGCAGTAGATATTAATTTACCCGAATTGGAAAGAGAGCAAAAAATTCTTGATATTAAAAAAAGATACGAACCCAGGTTTACTAAAATTTTACTTAATCCGAAAAGGGTCGATAACCTGTTCAGGCTAAACGGGGAGTTTAGAAAAAAACTTATAGAACGTATCCGTAAGCAAAACCCCAATCAGCAACGGCCCCGGATAAGACGAGGTGTTTAAACGCCCTGATACAATCGCTAACATACAAACCCCCTTTTGGGAGTTTTTTATTTATTGAAAAGATTTAGAAATAATTATTTATTGGTAACATTACGTAAATAGTTTGTTATTTTTATGCTCCTAAATCCTATTTGAATGAATAAAGTAATTTACTCCCTGTTGCAATTTTTTTTCTTTGCTGTTGTATTGCATCACAGCAGCATTTCCCAGGCACTTTTTAAGGTTTCGATGGATGAAAAAGTAATGAACGCTGTTATTATTGTTGAAGGAAAAGTAGTTGAGAAAAATGCGTTTTGGAACACAGCTCACACCATGATATATACTGCAAATAAAATTAAAGTATATAAATATTTTAAAGGCACGGCGGTAGCGGATTATATTGAAGTGATGACTGTAGGCGGAAGCGTGGGCTACGAAAGTATAGAAGCCAGCGATTTACTGGCTGTACAAAAAAATGATGCAGGTATTTTTTTCTGCTACCCCAATAATTTAAATATAAAAACCCCGGGAACAAATAATTTGCTTTGGGAGGTGTACAGTAGTGGCCAGGGTTTTTTGCGCTACGACCTTAACGCTAAAATTGCGGATGCACCATTCGCTAAGTATGATAATATCGCCAGTTCGCTTTACCCGGAATTGGAATTAAAAACCGGCAATAAATTTACAGTAATTGATAACGGTTTCAATATTACTGCATCACCCAATTCACCGGCAGCACCAACTGCAGCTGTTATTACATCTTTTAGTCCCACAACTGTGGCCGCAGGCGCCACAATTGATGTTGCCAATAATTTGCTTACAATTAATGGTACCGGTTTTGGCCCTGCAAGTGGTGCCGCTGCCGTTTTGTTTGACGATGCAGATAATGGAAACGGCGGAACCCCTTTTTCAGTTCCATTTAATGATCCATTAATTGTATCGTGGTCGGCAACACAGATACAGGTTAGGGTTCCTTCCAAAGCAGGTACCGGAACTTTTCAAGTGGTAGATAATACTGGTGCTGCCAGTCCAGCGTCGGCGGTTCTTACCGTTTCTTACTCCATTTTAACCGCTACATTTACTTCTGGTTCAACAGTTACCAAAGAATCAAACCTGATGAATAATAATGGCAATGGAGGTTACTCAATAGTGTACAGTACTAATACGGCTGGGGGAGGTGTGGATTTAAATGCTTCGCCTACCAAAATTACTTTTCAAAGAGCTTTAAATACCTGGAAAGAAATTTCTGGCTACAATGTTTTAGAAAATGGTACTACAACCGTTCAGGCTGTAGCGCCGGATGGGCTTAATATAATTATGTTCGACAACACTAACACAGGGTTTAGCGTATTACCTAACGGGGTATTAGCAGTTTGCTATTCTTGGCAATCGATGTGCCCACCTGTTACAGTTAATGCAGTACAAAAAACAGAGTTTGATATTGTGCTGAGAAATCCTGGCGTATCTACAGGTGCCGTGGCTTTTACTACCGGCCCTTGTTTTCCTTCTACTTCTACAACTGAATTTGATTTAGAAACAGTTATTCTGCACGAGTTAGGTCATTCTCTTAACCTGGGCCATATTAATGATGGGTTTGAAGGATCTTTTTTACCAAATATTAATCCTAATAAGGTGATGCACTTTGCTGTTGTAAATGGTGTAGACAGAAGATCCCCGGATTGGTCGGCTAAAACTGGTGCTGCTTATGTTATTACACCTCAGGGAAATACTTATGGAGTATGCTTGGCTCTTGCAGAAATGACACCACTTGCAACTATAATAGAAAGTAAAGATGAATGCCCCGGTACTTTCCCTGCAACAGCAACACCATCCGGTACTGTAGTTGCTTTTGATTTGGAGCATGCTACCAGTAATAAAAATACTGATCCACAGTATACTGCAATCAATTGTGCCGGTACCGGTGCTATGGTTACCAATACTGCTTTTTATGCTATTAAAACAAACGCTACCGGCGGTATATTAACTATTACGGTTAGCGGCTATGCTACTATTCCTGCAACACAAGCTGCATGCAGCGGAGCTGGTATACAACTGGCATTATATCAAACGGCTGTTTGTCCTGCAGGGCAGGCTTATCCTGCACCCGTTGCCTGCAGAACCTTTAATGCTGATGGTGGCCTTGCAAATTTTACGGGCTTAGCAGCAAATACAAATTACCTTATTATGGTTACCGGCTTAAGTAATACTAAGGCTGTTTTTTCGTTGGCCTTAACCGGCGCAGCCGTGCTGCCAGTAAAAATTGTGAGCTTTAATGGAAATACCTTAGCCGGCAAAAATGCACTTGCCTGGAAAGTAGACAACATTTTTGCAGTAGAAAAAATGGTATTGGAAGGAAGTATTGACGGTGTGTTTTTTACCGAATTATATACGCAGGAGGTTAATGCTTCAACTACAGCATTACAAGGCAGTTTTAGCGAAAGCAGTAATGCGGCTGTTAAATATTACCGGTTAAAAGTTTTTAATAAAAACGGATCAATAGAGTATTCTAATATTATAGCGCTAAAGCAAGACGGCAAAAACATCGACATTAGCTTTTCGCCGAACCCGGCAAGGGATAAACTTACGGTTACCTTATTTAAAAAAGAAAGTGGTATGTTGTTTTTTAAACTGCTGGATGTATCAGGTAAAATAATTGCACAGGAAAAACAGTTGCTATCAACGGCTGGTGCACAATCTTTGCAATTAAATATTATTAATGGCATTGCCGCAGGCACTTACTTTATTGAGATAAAAGACGGTGAAAAAAAGACTACTAAAAAAATAATTGTTTATTAATAATAACCCAAAGCTCATAAAAAAAGCTTCCAGAAATGGAAGCTTTTTTTATGAATGTATTTTTAATTTAGGATTATTTATATTGCCCCGCGATGCCTTTGGCTAACTCAGTAATTTTTTTAATACCATCATCTGATAAATTACCTTTTTTAAATTCAGCTAAAATTTCAGGGTATTTATTGTCCATCTCCAGTAAAAAATGTTCTTCAAATGCTTTTACATTTTTTACAGCTACTTCTCTTAATAAACCTTGCGTACCCAGGTAAATAATTGCCACTTGTTTTTCAACACTCATGGGTGAATATTGTAACTGCTTTAATATCTCAACGTTTCTGGCGCCTTTATCAATTACGTTTTTTGTAGCGGCATCTAAATCACCACCAAATTTACTAAACGCTTCAAGCTCCCGGTATAATGCCTGGTCTAACTTAAGTGTACCAGCCACCTTTTTCATCGATTTAATTTGAGCATTACCACCCACACGGCTAACAGAAATACCTACGTTAATTGCAGGACGTATGCCGGCATTAAATAAGTTACCTTCTAAAAATATTTGTCCGTCGGTAATGGAAATTACGTTTGTTGGTATATATGCAGATACGTCACCAGCCTGTGTTTCAATAATGGGTAAAGCCGTTAATGAACCACCACCTTTTACAAGATGTTTGATAGATGCTGGTAAATCGTTCATTTGTTTGGCAATGTCATCTTTAGAAATAACTTTTGCAGCTCTTTCCAGCAAACGGCTGTGCAGGTAGAATACATCACCCGGATATGCCTCACGGCCCGGTGGACGGCGCAATAATAATGAAACCTCACGGTAAGCCACAGCCTGTTTAGAAAGATCGTCGTAAATAATTAGTGCAGGTCTTCCGGTATCTCTAAAAAATTCACCAATTGCAGCACCGGCAAATGGAGCATAAAATTGTAAAGGTGCAGGATCAGAAGCTGAAGCTGCAACAATTGTGGTGTATGCCATTGCTCCGTTCTCCTCTAATGTTTTCATAATACCCGCAATGGTAGAAGCCTTTTGGCCAATAGCAACATATATACAATAAACAGGCTTGCCTGCTGCGTAAAATTCTTTTTGATTTATGATGGTATCAACAGCAATAGCGGTTTTACCCGTTTGACGGTCGCCAATAATCAACTCACGCTGGCCCCGGCCAATTGGAATCATGGCATCAATAGCTTTAATACCCGTTTGTAAAGGTTCTTTTACCGGCTCTCTGAAAATAACCCCCGGCGCCTTACGCTCTAATGGCATTTCATATAATTCGCCCTGTAACGGTCCTTTGCCATCAATAGGGTTACCTAATGTATTTATAACACGGCCACTCATACCTTCACCCACTTTAATAGAGGCAATCTGGCCGGTACGTTTTACTTTATCGCCTTCTTTAATTTCGCTGCTGTCACCCATCAATACCACTCCCACATTATCTTCTTCCAGGTTAAGTGCAATTGCTTTTACGCCATTGTCAAATTCTACCAGCTCACCACTTCTAACATTGTTCAGGCCATACACACGTGCAATTCCATCACCTACCTGCAATACAGTACCAACTTCTTCCAAACTTGCGGAAGCATTAAAGTTGCTTAATTGCTGGCGAAGAATCGCCGAAATCTCATCCGGTTTAATTTCTACCATAAAATGTAAATTATTATTTTATTATTAAGGCTAATTTTTTCAGGCAGCAAAGGTAGGGCGCAACAGCGGGAATATCAAAAAAAAGGCAGAATATATAATGCGGCTTGTTTATACAAAACTTCTGCACCTCAAATGCTAAATTATTTTTCTTGGCAATAAAATGTAAATTTAAAAATATTTATTTTTTTAAATTATATTGATGCTATGGTAAAAGATAAAGGTAAATTTCTTAAACAGTATTATCTTTTATAATCAAGATTTACATTGAAATTTTGTTAACCAGCATCTTTACTTCGGCAGATTTGTTTTTAAAAATAAATACTAAAAAAATTATTGGTACAAAATTTAAAATACCGTAATTTTCCAGTTCTATTTGAATGACTAAATTATTGCCAAGTTTTTTATTCATTTTTTCAATAGCATCTTCCAATCCATTTTTTGCAAAAGCCAAAACAATCAAACCCTGCAAACTGTAATCATTATTAAAGGTCACTATTTACAAACTAACAACTATTATTTATGAGAAATTTTACCCGACTATTATTTACTGGGTTTATTTTGCTGATGTTCTCTTACTGGGGAACAGCACAGCAAAACAGGCAAGTAACCACGGTAGTAGGAAAGCTCATCCGAACAACGGCGCCGCTTTCTGAAATCGACCAAAATTCTATGTATGGCCAACCCTTTGAAAGAACCAGGGACGAATCTGGTTTAATAGGGATTAGCGGAAAAAAAGTAGGATTTAAAAAAGATTATTATCCCACTGCTAAATCCTTCGGTGATGAGGCACTTCAAAATCTTACCACACCAGCACCGGCTGCATCCTCGGCTGTAATTAATCAAAATTTTGATGGGTTATCAGCTACTGGTTTTGCACCTTCGGACAATAATCTTGCTGTGGGCCCCAACCATGTAATTCAAATTATTAATAATGGCAGCAGTTCACTTTTTAAAATTTGGAACAAAGCCGGAACTCAAGTACAGGCACAAACTGTTCTCAGTTCTATTACAGGTATAGCCGGAGGCGGAGATCCTGTTGTAATGTATGATCAAATTGCAGACAGGTGGATATTGACTGAGTTTACCGGCAGTAGTCCCAACGCTTTAATTTGGGCTGTTTCTACAACATCCGATCCAACGGGTGCTTATAAAATTTATTCTTACAACGTAGGTACTTATTTTGCGGATTATCCGCATTATTCTGTTTGGCATAATGCTTATTATGGTATAACCCACGATTTTAATACAGCGCTTACCGCATATTTAGGCAGCTCAATAATGGCATTTGATAAAGCTGCAATGATTGCAGGAGCACCAACTGCAACAATGGTTAGTTTCCGTTTTGCAGATAACAGGTCATTTACTATGTTGCCTGTACACCAGGAAGGTCCTGCGGTTTCCAACCAAAGTGGATTATTTACTTTTTTCCAGGATGATACAGACACACCTGCACCAGGCGATGTGGATAGCGTTTTCACCTTTACTTATACGCCAAATTTCACTACACCTTCTTCATCCGTTATCGGCCCAATGGTAAGTGTTGTGGCTACCCCTTTCAATTCTACCCTGTGCGGCGTTGCTGCTTGTATTACACAACCAGCTGGTGGCCAGGCAATCCGTGGTATTGAAGGACAGATAATGCATAAAGTTGGGTATAGAAATTTTGGTGGCTTTGAATCTATGGTAGCCAATTTTACAACCAATGCCGGAAGTGGCATTGGCGGCATTCGTTGGTGGGAAATGAGGCGTACAGGCGGTGCCGGTAACTGGAGTATGTACCAGGAAGGTACGTTTGCTCCTCCGGATGGAAACCATCGCTTTATGGGGTCAATCGCTCAAAATGCACTAGGTGATATTGGGTTGATATTTAACGTAACGGGATCGGGTACACCAAGTACCTTTCCTTCGTTCCGATTAACCGGAAGAACCACTTGTGATCCTTTAGGTCAGATGACAATTCCTGAAACTTCTATTATGGAAGGAACCGTATTAAACGGAAATAATCGCTATGGAGATTACAATGCTTTAAATGCAGACCCCGTTAACGGTAGTTTTTGGGGAACTGGTCAATACAACAGAACAGGTTTAGGAACTTTTGGTAACTGGGCAACCAGGGTAGTTAATTTTTCAATTACCGGTGGTGCTGCTTCAATAACCAGCCAGCCTGCAAACGCTTCTGTTTGTGTGGGCACTACTGCAAGCTTCTCAGTTACTGCAGTTGGCGGAGCTCCATTGGGTTACCAATGGCAGGTTAGCACAGATGGTGGAGCTACCTGGACAAATGTTACTGGTGCAACTGCCGCTACTTACTCATTTACAGCGGTGGCTGGCGATAATGGTAAGCGATTCAGGGCTAACGTAACCAGCGCCTGTCCGCAGGTAGCAACAAGTAATGCTGCTACACTTACAATAACTACTTTATCTGCCGGTGGAAATATAACACCAGCTTCAAGCAATGCTTGTGCAGGAGCAAATTCTACTGTACTAACATTAGCTGGGCATATCGGTAATATTCTCCAGTGGGAATCATCTGTTAATGCCGGTGTAACCTGGACTGTTATAGCAAATACAACAACAACTTTAACTGCAACAAATATTACTCAAACCACCCAATACAGGGCACTGGTGCAGAGCAGTGGTTGTTCGGCAGCTTATTCCGCTACAGCTACAATAAATTTTATAGCTGCTGGCGTTGGAGCACTGACTATAACCACCGATAATGGCACAACACTGTGTGCCGGTGATCCAACTTTATTAACTGCTGTTGGTTTAACAACTAATTCATTTTCTTCTGCAACCGCAATCTCAATACCCAGTAGCGGAGCTGCAACCCCTTATCCGTCTAACATTACTGTTAGTGGCTTAGGTACTTCCGGTGTAAAGGTTAAATCTGTAACATTAAATAATGTTGCGCATACTTTCCCCAGCGATATTGACATAGTACTGCAATCACCTACCGGGCAAAATGTTGTTTTAATGTCTGATGCCGGAAGCGGTACAGATGCTACAGGGCAAACTTTTACTTTTGATGATGCTGCAACCGCATTAATGAATAACACCTTCAATCCAACCGGCACATACCGGCCAACAAATATTGGTGCTGCTGATACCTGGATTGCACCGGGACCGGGAGCGCTTAATCAGCCTACTCCAAGTTTAGGAACTTTTACCGGCGACCCTAACGGTGTTTGGAAATTATTTGTTGTAGATGATTTGGGAGGAGATTTAGGTACGATAGCAGGTTTTTCTATCACCTTTGCAACAACCGCAGTAATTCCGGGATTAAATTATACATGGTCTCCTGCTGCCGGCTTAAATGCAACTAACACTAATCCTGTTGCTGCATCACCAGCAACCAGCACAACCTATACAGTTGTAGCTTCAAACTCTAGTGGCTGTTCAGGCACTGCATCAATTGCCATCACTGTTAATCAGCGCCCTGCAGTAACTGCCCAGCCGGCTAATACTTCAGCATGTAGTGGAACTGCAGTAACATTTACAGTTACTGCTACCGGTACAGGTATCAGTTATCAATGGCAGGAAAGCACCAATGGTGGTGTTTCTTACTCCAACCTCAGCAATACTGCTCCTTATTCAGGTGTGGCTACTCCTACTTTATCAATTAACCCTGCTGCTGCAGCAATGAATAGTAACAGGTACCGCTGTGTAATTAATGGTATTTGTGCACCGGCAGCAAACTCAAATGGTGCTATATTAACAGTAGTAGCATTACCGGCAGTTACCGTAACGCCAACATCAGGCTGCGGAGGTGTTGCCGGTATTAACGGTTTACTTTTAACAGCAAGCGGAGCTAATACCTACACATGGTCGCCTGCTGCAGGTTTATTTACAAATGCTATTGCAACCACGGGGTATGTAGCGGGTACTCAAACTGCAACAGTATATGCAGCACCTGCCGCATTTACATCTTACACCGTAACAGGTACAAACACTGCAACTGGTTGCAGCGGTATAGCAACAGCACTTATAAACTATACGCCACCGGCACCAACAGTAACGCCTAATCCTGTAGCAATGTGTTTGGGAGACGCTGCAGTATTATTAAAAAGTTCTTCATCGCAGTCTTTCACTGGAAACTTTAAATCAGGTACTGTAAACATAGCGATACCAGACGGTCCAGCTATTCCACCAGTACCAACTTCATATCCTGCAACTACTTCTAACATCACCGTTTCAGGTATTCCTACGGGAGCAACAATTTCTAATATCAGAGCCAGGATTAATGCAACTCACGACTGGGTAAGTGATTTAGTTATAGTGCTTAAAGCTCCAAATGGTAATGTGTTTAATTTGGATGCACTATTAAGTGGAACAAATAAACCCGGAGTTAATTTCACTAATACAGTAATTAGTTCTGCAAGTTTAAATAGTTTAGGAGCAGGCACTGCGCCATATACCGGAATATTTAAAGCAGATGCTGCCGGAACTACTTTTACAGCTTTTGGTTTTACCTTCCCTGGCGGACCAACTGGATTTATACCTAATGTAACTGCATTTAACAATTTGTATTCTGTTCCTAACGGAACCTGGACACTTGCGATTTACGATGCTGGTGCTCCGGATGCAGGTACGCTTAATAATTGGGAATTGGATATAGATTATATTGTGGGTGTTCCTGCTGCTCCTGCAGTTTGGACACCGGTAACAGGATTATTTACTAATCCTGCCGGAACCAATGCTTATATAGCTGGTACACCTGTTGATAGTGTTTATGCCAGGCCAACAACTATTGGTGCTAATAACTATCAGGTTACAGTAAACAGTTTACCGCCTGCCCCAGCTACAGCTGCTACTAATTTTGCGGCAAATAACAGTAACTCTACCATTACATTTAATGTTAGAAATAATAACCCTTATGCAGTAACACTTTCTGATATCGCCAGCGTTTGCAATGCAGCAGGTGTATCGCAGGTTTCTGCCTATTACAAACCATCCGCAATTAATGGTTTACCAGGTGCAATAAGTACTGCTAATGGCTGGACCCAGATTGGATCAACAGCAACCATCACTGGTATTGGCGGCGGTACCGTTCAGCCATTCTTAACTGGCCTTAGCCTAACAATACCTCCGGGTGCTACCTATGGGGTTTGTGTTCAGGCTTTATTGGGTACTGGATTTAATCTTGCCTACAGCACTATTGCAGCAGGTACGTATACCTTCTCTGCAGCAGGTTGCGATATAATTACCGGTACAAATATTGGTTATGGTGGAGTAAATGTTCCAGCAGCACCAACTTTTACACCAAGAGGATTTATTGGAAGGGTAGGCTTTACAACAACTGTTACTGCATGTACTTCCCCTGCAAGAACAGTTGTGGTTACTGTTAATCAACCGGTAAGCATCACTGCTGATCCAGTTAACGCTGCAGTATGTACCGATAAAGTAACCAGCTTTAGTGTAACTGCAACCGGCACTACACCTACTTATCGCTGGCAGGTAAGTACGGATAATGGAAATATCTTTAATAACGTAAGTAACGGTGGCGTTTATGCAGGTGCTGCTACAGCAACCTTAACCATTACCGCTCCACCAGTTTCAATGAGTGGTTATTTGTACCGTGCAATAGTTTCTGGCGCTGCTCCCTGTGGTCCGGACACCTCTGCACAAAGGCTGTTAACGGTAAATCCATTACCAACAATTGTGATCTCTGCTTCTCCATATCAGAAGTTATTCCCTGGTTTAACCACCACATTGTTCAGCACTGTTACACCAGCTGCAGCCACTTATACCTGGTTAAGAAATGGTACAGCTATTGCCAATGCAACCGGAAGCTCCTTGATAGTGAATGTAGATGGCTTGGGTGATTACAGGGTAAGGGTTACCGATGTTAATGGTTGTAGCAATACTTCCAATCTGGTATCATTAACTGATTCTGTTAGCGGAAAAGTATTTGTTTATCCAAATCCAAACAGCGGTCAGTTTCAGGTAAGGTATTACAGCATTATCAACAACACAGGATTACCACGTGGTGTAAATATTTATGATGCAAGAGGCAAGAGAATATCAACACAGGTATACTCAATAAGCAGCCCTTATGCAAGAATGGATGTTGATTTAAGAAACCACGGTACAGGTGTTTACTGGGTTGAAGTGGTAGATGCTAACGGAAACCGCCTGGCAATGGGCAGAACACAGGTTTTAAGATAAAGCACTTATCAAATCTTAATAATTTCAAGTCCCCCGATTTTTTTCGGGGGACTTTTTTTTATTTTGTTATTTTGGCAGTAAAATAAACAGGAATGCTTTTTGCCCAATTATTTAAAAGATAAATAAATAACAATGGGAATAATAATAGTATCAGTAATTTTTATGGTGTTAGGCATGCTGGTGCAATATCGGCTCAAAAGCAAATTTGCCCAGTACACAAAAGTGCCTACCAGCAGCGGCCTTAGCGGAAAAGAAGTTGCAGAAAAAATGCTAAAGCAAAATGGCATATACGATGTACAGGTAGTTTCTGTAGCGGGCTTTTTATCCGATCATTATAATCCGCTAAATAAAACTGTAAATCTAAGCCCCGATGTATTTGACGGAAGAAATGTTTCGGCTGCAGCAGTTGCGGCGCATGAATGTGGCCATGCCTTACAACATGCCACGGCTTATTCTATGTTGATGCTGCGGAGCAGGCTGGTGCCGGCTGTAAAAATCAGCAGCACATTATCTCAATGGGTAATTATTGCAGGCCTGGGTATGTTTGGTTTTGGAGGTGGATATACTACAGTGCTACTAATTGGAATAATTCTTTTTGCAATCAGCACCCTGTTTTCAGTTATTACTTTACCGGTAGAATTTGATGCTTCATCAAGGGCACTACAATGGTTGGAAACTGCCAATATTACAAAAGGCAATGAACATTCAAAAGCAAAAGATGCTTTAAAATGGGCAGCACTTACCTACGTAGTTGCGGCGCTGGCCTCCATAGCAATGCTGGTAGAGTATATCTTAATTTATCAATCCCGAAGCAGGGATTAAACATTGATTTCATCTTTAACACTAACAACTATCAACTATATTTGTAACTATAATTAATCTTAATAAATATGAATTTTGGAAAAGAGTTTCAGAAATATGCAGTAAA
>JAYURK010000180.1:0-3301 GCA_043756235.1 Ferruginibacter sp. | reverse complement strand
GTAAACACACAAATACAATGTGCCAATGGCGAAACTATTTTATTAACGCATGATGTTTCTTCTCCACGGCCGTATAATTTAGGTTTTAGGGTGCAGGGTACCGAAGGCCTATGGCAGGACTTTGGCAGCGGCGGCAACAAACAGGGTTTCATTTATTTTCAAAAAGAAATGAACCACAATCATAAATGGGATAACACCGAAAAATGGCTGACCGATCATGATCATCCGCTATGGAAAAAATATGGTGCCAGTGCAGAAAGTGCCGGCCATGGCGGCATGGATTTTTTTGTTGACCATGCATTTATTGAGTGCATAAAACGTGGTGCCGCTTTCCCTATGGATGTATATGATTATGCAAGCTGGTACAGCATTACACCATTAAGCGAAAAAAGTATTATGGAAGGCGGGCAGGTGCAAAATATTCCTGATTTTACCAGGGGGAAATGGAAAACGAAGCAGCAGATATTTGCGATGGGGGATGAGTATTAAAAGCCCCTATCCCCTAAAGGGGGAAATGAAGAAGATCGATGTGAAGATTGAAAAGACCTAATGCATTTATGTATGGCTCCTTAGGAGCTTAAGGTGGGTAGAAAAAATAATGTATGCTTTTCATCGTTCCGTAGGAACGACAGGTGCTTTGTGCAAATCATAATGAGTAAAACATAATTAAAGCACAGTAAAGATTTATTGTTGAAGAGTGCGACGTCACCGCAGCCCAACAGTATTACAAATGACCGTAACAAAAAAAATATTTAATGATCAACAGAAGAAAATTTTTAAAATTATCCGCCTTAACTGCACCACTCATTGCAGCAAAAAAATCAATTGCTAACGGCCTGGAGGGTACGACAAAACCCATTGTTATTTCCACCTGGGATAGTGGCATGGCTGTAAATGCTGCAGCCTGGAAAATATTATCTGCAAAAGGCCGGGCATTAGATGCTGTGGAAGCTGGCGCCATGCACATAGAAAATGAAATTAATTGTTGCGTGGGTTTAGGTGGCTATCCCGATAGAGATGGCATTGTAACATTAGACAGTTGCATTATGGACGAGCACGCCAATTGTGGCGCTGTTGCTGGAATGGAAAGAATAAAACATCCTGTTTCGGTGGCAAGAAAAGTAATGGAAAAAACACCGCATGTAATTTTAGTAGGTGCAGGTGCACAGCAATTTGCATTGGAGAATGGATTTGTTTTAGAAAGTACGGAACTATCTGCCGATGCAAAAAAAGCTTATGCCGAATGGCTGAAAAAAAGTGAATACAAACCGGTTATTAATATTGAAAACCTGCCTGTGCGGCAGGCAGGTAAAAAAACAAACGGCCCGTTTGCACCAAACTTTTTTGATGATGGTACCGCCAATCATGATACGATGGGATTAGTAGCGATGGACGCAATGAATAATTTAAGCGGTGCAGTAACCACCAGCGGTATGGCTTTTAAATTGCATGGCCGTGTGGGAGATTCTCCTATAATTGGTGCCGGGCTTTTTGTTGATAATGAAATTGGCGCCGCCACCAGCAGCGGTACCGGCGAAGAAGTGATAAGAATTTGCGGAACACATTTGGTGGTGGAATTTATGCGGCAGGGGTTTAGCCCCGAAATGGCCTGTAAAAAAGCCGTGGAAAGAATTGTAAAAAGAGACCGAAAAAAAGCAAAAGAATTGCAGGTAGGTTTTTTAGCACTAAATAAAAAAGGGCAATATGGTGCGTATGCCATTCAAAAAGGTTTTGTGTTTAGTGTTAAGAGTGGGTTGGAAAATAAAATTCATGAGTCGAAATTTTTATTACCCTAAATCCCTAAAGGGACTTTATACCTCAAGCTTTAAAGTTTTCAATGAAAGAAATACACTCAGAAAATAAAAGTGCTGAAAGCCCCTTCAGGGGTTTGGGGCTTAATTTCAGTCTTGAAATCATCTCCTTTAATATTGAGAGTTGCCTCATTGCACAGGCTTCCGGCGCAACAAGAATTGAACTCTGCGATAACCCCGGCGAAGGCGGCACCACACCTTCTTGTGGATTTATAAAAGCAGCAAGAGAAAAATTGCAGATTGAATTATATGCAATGATAAGGCCACGTGGCGGCGATTTTTTTTACAGCGATGATGAGTTTGAAATTATGAAAACCGATGTGCTGATGCACAAACAATTGGGTTGCGATGGTGTGGTAATTGGCATGCTAAATAAAGATGGCAGCGTAGATACCATTCGTTGTAAACAATTGGTGCAACTGGCCTACCCAATGGGAGTAACTTTTCAACGGGCATTCGACAGGGTGAATGATCCTTTTAAAGCACTGGAAGATATTATTGAAATGGGCTGCGAAAGAATTTTAACCAGTGGTCTTGTGCCCAATTGTTTGGACGGGGCGCATTTAATTGCACAACTAATTAAACAGGCCGATGAAAGAATCATCATAATGCCCGGTAGCGGTTTAAGATCTTCCAATGTTATTGATGTGGCAAAAATTACAGGAGCAAAAGAATTTCATACTTCTGCCAGGGTTTTTGTTGATACACAAATGGATTTTGTTTTACCAGCCATGAAAGAAGATTTACAACAGGTAATGGTGGAAGGCGAAGAGGTGAAAAGAATTGCAGAACTTCTGGAAAATCATGCCGGCGGGTGACTCACCCCCAAAGGGTGACTCACCCGGAATGATGGTTTTTTAGCAGTTCCCTAATCTTTTCCACTTCTTCCCCGTCCACCATTACTTTTTGTAAATCTTCCTCCATTGCATCAACAACAAAATTCATTTGTGTATCAACAAAAACCCTGGCAGAAGTATGAAATTCTGTTGCGCCGGTAATTTTTGCCACTTCAATTACATTGGTTGATCTTAAACCACTGCCGGGCATTATAATAATTCTTTCACCGGCATGTTTAATTAATTGTGCAATTAAAGGGGCTCCGTCAAGACAATTGGGTACAAGGCCGCTGGTTAAAATTCTTTCGCAACCAATTGCGATTATATCTTCCAATGCTTTAAAAGGGTCATTCACCCTGTCGAATGCTCTTTGAAAAGTTACTCCCATCGGGTAAGCCAGTTGCACCAATTGTTTACACCGAATGGTATCTGCACTGCCATCTTTGTTTAACATGCCAATTACCACACCATCGCAACCCAATTGTTTGTGCATCAGCACATCGGTTTTCATAATTTCAAACTCCTCAGCGCTGTAAAAAAAATCGCCGCCACGTGGCCTTATCATGGCATATAATTCAATCTGCAATTTTTCTCTTGCAGCTTTTACAAAACCGTAAGAAGGCGTGGTGCCGCCGTCGCCGGGGTTATCGCAGA
>JAYURK010000179.1:0-9309 GCA_043756235.1 Ferruginibacter sp. | reverse complement strand
GCTTTCGATATTTACTATTCGACATCTACCAAAGTTAAGGCATAGCCATCAGTACATTACCACCGCCCAAGGCGGTGGTTTTTTAAGAAAAAATAAATGTAAATTTGAGAAATAACTGCTTATTCAATAAAAAATTTCAAAATGAGTGAAACACATAAAAATTCAAGAATAAACGAGCTTGAAATTGAAAAGAAGGAATTGGAGATTGAAAAAATAAAACAGGAAAATGAAAAAATAAGTTTAGAAATTGGTGAACTTAAGAAAAGCTCCTTTAAAAAAACCAATTGGGCTGCTATCTTGATACCTCTTTCATTAACAATTGTACCAGTAATTTATCTTTTATTCAGTGGAATATTTGACAGTAAATATCAGGAATACAGAGCTAATAAAGCTACCTTAGAACTGGACCAAAAGAATTTTGCAGTTATCCGTGATTCTATTTACTTTAAAATTCAAGAAATGAATGCATCTCTTGATTCTGTTAAGGGATTACTATCTAAGAAAACCGATTCTTTAATATTATTAAGTTCAGGCATTAGTTTAGCCAAAAAACAGATAGATGAATCAAATAAAATCAAAGAATCATTAAATCAGCATATAGAAAATAGAGACAAAAAAATGGGTGAAATACTTAACGAAAAACAAAAAAATGAAAAAAAATTAAATGATTCAATTAAAAATATCAATCATACAGTTACTGGTTATGAAGAGGGTTTTAGGATGATGAAAATGAATACTGAGCAAAGCAAAAGTGCCATTAAAGCTTTAATTTATAATTTAGAATTCAATTTGAAAGAAAGAAATATAAGAGTACAAGAGCTAGAAGGAAAAATAAAGATTCTTGAAGAAAAATTAAGGCCTAATATTAAAAACTAATTGAAAAAAAATTTCAAAAAGAACTAACAGCTCCTGAAGTGCCTTTTTACATTAGTAGCTGTAACAATATGTTTCTTAAAATCTTATTCCAATTAAAAGACCACTTCTAACGCCACCAAATGGCCCGTCTAATTTTACATTGGCACCACTTGCATTTACCACAACTGTTTTTGTGGTAAGCGGAATTTCAAAATCTTCCAGTTCCTGCCTCAAATCGTTTTGTTCTTCGGCAGTTAATGGCTGCGATGATTTACCCGAAAAATCTCCTTTGCCATTTCCAAAGTGAGGCCCCAATATCCACCAGTCTAAACTTATGTGTTTGCCCAAATGCCATTGTGCACCCAGCATTAAACCAAACGTGTTGCCTTTTAATTCGCCGGACATGGCAATATTATTTTGAACCATCAATGCATTTTCATAAGTAAATTTTAATCCATCGCCTTTGTAAGTTGCGTTGCGGTAAAATGGGGCCAAATAAAATCCACGTCCATATCCCTTTTTGCCAACATAAAATCTAAACTCGGGAGTAATGGCCGTGTTACCCAAATTAAAATTGGCTAGTTGGTCTTTCGCTTCGGCATCATCGCCAACAATTTTTTCGATAATACCTGGCAAAGGTAATTTTCCTTTGGGCATAGTTCTAAAACCTAAGGCAAAAGAAAATTTTCTATTTATTATTCTTTCGTATTGAAAAGAATAATTTTTTAATGCAATAGAAGTAAGATTTACTTTAAAGAGATTCATACCCGGTTTTGAAGTTTCATTGTCATCACTTTTGTCGGGCTTTTCGTATTGGGCAAACCCTGTAACAACAGCTATTAAGAAACAGGCGGATAAAAAAAATTTACTTTTCATAATTTAGGTTTTAATAAAGGTAAAAATTCAGTGGCAATAAAAACAATTAACAATACTACGTAAAAGTGTAGAAATAAATTGTACCCTTAAAAGGTGAATTCACCATTTTTTTGCTGTTAAAAAACCTGCAAGTACTGGCAACGAAAAATTTAAAGGGTACGTTTTTTTAAGATTGAAATTGCAGAACCCTGTGCCATAAAAATCGAGCCTGGTTTTGCATCCTGCAAAAATGAAAATGAAGGACCGTATAACCCAACGAAATCGCAATCGATCACATAATTTTTTACCGGGTACACTTTCCAGGAGGGATGCTGTACCGCATACTCAAAAGTGGTTTGAGTGTTGTATTTGGAATAACCCCAGTAATGCTCTGCAATAAATTCTTCTTCGCTGCCGGGCTGCATGGGCAAAGCTTCTATATCAGCAGTGGCTTCCAGTTTATTCCATTTATTTTTAAATTTCCAGTGGTACCCTAATTGTATTTCGTTTTCATTTTTAGTATAAAAATGTTTCATGGGCATAGTGCAATACTTTTCGTTATACAAGGTATTGGCAATAATACTGATGGCAGGCTTGGGCACAATTTCTTTTATAAAAACGGCGCCACGTTTCCACACCCCATTATCGTTATACCTAACATAAAAACGCAGGTTTACTTCTTCAAAATTTTTATGAAACGGGATGTTGACTCCTAATAGTTTTGTTTTTTGAAACATAAAACCAATAAGACTTACATAGCAAATGCCATTATAAAAATCTAATTCAGTTTTATTGGGAAGCCAGGGTTTTAAAATGGCTGGATCAATTGCATAATTGGCCATTATTAAATTGTTCCATTCGGCAGTAAGAAAAGTTGCAGTCATACTTTATAAACAGAATTAAGAATGTAAAAGTTCAATCTGTTTTAGTTTTATTCACTTCTTTAAATATCAACCTTAAGTTCTGGTCGTAAGTAAAATAATTGTACAGCCAGTTAGTAAAAACAAAGAACCGGTTTTTTACGCCCAGTATCAGCATCAGGTGCAGGCCCATCCAAATCATCCACGCAAAAAATCCTTTAAAATGTAGTTTGGGTTTGGGCATATCCACCACTGCTAAATTTCTGCCCACAGTCGCCATGCTGCCTTTATCGTTGTATACAAATTCCTGCAGCGCCTTTTTACTGCTTTTCATTTCTATGCTGCGTAAATTATCAGCAATCATATCGGCCATTTGTGTGGCTACCGGCGCCACCTGCGGGTGACCGTTAGGCCATGCCGGTTCTTCCATATAAGCCACATCGCCAATGGCAAAAATATTATTGCTGCCGGTTACTTTACACTGCCGGTCAATTTTAATACGGTTGCCTTTTGCAATTAAGTTTTTATCAATTCCCTCTGGAATATTTCCTTTAATACCTGCAGCCCAAATCACTAACCTGGTTGAAATTGTTTTTCCATCCTGCAGGGTTATTTTTTGGCCATCATAATCTTTTAATAAAGTATTGGTTAAAACGGTAACCCCCAAATTTTGTAAATACCGCTGCGATGCTGTACTGCTTTTAACACTCATATTGCTTAAGGTTTTGCCCGTTCCTTCCAGCAAATAAATTTTCATTTTAGTAAAATCCAGTTCGGGATAATCTTTAGGCAGCACATATTTTTTCATATCTGCAATGGCGCCGCTAAGCTCCACTCCTGTTGGCCCGCCACCCACCACCACAATATTCATCAACTGCTCCAAAAGTTTTGGGTCATTGGTATTTATTGCGGTTTCAAAATTCTGTAATAATTTATACCGCAGTTGTAATGCCTCCAATGTACTTTTCATCGGCATGGCATGGTTCATTAAATTTTGGTTGCCAAAAAAATTGGTATCGGCCCCGGTGGCAATCACCAGCACATCATACTCAAATTCGCCAATATTTGTAATTACTTTATTTTGCGGCGCTACAATTTGCTGCACTTCTGCCATTCTAAAACGAATGTTTTTGCTGTAGTGAAAAACCTTACGCAGGGGAAAAGAAATATTGCTGGCATCCAGCCCGGCTGTGGCTACCTGGTAAAACAGCGGCTGAAACTGGTGAAAATTAAATTTATCAATAAGGGTTATTTCAAAGCCGGGTTTGTTTCCCAGGTTACGGGCCAGCCGTAACCCGCCAAAGCCTCCGCCAATTATTATCAATTTCATATGGTTTTTTTTAACAGCATAAAGATATACAATTTTCAATAATTTTTGAAAATTTAGATAATAAATAATTTGCCGGTCGTGGGTATTTAAATAAATGGTTGTTGCCCGCTACAAATCAAATAAACTTTTTACTCCATTTTAAAGCAATGGCCAGTTGTTCCTCCATGGTTAAATCTGTATTGTCAATTTCCAAAGCATCAGCTGCCTTGCGTAAGGGGCTTACTTCACGATGAGAATCGATATAGTCACGCATTTCAAGATTATTTTTTACTTCTTCCAGGGTAATGTTGGGATTTTTTTCAAACATTTCATTAAACCTTCTTTGTACCCTTACTGCAATGTCGGCTGTCATAAATATTTTTAATGCCGCATCCGGAAACACAGTGGTACCTATATCTCTTCCATCCATAACGATGCCTTTTTTCTTTCCCATTTTTTGCTGTTGCTTAACTGCAAAAGTTCTTACCGCTTTTATGGCAGCAACATCGCTCACTTTTTCTGCAATTACTAAATCACGAATTACATACTCTACATTTTCGCCATTTAAAATTATTTCTGATTGTGCTGATTTTTTATTGAACTCAAATTCGATATGAATATTTTTTAGAGCTGAGGCAACTTCATCTGTATCCGTCCAGTCGATATGATTTCTTAAAAAAAATAAAGTGATGGCACGGTACATGGCGCCGCTGTCGATATACACATAACTCAATTCTTTTGCCAGTTGTTTTGCCAGTGTGCTTTTGCCACAGCTGCTCCAGCCATCTATTGTAATTATAATTTGCTTCATTGCTTTGCAAAAATCTGTATATTAAACAACAATTAAAAATGAACTTTATAAAAAACGCCGCAATTAATTGCGGCGTTAACTAAGTTCTTTAAAAAAATTTTTATCGTATTACCTCAATTCGTTTATTAATTATCAAGTTACCAGATTTGATGTGAAGCATATATGTGCCGGCTGCAACTGCACTAATTTTAATACTTTCGGTTTGTCTGAGCGTTTTAATATTTTGTTGTATCAGCACTTTACCATCCATAGTTATTAAAGTAAATGAGGCAGCTTTGTTAAGCAGATCACTAGGTACAGTAATTTTTATAAATGATGCTGCAGGATTGGGGTATATATTTACAGTGGCCAGGCCTTTACCAAAATTTACTTTAAGGATACTGCTGTATTGCACCTTACCATCCGCATCAGTAATTTTTATACGGTAGTAATTAAACCCTGTTGCCGGATTATTATGCACCATATCGTAAGCACGGCTTCCGGTAGCGGGGGTTTTTCCTATGCCAACAAACTGCAGGGCATTAAGGCTGTGTTCAATTTCATAATGCAATACATTTATTTCTTCACTTATCAACCATTTTAAAAGCACCGTAATGTTTTGAGAAGTTGCAGTAAAGCTCTCTAATTTTACAGGTAACGGTGCCAGCCATGATATAGTATATGTTGCTGGCGAAGGATCTTGTTTGCCTGCAGCATCGCGGTAAGCAAATTGAAAAGATGTACTGGTAGAACCTAATGTTGCCAAAGTTATTTGCACTTGTAACAAAGCAGGATCAAAGTTAGTGATCACGTCACCGGATATAACAGCTATTCCATTGTACAATAAAGTACTGTTGGAGGGTATGGTGGTAATTACAATAGTATTACCTGCACCCAAGACCCCATCTTCGGGATCACTGCCCGAGGGGGGTACAGGATTGGTACCACCATTTAAAGTAATGGTTTGACCCACCGTTGGCTGTGGAATATTTTGCGAAAGATCGTTTGAATTTGGCAATTGCTCAATTCCAAAATCAAAATTGAAGGCATTTGTAAATCCATAATTTCTGGTATCTATTACACCCAAAGTTCCCCCATCTATAGTACCATTTCTGTTTTCGCCGGTATTGGTCCAACCTGCAGGTAAAGCTACTGCAGGTGCAGGGTTACCCACTGTACCCTGGTTTGTTGTTAGTTGTAATGAATAATTAGCATCAGGGTTGATATTGGCAAAACTATAAGTACCGTCTGCTGCGACCGGAGTTGTAGCTACCACATTTCCCAAACCATCTACCAGGTTTACATAAAGTGTATTACCAGCATTGGTTGCATTTTCGCCGCCGTTTATGGCTACATTTCCATTGGCATCATCCCAAACCCTGCCGGCAATATTTATACCCGGCCCAACCAGTAAATGTATGGTTGCATCGGCACACAAAGGTTGTGGCGCAACAACTGTAACATCACAAATGCTAATAGGTAATCTATCGGGGCCCACGTAACCTGACGGAGGTGTATATAAGTAGGTTCCATTTGCATAGAATTGAATTGTACCTCCTTGTGCTGTAGCAACCGGTGCTCCAATGGGTGTAGCCGGGCCTGCGGGATTAATGGTTACACCCATGTAAGAAATTGGATCACCGTTTGGATCAATGTCGTTACTTATAAAATTGCCAATAACAGGTTTGTTGATAGTGGTATAACCAAAATCATCCCCTGCAAATGGTGAATCATTTGAGGGCCCGTTTGAATCGCCTAAAACATCTATATGCAAATAAGCTGTAGAAGTTGCACCATTTACATCTGTAATAGTATAAGGCACATTAATGCTACCAGTAAAGCCAGGTGCAGGGGTATATGTATAAGAACCGTTTACATTAATGGTTAAAGTACCTGCATTTGTTACAGGGTTACCATTTTGATCAATTCCTGCAACAGTACCCGGTGTTCCAACTGTACCACCTGCAAAACTTGTAACTATAAAAGGATTATTCTGTGGATCAGTATCATTAATAAACAAATTGTTACTTACGGCTGTGCCATAACTTATATTTTCATCATTATTTGCAATTACTATATTAACTCCGGATGTAGGTAATGGGTCAACCGTAATAGTTAGATATGCAGTATCGCATTTATTAGTATATCCATTATCGCAAATACGGTAAGGAATAATTACTGAACCTGTAAATGAAGGATTTGGATCAAATGTATAATTTCCGCCTACATCAAATGTAAGTGTACCTGCGTTGGCAATTAGCGCACCGGTTTTATCTGTACCACTTATTATTGCACCGCTTGCCATATCGCCACTTACATCCTGCAAAATAAAGCTGCCGAAAGTTTGGGTATTATTTTCTTTATCAAAATCATTTGTCAATACATTACCACTCACATTTAAATTTTGCCAGGTACTGTTTTCATCATTTATGGCTTCAGTACTATTTTTAACACCTATAAGCAGGTGAATAAATGCTTTTGTACATAATGGCTGTGGAGCAATTGCAGTAACATCACAAATGGTATATACAGCACTATCCGGGCCCGTATAATATGCTGCTGGTGTATAAGTATATGTACCATCTGCATAATATTGTATGGAACCGCCTTTAGCTGTAACTATTGGTAAGCCAATAGTTGTATGTGCGCCCCCGGGCACAATCGTTGTTCCGTTTAAGGAAACCGGATTTGCATTAGGATCACTATCGTTGTTAATGAACGACCCATTAACTGGTGTATTTATATCCGTATAATTAAAATCATCTCCTGCAATTGGCGGATCATTTGCCGGGCCATTTATATCGGTTAGTACATCTATATGCAATATTGCAGTTGCGCAGGCAACAGGTGCGCCATTATCACAAATGGTATATGGTACAACTACACTACCATGAAAATCAGTAGCAGGTGTAAATGTATAAGTGCCATCTGCATTTAATGTAAGTAACCCTGCATTGGTAACAGGAGTACCGACAGTTGTTACACCGCCAATGTTTACCGGAGTTCCTAAGGTTCCGGTACCATCTGCTGTACCATCTCCATTGGTGTCATAATTAAATCCAGTTACAGAAAAAATATTGTTATTCGGGTCTCTGTCGTTAGTTAATACATTGCCACCCACAGCCGCACCGTAAGAAGTGTTTTCATCATTATTAGCAATTACGCTGTTACCATAGGCAGGGTTAGTTGAAACTGTTATTTTTAAATACGCTGTATCAAATGCTGCATTGGTTTGATCATCAGCAATAGTATAAGGTACCGTTACTACGCCAGTAAAATTTGCAGCCGGGGTAAATGTGTACGTTCCATCTGCATTAATTGTTAATGTACCGGCATTGACAACCGGAGAACCGGATGCATTTACACCACTAACGGTAATTGAACCTGTTGTTACTTTTGTACCACCATCTACAAATCCGGTAAATATTTTTGTATGGCCTTCGGGGTCAAAATCATTTAACATAACTCCACCACTTACCGGTGTGTTTAGCCAGGTACTGTTTTCGTCATTGGTAGCAACTACTGTATTAGGTGCCTTAATGTAAATAAACATTTTAGCTGTTGTACATAATGGTGGTAAAGGAGCACATGTTGCAGGATTTGTAGGTTGGTCACAAACCTGGTATGTTAATGTATCTGCGCCAGCAAAACCCGGATTAGGCGTATATTGAATGGCTCCACTAACTAAAACAATAGTTGTTCCGTGTAAAGGATTAATAGTAACAGTTGGGTTGGCTAAGGTATGCCCATCAGGATCGCTGTCATTATCTTTTACATTGTAATAAAGTATTTCGTCCATCCCGGTTGTATCTGCATAATCGTTTACAGCAACCGGTGCACTATTTGCAAAAACCGGTACTGTAATAGTAACTGTTGCATTATTGGAAACCTGTGGGGTTACTCCATTATCAGTAACATTATAAGTTACCGTATAAGTTGGTGCAGCACCTGCCTGTGGCGTAAAAGTTATAGTACCATCGGGATTTGCAACTACGGTTGACAAATCAACTGGTGCCATTGATATTACATTTACAGTTAAGTTATTATTTTCTGAATCGGTATCATTGTTTATTAAATTAAATGTATTTGGTAAACAAGGGGTTGCTGTTTTTGTATCGTTATTGGCAACCGGCGCCCTGTTTTGTACAATTACAACTACTCTTGCAGTATCACAAAATGCATTACCACAAGTTGGAGCAGGCTCACAGATGCTGTAAAACAAAGTATCATTTCCTGTAAAACCTGTATTAGGAATATACACTACTGCACCAGCACCGTTAACCGTTGCTGAACCATTTTTTGGAGCTGTTGTAATAGCAACTGTTGAAGTGGCTGTGCCTTCGGGGTCTACATCATTTGCTTTTACATTGATGGTTTGTGTAACGCCACTTAATGCTCCTGCCGGTGCATCATCATTAGCAATTACAGGAGTACCGGTAACATTGATATAAACTTTTACCACATCATTTCCATTAGCTGTTGTAACTGTATATTGCAAAGTAGCTACTCCATTAAAAGTACCTGAAGGTGTGTATTGAATAGTATTTCCTACAACAATTGCAGTACCATTTGATGGTGCTGTAGTAATGGTTAAACTTGTAACAGCTTGACCAAATAATGCATCGTTAGCAATTACAGGG
>JAYURK010000178.1:0-9328 GCA_043756235.1 Ferruginibacter sp. | reverse complement strand
TAAGCTGGAACCATTTCAAACTCATTATTCGGATCGGCTGCATTGATGTTGAATGACAAATTACGCAGCTTCGCAATGCGTTCTATAGCCCGGCGCCTGAGTTCTTCTGTTTCGTCCTGCGGTGCAGGATCCTCAACAGCTGATTTCATGATGGGCTGAGTTTGTTGTACAATTTGCTCTTCCTCCGCCGCTTGATGGGATTTAACCACCAACTGCATTTCAATTTCAGGTTCGTCGGCCTTTATTGTTAGCTGCATTGGCAGTAGCTCCTCGTTAGAATTGGATTCTGGTTTAGGTTGTTCCTCCACATAAATTTGTGCAGGCTTCGCCAATTTAACCCCCGACGAAGGGGCATTGCTAGCATTTTTATTTGTTGAAATAACAGGTTGAACGCTGGTTTTAATTGTAGGCTTTTCTTCGGGTACAGGAGTTGTGGGTATATCAAACGCTATTACGGGTGTTTGATCTGCGGCCGAAGATATTTCAAAAAACACAGGCTTATCGTCTATTTTTTCCCCAGTAATTTTACTTGGTACTTCTACTTTATTTTGTTTAAATATTGTTTCTACCAGCTTGGGCATCCACTCCTCTTCTGCTGGCGCTGTTACCTGTGTTTCGCTGATTTCTGCAATTGCTTTTTCTTCTTCTTCAAATTGCAAAGTAGGTTGCTGTGTAATTTTTACCGCCTTTAAAAGGTGATTTTCTTTAAGCGGCATTTCCAGTGTAAGCACAATTTTTTCTGTTGTTTTTTCCGGTTCCACCACTACCGGCTTTTTTTCAAACGGGTCTTTATGCTCAAACCCTGTTGCTATTAAAGTAATACCAATCTGGCTGCCTAACGTATTATCATACCCTAAACCTAAAATCACATCAGTATCTTCACCGGCATTGCTTAATAAATAATTTTGAATAATCTCTACTTCATCCATGGTAAACTCATGTTCGCCTTCGGCAGAATTAATATTAATTAAAATCCATTTTGCTCCACGGATATCATTATCATTTAACAAAGGAGAGTTCAATGCATTTTCAATTGCATCCTGTGCCCGGTTTTCACCTTCGGCTGATGCGCTGCCTAATATGGCAACACCGCCATTACTCATTACGGTACATACATCTGCAAAATCTACATTAATTTGACCGGTACTGTTGATTACATCGGTTATACATTTTGCTGCAGTGGCCAACACATTATCTGCTTTTGCAAATGCTTCTTTCATTTTTAAATTACCAAACTGGTGGCGTAATTTATCATTACTTATCACTAGCAAAGTATCTACATGATTTTTAAGCAGCATAATACCTTCTTCTGCCTGTGCAATTCTTTTTTTGCCTTCGTAAGCAAAAGGAGTAGTTACTATACCCACGGTGAGTATGCCCAAATCTTTACAAATTTTTGCAAGTATAGGTGCACCGCCTGTTCCCGTACCGCCACCCATACCCGCAGTAATAAACGCCATCTTGGTATTTACTTCCAGTATGCGTTTTATTTCTTCTAAACTTTCTTCGGTTGCCTGCCTGCCAATTGCAGGGTTTGCGCCTGCGCCCAATCCTTGTGTTAAGTGCGGCCCCAGCTGAATTTTGTTGGGCACTTTACTTAATGCAATAGCCTGTGCATCTGTATTACAAATAATGAAGTTTACCCCTTCAATATTTTGAGCAAACATATGGTTTACTGCATTGCTGCCACCACCGCCAACGCCAATCACTTTAATGATGGACGATTGTTCTTTAGGCAAATCAAAATGTATCATAATCGTTTATTTGTGGGTTAGTACTTGTATATTCAGATGTTGAATTTGTGAATACCGAATGGTGAATGTTTTTTTAACCACGGCTAATTTTACTTTTTGAAACTGTTCACACATTCGATATTCTATATTCACTATTATAATTTGGCGTCTTCCTCTTCTTTAAATAAATCTATCAATCCAATTTTAAAGGAATCCATAAATCCTTTTAAAGTTTTGCGCTGTTTAATTTTTACCGTTTTACTTTCATCAATTATATCCAAGGTTTCTTCTACAGGTTGTTGCTGTAAACTTTCCGGCACTTCTACTTTTCTAAAAGTTTCTTCAAACTGCTTGTTTTTATTTTCGTAATCGTTGTAGCCTTTTAATATTAAACCAATACAGGTGCTATACATTGGTTTGGCCAGTTCATCAATGTGGCCGGCTGCTAAATGTTCGTTAGGATATCCTATTCGTGCATTTAAACCTGTAACATATTCTGTTAACTGTATCAGGTGTTTTAATTGCGAGCCGCCGCCGGTTAAAATCACGCCGCCATTAAGCATCCTGGTATCTAAACCAACCTGCTTTAAATGATACGTAACAAAATCCATTATCTCACTCATACGAGCCTGTATAATGCCTGCCAAATTTTTTACCGAAATTTCTTTAGGTGCCATACCACGTAAACCCGGAATAGTAATGAATGCATTTGTTTTTGCTTCGTCGCTTAAGGCACTGCCGAACTGCACTTTCATTTGCTCGGCCTGTGTTTTTAAAACACCTAAACCGGTTTTAATATCATTGGTAATATTTTCGCCGCCAAAAGGAATTACTGCAGTATGTTTTAAAATACCTTCGTAAAAAACTGCAAGGTCTGTGGTACCACCACCAATATCTACAATGGCCACACCTGCTTCCAGGTCCTGATCGCACATTACTGCAGCGGCAGAAGCCAATGGTTGTAAAACCAAATCCTTTGTTTGCAACCCGGCTTTTTCCACACTTCTGTTTATGTTGCGTATGGCATTTTTATCGCCGGTGATGATATGAAAATTAGCACCCACTTTTACGCCGCTGTATCCAATAGGGTTTGGAATATTTTGAAAATTATCTACTGTAAATTCCTGCGGTATAACATCAATGATTTGGTCGCCAGCGGGTATGTATGTACGATATTGATCGGCAACCAGGCGGTCAATTTCTTCCTGCCGAATTTCTTCTTCGGTAGTTTGCCGCACAATATCGCCACGTGTTTGCAAACTTTTTATGTGATGGCCGGCAATGCCAACGTACACTTCTCCAATTTCTAAATTAGGATTACTGTCGTAACAATTTTTTAAAGCCATTTCGATAGCTTTAATAGTTTGATCGATGTTTAACACCATACCGTGCTGCACACCGTTACTGTTGGCACGGCCAAAGCCAAGTATCTCCAGTTTGCCGTATTCGTTTTTGCGGCCGGCAATTGCTGCAATTTTTGTAGTGCCAATATCGAGGCCTACGATGATGGGTTGTTCCTGATGCATAATTGTATGTTTTGTTTGTACCCCTATCCCCTAAAGGGGGACAAGCGGAAATTGTGTTTTACTAATTGTATGTTGTTATTTTATTCATCAATTATTTTTTTATTCTACTGCCATTCCTCTTTAGGGAACAGGTGCATAATCATTTTTATTTGGCATTACCACTTTAGGTTTTGCCGGTGATGGCTTTACCGTATTTGGTTTTGCTGTTACTTTTGGTTTTGCAATATTATTTTTTACAGGATTGGATGATACAACTGCAGGTTTTGCAGGTGGTAATTTTTTTACAGGAGTTGGATTGGGCACTGCAGGTTTTGCAATGGGTAACGGATTAGTTTTTGTCGGTGTTACTGTAACAACCGGCTGCTTGAACGTTGGTTGCGGAGGTAAATTGTTTATGGAATTATTGGGGGATTCAAAATTATCTTCACGTTGAATAGATTGTTGTATAATACTGCTGTCGGCAGTATTACTGTTGTTATCCTGCATAAATGTTTGTACCGAATCTTCTGCCTGCTTTGCGGCATTGGCAGCAATGATTTGCATAATCTGTATCGTTCGTAATGAGTCGGCCGTTTTTTCTTCGGCACCTTTTATTTTTGCCACCACCTGGTTTTTAAACTGCACATTAATTACACTGTACTTGCTCCATCCTGTTTTAGTTATAATATTTTTATAAAACAATTGCAGCTTGGTAAATTTTTCTTCTGCATCTGTTGCGGTACCAAAAACAATCAACTGGTTACCAATTTTAGGAATCATTTCAAAATTTCTATCTGCAGTAATATCCACCTGGTCTATTATCGCCATTCTAAATGAATCTTTTTGTATAGCAAGACTGATATCTCTTACCTCTTTTAATAAAATGCTGTCGGCAGCAGACAGTATAATATTTTCCGAAGGAAAACCGGTGAACACGGGTAATCTTGCAGGAAACTTATCGCTTAAAGGCAGTATGGCCAAAGCCGTATCAATATAAAAAGAAGTACCGGTAGTTGTAAAAACTCTTGCCACCGGTTCTCTTTCCTGCAGGTTTACGGTTAGTATATTATTATTATCAAAATACAGTTCGGCATTTTTTACCCACTTACTTTTTTCCAGTTCGGTTTCAATTATTTGCAAATTAAAACTGCCAATTGATTTGCCTTTTGCATTTCCTCGGCAAATACTTTGTATTGTGTTTAAAACATCTTCTTCATCAATAAATTTTGGGCCGTTACTTTTTTCTATTCCGGTAATTTTTATTTCAACGTCTTTACATTTTTGTAAATCTGTTTTACGCATAGCGGCGGCAAGCAATACGGTGGTGCCTGCGCCTACCAGTAGCCATAGTATGGCTAAAAGTATTTTTTTTATGCTGTATCGTTTTTGTTTGTTCATTTGCCCCTATCCCCTAAAGGGGGAAATTGAGAAGATTATGTTTTATAAATTGTGTTCTGTTAATATTTTTTTTATTGGTTCTACTAATGTGTCTATATCTCCTGCCCCTGCTGTAATCAATAATTCTGTTTTATTATTTACTATCCAATCTAAAATTTCAGTTTTTTGCATCACCGTTTTATTTGTTGCTTTCATTTTATCTAAAAGCATTTCACTATTTACACCCGCTACATGTAATTCTCTTGCAGGGTAAATAGGTAACAGCATTACGTCGTCAGCCATGTCCAAACTTTCTGCAAAGCCATCTGCAAAATCTTTGGTGCGGCTAAACAGGTGCGGTTGAAAAATGAGGGTACATTTTTTTTCGGGAAATAATTTTTTTGCTCCCGTTAATAATGCTTTCAATTCATCCGGATGATGAGCATAATCATCAATAAAAACCTGTGTTTCGTTTTTAATGATATACTCAAACCTGCGCTTTACCCCTTTAAAAGAACTTACTGCAGTTTTTATTTTTTCATCATCAATTTTTAAATGATGCGCCACTGCAATTGCTGCAATCATGTTTTCAATATTGTGCATGCCCCCCATGTTTAATTCCACTTCATTTAATTTCCAGCTTATGGCGGCAGTATTTTTAAAGATCAAATCAAAACTATAACTGCCATTGTGCATCTTAATGTTTGTTGCACATACATTGGCTTTTACATCATTTAAATGATAGGTTAAATGCTGTGTTGCTTTTAATGCTGCAGTTCTGTGTAACCCATATTTACTCATCAACAAACCGCCTTCTTTTATTTTACTACTAAAATCAATAAAAGCCTGCTCTACATTTTCGGCCGTACCATAAATATCTAAATGATCGGCATCCATTGCAGTGATGATGGCAACATCCGGGCTCAACTTCAAAAAACTTCTGTCGTACTCATCGGCTTCAATTACACAAACATTTTTAGCACTACCCTCCGCATTAGCCGGGGCAGACCAAAAATTACTGTTATAATTAACTGCAATGCCGCCCAAAAAAGCATTGCAACCATAACCACTGTGCTGTAAAATATGCGCTACCATTGCACTAGTAGTAGTTTTGCCATGCGTACCTGCAACACAAATATTAAAAGAACTGTGTGTGATTGCACCCAACACATCGCTGCGTTTTGTAACAGTATAATCATGCGCCAGGTAATAATTTAACTCCGTATGATCTTTTGGAACCGCAGGCGTATACACTATTAACCGGGCCGCTTTATCAATTAACTCAATATTATCCTGGTAATGCACTTTAATACCTTCTGCCACCAATTGCTTTGTTAAAGCAGTTTCCGTTTTATCGTAACCGCTTACTGCAACATTTTTAGATCTGAAATATCTTGCCAGCGCACTCATGCCAATTCCCCCGATGCCGATGAAATAAATACTGCCACCTTCCCCTGAAGGAGCGTTACTCAACGACTCTACAATTTCTTTTACGTCTTTCATTGTGTTATTATCCCCCGGGGATTTTTATATACAATTCAATATTTCTTTTGCTATAATTTCATCTGCATTAGTAATACCTAATTTGCTGATGTTGATAATTAAGTCTTGTTGCTTTTGTTCATCTTTTAATAAATTAATAATTGCGGGTATCAACTTATCTAACGCCTCATTATCTTTTACCATTATGCCGGCATTTTTATTAACTAAATTTTGTGCATTTGCCGTTTGATGATCTTCGGCAGCAAAAGGAAAAGGCACAAACACAGCAGGTTTTTTTATTACACTTATTTCTGCAATTGCCATGGCTCCGCTGCGGCTTATTATTATATCTGCTGCGGCGTAACCATATTCCATTTGTGTAATAAAATCGTTTACCCAAATATTAGTTTTACCTGCGGCCCTTTGTTTTGCTTTTTCGGCATACGGTTTACCGATTTGCCAAATAAGCTGCAGGTTATTTTTTTCAAACTCATCAATATTTTTATCAATTGCTTCGTTAATACTTTTAGCACCCAGGCTGCCGCCAACAGCCAGTATGGTTTTTTTTTGAGGATCTAAATCAAAATATTTTATTCCTTCTTCCCTTGAAATTGCACTATGTGATATGGCCGCCCTTACCGGGTTGCCGGTGTTGATAGTTTTATCACGGGGAAAAAATTTTTCCATATTATCGCTGGCAGTAAAAATGCGCAGGGCTTTTTTACCCAGCAGTATATTGCTTTTACCGGCAAAAGAATTACTCTCGTGAATAAAAGTTTTAATATTTTTTACCTGAGCATACCGCAATACCGGATAACTGGAATAACCACCTACGCCAATTACTGCAACGGGCTGAAATGTTTTAAAAATTTGCCGAACCTGTAAAAAACTTTTTACCAGTTTAAAGGGTAAGCCAATATTTTTTATCAAAGAACTTCTGTTGAACCCTGCAATATCTAATCCCTTAATTTCGAAACCTGCCTGCGGCACTTTTTCCATTTCCATTTTGCCTTTTGCACCAATAAATAAAAACTCAGTTTGTGGCTGCAATTTTTTTATGGCGTTGGCAATTGCAATTGCCGGAAAAATATGACCGCCGGTGCCTCCGCCTGCGATTATGATGCCCCCTCCGCCCCCTAAAGGGGGAACCGCAGCAGCTTTTTCACTTTTTACTTCATTCATTTATTAAACAGTTCAAAATCTATTTTCTTTCAATATTCCAACTTCTCCGCTCTTATCTTCGCTATGGTAAAGTTCCCCCTTCAGGGGGTTTGAGGGGGTTCCAGCTGCTCCACATTTCTTGCTACACTTAAAATAATACCAATAGATAAACAGGTAAACAAAAAACTGCTGCCACCCATGCTTACTAACGGCAACGTAACCCCTGTGTTAGGAAATACATTTACTGCCACCCCCATATTTGCCAGCGCCTGTATTACCAATGTAAAACTTAATGCCAGTGCTAAAAATGCCCCAAAGGCGTATGGACATTTTTGGTACAGCCTGATACAACGGTACAAAAACAGCAGGTAAATAAATACCATAAAGGCAGCGCCAAAAAAACCATACTCCTCAATTATTATGGCGTAAATAAAATCGCTGTAAGAATGTGGTAAAAAATTTCGGGCCTCACTGTTACCCGGCCCACGGCCCACCCAGCCGCCACTGGCTATTGCAATTTTTGCCTGGTTTATCTGGTATAATTTTTCATTATCATCTTCTTTATTACTGTAAACAAATGTTTGTATACGGCCAATCCAGGTGGGTATGCGGCCACTGGCAAAAATGGCTGGAAGGTCTTTTGTTTTGTGCGTTGCTTTATCGTAAGTGCCAATGGCAAGTGCAAATAAAAAAATAACCGGTATTAAGGCAATGCCAATTGACAATAACAAATGCTTTGTATTAACACGGCCAATAAACATCAGCATAAAACTTGTAGCGCCTACTAATAATGCAGTAGATAAATTTGCCGGTGCAATTACTGCACAAATAATTACTACAGGAATAATAACAGGTAAAAAACCTTTTTTAAAATCTTTAATTACATTTTGTTTGCGGCTTAATTGTAAACTTAAATACATGAACAGCGCCAGCTTTGCTAAATCAGAAGTTTGCAGCGTCATATTTATTACCGGCAATGTAATCCACCTGCTGGCACTGTTAATTTTTGAGCCAAACATTAAGGTATAAATCATCAAGGGTATAGAAATGAGAAATAAAATTTTTGCAACCCTTGCATAAATGGTGTAGTTAACCCGGTGGGCAAAATAAATAACAAACAAGCCAATAACTATAAATGCAAATTGTTTAAACAAATAACTTTCAGTACTCTTACTGTATTTGTATGCTAATGATCCCGTGCTGCTGTATACTACCAGTAAACTTATTAAAGTAAGAATGATAACGATGCCCCATATCACACGGTCGCCCTTGGTTTTACTCACCAGGTTGTTGCTGATGTTTGGTGTAAATAATTCTTTTATGTTTATAAAGTTTGCCATGAACCCCTATCCCCTGAAGGGGGACTTTTTGGTTTTTTATTTTTATTAAAATTGCTTTTACTTATCTGCTGTTCTCTTTAAGTATAGGAGCTACAATTCCTTTACCGCCTGTTTAAACTGGTTGCCCCTGTCTTCGTAATTTTTAAATAAATCAAAACTTGCACATGCAGGGCTTAATAAAACCACATCTCCTTTTGCGGCAAAATGAAATGCCGCTTCTGTTGCTTCTTTTGCCGATGCAGTGTTTACGATCTGTGGCATAATATCGTCAAAGGCTTCATGAATTTTTGTGTTATCTGTTCCCATACACACAATAGCTTTCACTTTTTCTTTAACTAATTCTTTCAGTAAAGAATAGTCATTGCCTTTATCAACACCACCTAAAATAAGTACCACCGGTTTTTCCATACTTTCTAAAGCAAACCAGGTACTGTTTACATTGGTGGCTTTACTGTCGTTAATAAATTCTACATTTTTTATAGATGCTACCGGCTCCATACGATGTTCTAAACTTTCAAAAGTTTGTAAAGCTTCCCTTATTTTTTCTTTCCTTATATCCACAGCCGATGCTGCTAAACTTGCAGCCATACTGTTATACTGGTTGTGCTTGCCCTTTAAAGCAAAGTCTTCAATGCTCATTTGCATTTCTTCGCTTTTCCATTTTAAATGCATTTTTGCGTTCATCAGGTATGCACCCTGCGGCAGTGGTTTACTCATGGTAAATGGGGCT
>JAYURK010000177.1:0-9428 GCA_043756235.1 Ferruginibacter sp. | reverse complement strand
ACGAAAAATATTATGTGCCCGGTTTGCTGAAACAAATTTGGGATAATACGCTGCCCAATAATGTGCCTGATATCGGCGATATAAAATCTCCGCCATCTATAAAAATAACCTTACAAAATGCAGAGCGTAATTTAAATGTGGCCGACGATGTTAAAAAAATTGATGTTGATAAAGAACAGGCAACCATAAAAGTTGAAGCCGATGGTTTAAAAGATGTGGTTACAGAAATACGATTGTATCAAAATGGTAAGCTGGTACACACAACCAGAAACCTTACTGTAGAAGATGAGAACAAAGGAGATAAGACCATGACAAAAACTTTCTCGGTTACATTAAATGAAGGACAAAATATTTTTAAAGCAGTTGCCATTAACAGTCAGCGTACAGAAAGTGTACCGGCCGAACTGATTGCCGATTACAAACCGTTGATTATTGCAATTAAGCCCAAAGAAAATGATATACAGCTTTATCTTTTCGTGGTTGGAGTAAATACCTATAAAAATCCGAAGTACACCTTAAACTATGCCAATGCAGATGCGCTGGCATTTACACAGGCCATTACTGCAGGATCATCGGGTTTGTTTGGCAAAATAAATACCACAGCTTTAAATGATGCCGATGCAACCAAAGATGGAATGAAAGCGGCATTCGAAAAAATAAAAGCTGCTGCCAATCCGCAGGATCTGTTTATTTTTTATTACGCAGGCCACGGTGTAATAAACGATAAAAAAGAATTTTACCTGGTGCCTTATGATGTTACACAGATGTATGGTAATGATGGGGCCCTTGCACAAAAAGGTTTTAGTGCATCAGATTTACAACAGATGAGTAAAGATATAAAAGCGCAAAAGCAACTTTTTATATTAGATGCCTGCCAGAGTGCAGGTGCATTGGAAACCCTGGCTGGTGCCAGGGGAGCAGCAGAAGAAAAAGCCATAGCACAATTGGCCAGGGCAACCGGTACACAATGGCTTACAGCATCGGGCAGCGAGCAGTTTGCATCTGAGTTTTCGCAATTGGGCCACGGCTCTTTTACCTATTGTTTGCTGGAGGCATTTAAAGGAGATGCAAATCCGGTTGATAAAAAATTAACCGTGCGCCAGCTTGATGCATATCTGCAAACTAAAGTGCCAGAGGTTACACAAAAATATAAAGGCACGCCGCAATATCCGCAGAGCTTTAGTTTTGGAAACGATTTTCCTATCATAATTATAAAATAGCCCAATAAAAAATAAACAAAACCAAACCAACCATTATGTACAAGATTTTATTACTGATTGTAATCAGTTTATCAACCACCAAGTTATTTGCACAGCAACCCAAAGTGGTTGCAGTGGCCACACCTGCCAAGGTTGTGCCCATTGTGCCAACCAAAGAATTAAAAAAACAACTGGAGCGTAATTTTAAAAGAAAAAAATTCAAGGCAGTAATACCCATTGCCGATACTTTATTAAAAAGAAATAAAAAAGATGAGAATGCTTTTGTAAAAAAAATGGTAAGCCAGGTGATGCTTAAAATGGATAAGCCTGCTATTGAAACTTTTAAAAACTGGTATAAAAATAAAGATACTGCTGCAACAAACATTTCGCTGGTACCTTACCAGTTTGAATTTGCAAAAACTAAAAGGTCGGCAGATATTTATTACAAATCTGCCATGGCAATGGCACCCAAAAACGGTATTCCGTTTGTTATGTACGGTGCCGATTTTGCAGATGCTAACCAACCTGAGAAAGCACTTCAATTTGTAGAGAAGGGTTACAACTTGCTTAACAGCCGCTATAAAAAAGATTTTACGGCTATGTACGCCGCTGTTTTACACAAGGCGGATAAAAAAGAACAGGCCTACAAATTTCTGGAAGATGAAATTGCAAGCGGTAATAACAGCGAAGATGTTATCAGAGAATATTTCAGGTGTTACCTTATTGACAAACGTTACGAAGATGGTATTGCAAAAGCAACTGAATTTATTGCTAAAGATCCGCAGGCAATTTATTACAGAAGAAGGGGAACTTTTTATAACGAAATGGGCAACAGCGAAAAAGCCTGCGAAGATGCAGTAATATTAAAGGATAAATATGAGACAGGCGATTTCTGGCAAAAAGAATTTAACTGTCCTGAGGTGATGGCACCTGTTAAACCAAGCATGCAGCGCACTTATATTTACGAAGTGATTTTTCAGGGCAATACATACGATTTCAGGGTAACCAATCCTAAAGTTGATATGGATAAAGGTATTTCTTTTAAATACAAAATGACCGGCGATGTGGGTATCAACGGAGTTGTAAACATCAGCAAAGAGGCGCTGGATACGGCACACGTGCAAATGAACCGTTTTAGCAATGGTAACAAAGACCTTACAGAAGAAACATCCGTTTGGATAAGCAATGCCGTATTTAACGAAATTAAAACCAATGGCGAGGCATTTATGCATGCAAGCGTTTTTAGTGCACAGGTTTTTCAGGTGGTAACTGATGAAGATCCATTTTATGTTGTAAAGGTTGATGACCAGGATAAATACATCCGCTGCATACACCTGGTTTCAAAAGATGGAGATGATTCACAGGAACTCTGGATAAATGATGATCCTAAAAACCCCATCATCTTAAAAATGAAACTTGATTTTTCGATTGAGCTAAAGCAGATTTTATAAAATGAAACCTGATTAAATATTTTAAGTGGGGTAACTAAACCACAAATGTTACAGCACTTTTTTAAAAATTCACTAAAATTATATGAATGAAAACATGTAGCATTTTACTCGGCCTTATTTTTAGTATGCAACTGCTTTTTGCACAGCAAGATACAGCAACAGCGGCTGCCGAAAAATATATTCGTGCTGCAAGAATTGAATCCAATACAGCCATTGCCAAAAAAGATATTGCCGGCGTAGCAAAATTCTGGGCGCCCGATTTTGTGGAAATAGTGAGCGACGGAAGTTTGCTGGCCGGTAAAGAGATTGTATGGGCCGATTGGAAAAATATGTTTGCCAAAGATTCTTCTATCCGCTTTGAGCGGCAGTTTGGCAACATTGAGTTTGGCAGAAAAAATGAAGTAGCAGTGGAAAAAGGCATACTCATTTATACATCGCCATATAATTACAAAGGTTATTATACAGCACTGTGGCGTAAGGTAAATGGCGTTTGGGTAACGCAGATGGAAAATTTTGTATCGGTACTTTGATGAGTGAAATATTTTTATTTAAGAGGTATTACTTTTTTAAGGCGATAAAAAGCAATTTTAAAAAATGATGAGAGAAATATTTAAAATTATAACAGCCATATTTTTTATAACAAGTATTTTATGCAGTTGCCGTGGCGATTTGCTTTATAAAGAAGGCAAGTACAGCATTCGTAAAAAAAATATTGTAAGCTATTATCAGGCTTCGCCCGATTTATTTGTACAAACCGATAAAGGTGAAGTTAAAATAAACCTGAATGGTTTTGGTAAGCGCCTGATTGCGCAGGAAAAAATTACCGGCATCAGCATTACAAATATTACGGATGATTCTGTACAGATACATTTTACTGCAAGCGATACTGCCTTACGCATTAAAGAAGAATTTATCGGCGTAAATATAAAATATGCGGTAGATAGTATTTTGGCAAGCCGCAAATAAATTGATTTGATTTTAATGAGGGAGAATTTTATATCCATATTGTAACCATAATTTTATTAACCGAAAACGTGTGCAGCATTTCATTTTTGGAATGCTGTTTTATTTTTCTATAACTTTCATAAAAATTATTAAATTACTGATATGCAAAGAAGAGCTTTTTTACAACAGTCGGCAATACTATCTGCCGGTATTTTTGCGATGCCTGAAATGGCTTTTGCCAATAATAAAAAGATAGGATTGCAGTTGTACACACTTCGTGAAAGTGTTGCCAAAGATGTACCGGGTGTTTTCAGCCAGATATCAAAAGCCGGTTACAGCGAGCTGGAAATGTTTGGCCTTTCGGCAGAAAATAAATTCTTCGGTCATACAGTTAAGGAAATAGCTGAACTGTTAAAGCAAAATAATCTTACCAGTCCGAGTGGACACTATATGCCCGAAAAATTCTTATTTAATAATGGCAATGGCGACGATGTAAAAAACTTTTGTGATGTGGCTAATCAGCTTGGAAATAGTTATGTGATCATTCCCTGGATGAGTGAAGAAAAAAGAAACTCAATAGATAAATATAAAGCACTTGCAGAGCGGATAAATAAAGCCGGTGAAATATGCAAAGCTGCAAACCTGCAACTGGCCTATCATAACCACGATTTTGAATTTGCTGATTTTAATGGTGAGCATGGTTACAATATCTTGTTAAACAATACAGATAGCAATTTGGTAAAGATGGAAATGGATCTGTATTGGGTTGTACGTGCAGGATACGATCCCATTGCTTTATTCAAATCGAACCCGGGCAGGTTTCATTTATGGCATATTAAGGATATGAATAAAAATGATAAAACACAAAATACCGAAGTATGCAATGGCTCCCTTGATTTTAAAACAATTTTTGCCAATGCAAAACTGGCGGGCGTAAAACATTATATTGTTGAACAGGAAAATAATTATGTGCCCGATTTTTTTGGAAGCATAGCTTCCAGCAATAAAGCGGTAAAAAAACTGTTGAAGAAAGTGGGTTAGTAAAGCCGGGACGCTAAAGTTGCCTGAATCGTAAATTGAATTAAAAAAGCTGCACCGATTAAAGTGCAGCTTTTTTTCGCTGGTAAAAGAAAATAAAACTGTCAGCCTGAGGCACTCATAAAAGGAAAAAATTAACCTCTTTGCAAATGACAATAAGAAAAGAATTTTCTCAGCTTCGCTGCGAAAAGAGGTTTGCCACCAAGGCACAAAGGCACGAAGTAGAAAAATGCTACGCATTTTCCTTAGTGCCTTCGAGTCTTCGTGGCTAAATTCAATTTTGTAAAAAATTGTTTATCAACCTTTTAAAATACTTGTCATTAGCAGCCTGTCGAAGGCGGGTTTATGCAGTTAATCCGAGTTCGACAAGCTCACCCTGACAATCTTCGTAAATCGTTCCAATGTCATTGGCAAAGAGCTTAATTTTTTTATGAGTGCCACAAGCTGTCTGTATAATTTTAATTCCCAATTGCTTTTACAACCTTTTAATTTTTATATTTCTATACCAAACCGTATTGCCATGATCCTGTAATGCAATATGCCCTTTTTTATAAATTCCAAAATCAGGCCATTCTTTAAACTTGCTGCCGGCCACCAGTTTCTTCCAGGCATCATCCCATAACATGGTGCTTACCACATTGGTTCCGTTTAAAATAAAATCCAGTTTACCATCTTTCGAAATGATCTCAGCTTCATTCCATTCTCCCGGTTTTTTTACGGTTTCGGTTTTGCAGGAAATCAAATCGTACAAATCTCCGGCACGGTGCTTTGGAATTTTTCCATCTGCATGCAGATCGTTATCCAGCACCTGCATCTCCGGTCCGGTGTTCCAAACGTATTTATATTTGGTTGTGTCTTCATGCACATAAAAAATAATGCCGCTGTTACCGCCGGATGCTATTTTCCATTCCAGTTTCAGATCAAAATTTTCATACTCTTCCGCACTTACAATATCGCCGCCTTGTGCCGTTTGCCAGCCTGCTTTTTTGGTGGTGTCTAAGTATAAGCTACCATCCTGCACTTTCCATGCTTCGCCAACAGTTGTTTTACCGTAATTGTGCCAGCCTGCAAGTGTTTTGCCATCAAATAAAGATACCCAGCCTTCATCTGTTTTTTCTGGCGCAGGCTCGTCTGCTTTTTTTTCTGATGGAGCATTGCATCCGGCAACAGCAATTGCCAGCAACATTATTAATCCTGCTTTTTTCATGTTTATCTGTTTTAGTCTTTTAATAATAAGATGTACTTAACCATTTTTTCGGCATCTGCTTTTGTAACAGCAGGATGAGCAGCCATTGGAACTGTGCCCCAAATACCCTGGGCTCCATGTATAATCCTGTTTGACAGTGTATCAATAGTTTCAGGTGTGTTGGGGTATTTGTTTGCCACATCGCCATAAGATGGGCCAATGAGTTTTTCCCTGAGTTTGTGGCAGGTAAAACAATCTGATTTTGCAATCAGGTTTAGCCCGGCATCATAGTCGGGGTTATCCATAGCTGTATTCTTTTTTTGTTCAGGTTCACCGGTTTTTGTTTTTTCTTCTGCGCTGTTGCAGGCAAAAATGCCCAGTACAATTACAGCAGAGGCGATTATTTTTTTCATGCTTAAATTTTATTTTTATTAATTGATTCCCAGTATTTTTTTATTCAGATCAGCATCGGGTGCCGTAGCAGCAAAATCATCAAATGCTTTTTCTGTAACACGGATGATGTGATCATTTATAAATTGAGCTCCTTCTCTGGCGCCATCTTCCGGATGTTTAATACAGCATTCCCATTCCATCACCGCCCAGCCATCATACCCGTATTGTGTAAGTTTGCTGAAGATGGTTTTAAAATCTACCTGCCCATCGCCAGGGCTGCGGTAACGCCCTGCACGGTTTAACCAGCTTTGGTAACCGCCAAAAGTTCCCTGGCGGCCGGTTGCATTAAACTCGGCATCCTTTACATGAAATGCTTTAATGCGTTCATGATAAATATCAATATAATTAAGATAATTTAATTGCTGTAAAACAAAGTGCGAAGGATCATACAACAAACAGGCTCTTGCATGATTGTTTACTTTCTCCAAAAACATTTCATAAGTTATTCCATCAAAAAGATCTTCGCCGGGATGAATTTCGTAACAGACATCTACGCCACATTCGTCAAAATAATTAAGAATGGGCAGCCAGCGTTTCGCAAGTTCTGTAAAACCTTCATCAACCAAACCGGCGGGCCTTTGTGGCCATGGATGAAAAGTATGCCATAACAAAGCACCGCTAAAAGTGGCGTGGGCAGTAATGCCCAGGTGCTGAGAGGCTTTTGCGCCATATTTTACCTGCTGCATGGCCCACTCCGTTCTTGCTTTAGCATTGCCATGCAATGCTGCTGGTGCAAAAGAATCAAACTGCGTATCATAAGCCGGATGAACAGCAACAAGCTGACCCTGTAAATGTGTACTTAATTCAGAAATTTCAAGTCCATAGGAATTTATTTTTCCTTTCAACTCATCACAATAGGTTTTGCTTTCTGCCGCCAGTTGCAGGTCAATCAGTCTTTTTTCCCAGGTAGGTATTTGCACGGCTTTATAACCTAATGATGTAGCCCATTTACAAATATCTTCCAGGTTATTAAAGGGTGCTTTATCGCCCATGAATTGCGCTAAAAAAATACCGGGTCCTTTTATTGTTTGCATCATCTTTTATTTAAACATCAAAGTTTTTCCATTTTGCGTCGCTCTTTCCGCTGGCAATAACATTTTCTGTAAATGCCATGCCTCTTATTCCTGCTTCTATTCCGGGGTAATCGGTCCACGCTTGTTGCGGAGTTGTTCCGTTATTTTTTGCCATCAGCGTTAATGCAAAATTGCGATACAGGTTTGCAAATGCTTCCAGGTAACCTTCGGGGTGGCCAGCAGGCGTACGGCAATTAAATGCGGCTAATGGGCTCAGGTAGCTGTTTCCGGCCCTGAGTATTTCTGCCGGTTTATCAAGCCATTTTACCATCAATGTATTTGCATCTTCCTGTTGCCATTCAAGTCCGCCCTTTTCGCAATAAATCTGTATGCGTAAATTATTTTCTTCGCCTGCAGCTACTTGTGTTGCATACAACATGCCCGATGCTCCGTTATTAAATTTCAATAACACCGTTCCATCATCATCTAATTGGCGGCCTGGCACAGTAATATTTATATCAGCACAAAGTTTGGTAACCTGCAGGCCGCTTATATATTCTGCCAGGTTAAATGCATGCGTACCAATATCGCCCATGCTGCCTGCAATGCCGCTACGTGCAGGGTCTGTACGCCAGGCGGCCTGCTTTTGGCCACTCTCTTCTAAAAATGTGCTTAACCATCCCTGCGGATAACTAACGTAAATCTTTTTTATGGCTCCCAGTTTATTTTGACGGATGATTTCTTTTGCCTCTTTCACCATGGGATAGCCGCTGTAAGTATGTGTAAGGCAAAACAATTTTCCACTGCTATCTAAAACCTGTTTTAAATCTTTTGCTTCGGCAAGCGTTAAGGTCATTGGTTTATCAAGCACTACATCAAAACCATGCTCCAGCGCCATCTTTGCAGGTTCAAAGTGTAGATGATTGGGCGTAACAATACTTACAAAATCCATTCGTTCTCCTTCGGGTAATAATTTTTCTTTTGTAAACATTTCGGCATAGCTGCCATAAACCCTTTCTGCCGGCAGGTATAAACTTTCTCCGCTTTCTTTACTTTTTTGTTGGTTGCTGCTAAAAGCACCGCAAACCAATTGTATATGCCCATCGAGGTTTGCAGCCATGCGATGCACTGCTCCAATAAAAGCATCTTTGCCACCGCCAACCATGCCCATGTTGAGTTTTCTATGCATTGCAAAAATGTTATTGATTGAATTAAGCAAGTATCTGTTGAGTAAATTTAAAAGAAAATAATCAGTAACCCGATTTCAATTGAATAAAATATCCTGATAAAGAATTTTAATTCAGGAATTAAACACCGCAAACGTTTGTTAAATTAATTTATCCTGATAACTGATTTGTGAAGACAAAAAAAATTATATTTACCAAGCTAATTATCTAACTAACGATTAAACAAAAGCTGCTGCATGAAATCAATTATCCGGTTGAAGTTATCTTCCATGATGTTTCTTAATTTTTTTGTTTGGGGTATTTGGTTTGTAACCATGGGAACTTTTTTAATTAAAGGAAGTATTGGTGCAACCGGCGGACAAACAGGTGCAGCCTACGGTACACAATGCCTGGGTGCCATCATCGCTCCCTTTATCATCGGGCTTATTGCCGATAAATTTTTTGCAGCACAAAAAATTCTGGGCATACTTCATCTGGCAGGTGCAGCAATTTTGTATTTCATTTCTTCGCAGGCAGATTTTGCTTCATTTTATTCGCTGCTGCTTATCTACATGATTATTTATATGCCAACGCTGGCCCTTGTAAATGCAATCACCTTAAAACAGGTAACCAATCCAGAGAAAGAATTTTCGGGCATACGCATGTGGGGCACCATTGGCTGGATTGTTGCCGGCCTCATCATTGGTGCCATGGCCTGGGAAAAAGATCCGGCTTCATTAACCATCACTTTTAAAGTAGCTGCCCTGGTATCTGTTATACTTGGTCTCGGTAGCTTTTTTCTGCCGGATACGCCAGCACCAAAAGCCGGGCAAAAAGTTACAGTTAGTGAAGTGCTGGGACTGGATGCAATAAAAATATTAAAAGATAAAAATTACCTGGTATTCTTTTTTGCTTCTATTTTAATATGCATACCGCTGGCATTTTATTATGGCCAGGCTAATTTATTTTTAAATGAA
>JAYURK010000176.1:0-30471 GCA_043756235.1 Ferruginibacter sp. | reverse complement strand
TGATTAATGAGCAGGTAAAAAAACAAAAACTAATTAACCAGGCCACTATTGAAGCACAGGAAAAAGAACGGGGTATGATTAGTGCAGAATTGCACGATAATGTAAACCAGCTTTTAATGAGCGCCAGGTTACATATTGGCGCAGCAAAAAATAATGATAACCAAACGGAGTTGCTGGATAAAGCCTCTGCATATTTATTAGAAGCGGTAGAGGAAATAAGAGCGTTATCTAAAAGATTGAACACCTCTATTGTAAAAGCCGTGGGACTTGAACAAAGTATACTGGACATTTGCCGCAACATGAAACAGTTTAACGATATTACAGTTACTACTACTATCGACCAAAATGTTGTTGACAAATTAACCCAAGAACAGCAACTGGTAATTTTTAGAATTACGCAGGAACAGAGCAATAATATTATTAAATACTCCAGGGCATCGTGTGCAACTATTTCTGTAACAGAAAAAAATAATCAAAGCTGCCTTATTATTAGTGATAATGGCATTGGCTTCGACAAAGAAAAACAAAAAGCCAGCGGCATTGGTTTCATCAACATCTTTAACCGGGTAGATGCATACAATGGCAAAGTAGAAATAATTACTTATCCCGATAATGGCTGCACGCTTAACATCACCATTCCTTATATTATTTAATATTTAGCTAACGCCTGCGCCTGCATTAATAACTGCTTCTGGTTTTACAAAATGTAATTTACCGCCATCGTCTTCTGCCATTAAAATCATTCCGTTACTTTCTATACCCCTCATTTTACGTGGCGCCAAATTTGCCACCACTACAACCTGCTTATTAATAATTTCCTCCGGGGAAAAATGTAAAGCAATACCGCTAACAATAGTTCTTTTTTCAAAACCAAGATCTACCTCCAGTTTTAAAAGTTTATCAGCCTTTTCTACTTTTACTGCAGAAAGTATGGTACCTACTTTAAGATCTATTTTTGCAAAATCATCAAAAACTATTTCAGATTTCAGATTTACGATTTCAGATTTTTTTTCTTCCATAGCAGTTAATAGTTTATCTGTTGCCTTTTCAATTTTTTCTGATGACAGTTTTGTCTTACCAGCTTTTAATTTTTCTACCTGAATGGTTATTTCTTCATCTTCAATTTTTCTAAATAATAATTGCGGCTCTCTTAAACTGTAACCGACACTTAATAATTTTATTTTTCCTGCATTTTTCCAGTCCAGCATTTTATCTACCACCTTCATCATATAACATAATTTGGCAGCGGTATTGGGCAAAAATGGATTGATGAGTACCGCAAGATTTGCCGTTAATTGCAAACAAAGATGCAACGCATTATCAATTAATTTTTGATTCTCGGGATTTGCTTCCAAAGTTTTGGCAACAATCCATGGCTCTTTTTTTTGCATGTATTGGTTACCCTTTCGGCTTAAATCAATTACCTCAAATAAGGCTTCTCTAAACTTATATTCTTCTAAACAATTTTCAATTTTTATTTTTGCATTTTCAATATCGGCTATTAGCAGTTTATCATTTTCATCTGCAACATCTTCATTAAACTTAGGCACTTTGCCGCCGCATAATTTATGCATTAGCACCCAGGTGCGGTTTACAAAATTTCCAAAAATACTAACCAGTTCGCTGTTAACTGCATCTTGAAAACTCTTCCAGGTAAATTCGCTGTCTTTTGTTTCGGGAGCAATTTGCGTAAGGTAATACCGCAGCATATCCACACATTGTTTGCCGCCATTTTCTTTGTTTACAAAATCATCAATGTAATCTTGCATCTCCAGCTTCCAGTTACGGCTGGTGCTCATTTTATCCCCTTCTAAATTTAAAAATTCGTTGCTGGGTACATTGGCGGGTACAATATTGCCATGTAACTTTAGCATCACAGGAAAAATAATGCAATGGAAAACTATATTATCCTTGCCAATAAAATGCACCAGTTGCGTATCATTATTATACCAATAAGGTTTCCAGTCTTTATTATTATCCAGTGCCCATTGTTTGGTGGCGCTTATGTAACCAATAGGTGCATCAAACCAAACATACAGCATCTTTCCCGCAGCATCGGGTATTGGTACTTTAATTCCCCAATCCAAATCTCTTGTAACAGCACGTGGCTGCAAGCCGCCTTCTATCCAACTTTTACATTGGCCAACCACGGTCGATCTCCAATCTGCAGCATGTTCTTTTAAAATCCATTCCCTTAACCAATTTTCATGTTTATTTAAAGGCAGGTACCAATGTTTGGTAGCTTTTTTTATTGGTGCGTTACCGCTTATGGTGCTTACCGGATTTATTAATTCATCGGGGCTAAGTGCAGTTCCACATCTTTCGCACTGATCTCCAAAAGCATTATCGTATGCACAATTAGGGCAAGTACCTTTTATATAACGGTCGGCCAAAAACGTTTTGGTAGCTTCATCATAATACTGCTCACTTTCTTTTATTTCAAGTGCACCTCTATCATTTAAATAAGTAAAAAATTCCTGTGCAGTTTCGTGGTGCAGTGGTGCAGAAGTGCGGTGATAAATATCAAAATTTATACTAAGGTCATCAAAATTTTGTTTGATGATGGTATGGTATTTATCAATGATGGCCTGTGGTGTAGTGCCTTCTTTAGTTGCCTGTATAGGAATGGCGGTACCATGCTCATCGCTGCCACAAACAAAAACTACATCTCTTTTTTGTGCTTTTAGATAGCGTACGAATATATCGGCTGGTAAATAACAACCGGCTAAATGGCCCACATGCTTTAGCCCATTGGCATAAGGCAGGGCTGCGGTAATTAAATATCTTTTTGGGTCTGTCATGAGTCTTTTCTTTTTTTGTACCAAGCCATAGAAATTCTATTGGGCTTCATTGGTCTGGCCTAAGGCGAGACACTCTTGTACGGTAGTAATATTATTGAACTTTAATTATGTTTTATTTAAGACCTTTTATTTTTCTAATTTCACTCCCGAAAATCGGGACAGGCCCTTCGGGGTTTGCACCATCATTCAATTTTATTGCTACAGTAATATCAGCCTTTCAGGCTTTAAAATAACGAAGAGCCTATCTGGATTTTCGGGAGGTGATATTAGTTTTACACAAAGACGTTAACATGTGTAATTCTATTTTTAGCCTGATTAACCCTCCTCTACATTATACCATATTAGACACCCTAAAACCAAAGTGCAGCAAATTTACCTAAACCAACTGCAAAAGCCAAACAAAGAAAAAACCTTTGCATTTTGCAAAGGTTTTTACATCATTCAAAAAATCATGTGCTCTTATTTTTTCTTCAGCATTTTATTTAAATAATTAAAACTGCTGGTAATACTTGCTAAGGCATCTTTGGGCATATCATGCTCTATAAAAAAATGTTGCATACCTGCTGTTGAAGCTGCATCAAAAATTCTTTTATAATCAATAGTGCCTTCACCTACAGGTAAAACAGTTTCATGTTTGGCATCCAGGTCTTTTACATGCCATAGCGGAAAACGCCCCGGATGCTGTTTAAATAATTCAACCGGGTCTTTACCACCTTTTGTAGCCCAGGCCAGATCAAGTTCCATCTTCATGGTTGTTTGTGTAAGAAAAAGTTCGTAAGGTATTTGCCCTTCTACTGCACGAAACTCCCTATCATGGTTGTGATAGGCAAAACCAATTCCTGCTTTTTTGCAGGCTTCGTCAGTTTTATTTAAAACTTCTATTGAGGTTTTCACCTCTTCCAAAGTAGTAATGGGTGTACTGGCGCAAACTAAAAATTTTACACCGCCTTCAGCTGCTTCATCCACCAAAAGCTGCATATTTTCTTTAAGATTTTTCATTGGCGGAATAACGATAGGTTTACCATCAGCATCGGTGGGCATTTTAGCACCTGGCGGCAATTTGAATGGCGCTCCAAATACATGATGCGATTTCCAGCTCATGCCCATATCTTTCAGCATGGCTGCAAACTCCTTTGACTTCATGCCATAAAAACCACCTTTTTTACTAAAGGCCGATTCTATTTCTTTATACCCAACAGCAGCAATTTTTTTTAAGGTGCCGGGTACATCTGCATCTATTTCATTAAAAAAAGTAAACAGCTGCAACCCTGCAGGCGGATATTTTTTTCCTTTTAATAAACATGCGAATGCTGTATTGGATAAAGCCATACTGCCCAATGATAAAGTTGCAGCAGTTTGTAAAAATTGTTTTCTGTTTTGCATTTTAATAATTTTTAGAAGCTGTTTAATTTATTTTCTTTGTTTTAGTATATGGCCTGTAATGCTGCCATTATGTATACCGATGAAAGGATCCCGCCTTGGGCGGGACGATGATGCTATGAAAATATTTAGCTGGTATCCAAAATACTTAAATCAAACGATCTCATAATCATTAATTATTTTTTCAATTCATTTATTTGTACCTGCGGCACCAAAACTTTATAGTTTTTTTCAACCACAATTTCTTTGGGCAAATTAAAGGAAACTGTTTTAATAATTTTATCAGATGAGGATCCAACTTTTACAATATAAGTTCCTGCATCGGCAACCCAGCTTGTACTTTCTGTATCAAAAGAAGCTAAATCTTTTGCAGCAATTTCAAATTGCAGGGTTTGTTTTTGCCCCGGCTGCAGCAAATTAGTTTTACCAAATGCTTTTAATTCCATTGCTGGCTTTTGTAATTTTTTTGACGGTGCAGTTATATACAACTGCACTACTTCTTTACCGGCAACTTTCCCTGAATTTTTTATATCAACAGTGGCAATAATTTTTCCGTTAAAAGATGTGGCATTTAATTTTAAATTGTTGTATTCAAAATTAGTATAACATAAACCATAACCAAATGCATAAGCTGGTTTTATATTAAAAGTATTGTAATAACGGTAGCCAACATAAATACCTTCTTCATAAGTTACCTCTGCCGGTATGGCTTTCATCCCTAACATTCCTGTGGTGGCTTTGTCAGGAAATTCGATACCCGGAAAATTTTTACCCGTAACATCATCGGCATATTTTACAGGGAAGGTAGTTGCAAGTTTGCCACTCGGGTTTACTTTACCACTTAATACATCTGCCACTGCATTACCAGCTTCCAGGCCGGGCTGCCAGGCCAACAGTATAGCATCTACCTTATCTTTCCAGCTCACAGTTTCTATTACACCGCCTGCATTTATTATTACGATAACTTTTTTATTTTTTGTATGAAAAGCATTGCTAACATTATTTATCAAATCAATTTCTGATTGTTTCAAATTAAAATCGTTTTCCACTTTTCTATCGGCACCTTCGCCGGCATTTCTTCCAATAGTGATGATGGCAATATCTGCTGCTGCTGCCTTAGTGTTTATTAATTTATTATCTGCCACCATTTCCGAAGCATACGGAGTTGGGTTCATAAATTCTTCAAAGAAAGATTTTTTGGGATGCTTTGCTTTATAATCATCCAGGTATGCTGAGTAAATATTTTTTACATCCCCATCTACAGTATAACCGGCATTGATTAATCCCTGCACTAACGAAATAGTATATTCTTCATTTACATCACCACTGCCGGTACCACCACTTATAAAATCGTAAGAAGTATTACCAAAAGCTGCAATTTTTTTTGTTGCTTTGGCAATAGGTAAAGCTGTGTTTTTATTTTGCAATAAAATCATACCATCAGCGGCTGCAGTTCTGGCAATCATTGCATGTGATTTTAAATCAGGTTTATTGCTAAAGGCATCTTTTTTATAAGTATGCGTACCTAAAATATAATTCACAATACGCTCTGCATTTTCATTTAAGATTTTTATATCTAATGATCCATTGCCAAGTGCTTCTGTTATTGCTTTTTTCTGATCTGCGGTACCGGGCATTAATAAATCATTGCCGGCTTTCATTTGTGCCACTGCATTTTTGCCGCCAAACCAGTCTGTCATTACCAATCCTTTAAAGCCCCATTCTTTACGCAAAATGGTTGTCAATAAATCATAAGATTCTGAAGTATAAGTACCATTAACATAATTGTACGAACTCATTACCGTCCAGGGATTTGATTCTTTAACTGCAATTTCAAAAGGTTTTAAATATATTTCTCTTATGGCTCTTTCACCCACCATTACATTTACGGTGTTTCTATTTTGTTCCTGATTATTTATTGCAAAATGTTTAATAGAAGTACCTACGCCATTGCTTTGTATGCCGTTTACAATTGCGGCAGCCATTTTTCCTGTAACCACAGGGTCTTCAGAATAATATTCAAAATTTCTACCGCCCAAAGGGTTACGGTGAATGTTCATGCCGGGGCCTAAAATAACATCAATGCCATATTCTTTTACTTCGTTGCCCATTGCCGCTCCCACCTGCTGTATCAATTTTGTATCCCAGGTGCTAGCCAGTAAAGTAGCTACAGGCCAGGCTGTGGCATAGTAAGTATTTTTATCGTTTTTTCTTTTGGGGTCAATGCGCAAACCAGCCGGACCATCGGAAACAATTGTATTGGGTATATTAAGCCGGGCAATGGAATAAGTTGTTCCTGCTGCACCGGGTACACCATCAGTAATTTGACCTACACCAGTTCCGCTGCTCATATTCATCCCTGGTAAATTCATTCCCATGCCTACCTCAAGATTTACTTTTTCTTCCAACGTTAATTGCTGTATAATTTCTGCGGCATTTTTAGGCTGGGCAAAAACTGCCATGCTGCTAAACAAATAAATAAATAAGCAAGATAATTTTTTCATTGTGCAAGTTTTAATTTATCATTGTGTTTATATGACACAATGATAATTATTTTTTGCCGGTTATTAAAATTTATTTTTACTCTGCAGGCAGAACTTTACTTTTACTTATGGGTTTAAAAGAAGAAATAAAAGAACATTTTTTAAACGGGCACCAAAAATATTTACGTAATATTTCTGTTGATTGCATCATTTTTGGTTTTCATGAAAATGAACTTAAGGTATTGCTGCTGAATGCAAAATATGCCGGACAATGGGCTTTGCCCGGCGGCTTTATAGAAAGAGAAGAACACATGGATGAAGCAGCCAAACGGATTTTACTACAACGTACCGGGTTGAATGATATTTTTTTACAGCAGTTTCATGTATTTAGCGCTCCCACCCGTTCTACAAAAAAAATAAATAACCAATTTTTAAAAACCTCCGGCATTACCATTGAAGACTCCTGGATGTTTGAACGATTTATTTCTGTGGGCTATTGGGCTTTGGTAGATTTTACAAAAGTAAAACCAGTTGCCGATGTTTTTTCGGCTGCCTGCGAATGGTTTAATATTCATAACATACCCCAATTAATATTAGACCACAACGATATTTTACAAAAGGCTTTAGATAATTTACGGGCACAACTTAATTATCATCCTATTGGTTACAACCTGCTGCCCGAAAAATTTACCATGCCTGAATTACAAAAATTATACGAAACTATTTTAGACAGAACTTTAGACCGTAGAAATTTTCAACGCAAAATTATCAGTACCGGCATTTTAAAAAAATTAGACGAAACAAAAAAAGGTGTGGCGCACAAAGCACCTTATTACCATAAATTTGATTTACGCAAATATCAAAAGGCGTTAAAGGGCGGGATGAGTTTTGAGTTGTAAAAAACAGCTACCACAAATATGATAGCTGCTACTATTAAAATAAACCCCCAAAGTCTATTTTTCTATCTTGCTCAAAGTGTATTTTAATTCGGAAGAAGTAGTTGATTCAAATTGCAAATCACTCAAAATATTATTGCCGGTTATTGTATTTTTTACAACTGCCATTGTTTTTCCATCCCTGATTCCGATACTAACAATTTTTACAGGCTCGCCAACTGGCACATTTTGAAAAACTGCATAGTTACCCGTTTGACCAGCCTGCATTATGGATTTAAAATTTTCAAAAACCAGATAAGTGATGTAATTAAATGAACTGTCTTTTAAATCAACAACAAAATCTGTCTTTTTGCCTGGATATTTAAAAAACCTGTCGCAGTTTATCCACCCTAATTTATTCAAACCAATGCTGTATTTTTCTCCGATATCACTTAGAATATTTGCAGAAAAATTGGGGCGTCTTACATCTTTTGAACCGATGTTTATCCATCTTACTACTTTATAAACGGTATCAATAGGTTGCAGCTTATTAATTTTTATTGTAAATGGCAACAATTCCGCAGTATCACCAACTCCATAAGAATTATAAGCAACCTGGTAATATTCTTCTTCAGTTGACTCCACCTTTTTTAAAAACAAATTTCTCTCCCACTGTTTTCTTACTTTTATTTTATCATAATATTCTCCGTATTTTTTTTGCAGAATTACTTTCAGTTCTTCTTTACTGTATACAGATTGTATTGCCCTGTAAAAAACTGCTTTTGTTTTTCCATTATATGAAGTAGTATAAGCTGCTTGATCGTCTTTTAAATCTATTGCTCTTATAAACATTTTAAGAACGGGAGAATCAATCCTGTATCTTGTAAGCTGCCAGTTAATATTATTTTGCATTGAAAGATTATTGGCAACAGTATCTCCACCAACTCCTTTAACCCCTTCAAAAATCTGCATAGAATCTTTTGCTGTTAAATTGGGAATAAATACCCTGATTTCTTTTTCAGGATTTACCGTAATTTCTTTACCATTTACTTTTGCAGAAAGATAAATCATACCTCCTGTAATCAATTGCTGATTATCCGACATGGTTGTAAGGCCATTGGCAACCATATCACCATAATCATAAAACTCTTTCACCTCAAAAATTACAGAATCCTTAGTATTGAAAGTATGAGAAGGGATAACCAAAACACTTCCTTCTTTACATTTTATTGTAGTATCTTTTGTATTATCAATTGTAAATATTTCACTATTTTTTTTAATTGGCGCAATTAAGTTGTTCAACATTTCTTTTTTGGCTACAGCAGACAAACCAACAGTTTTTATTGCTGAATCTTTACTAACAAAAAAACTTGCTGATAATGAATCTTTATTTGTTGTGCCAACAATTAAAACGTCTCTGTTTTTTGAATGCTGCTTTGTTAATAGTTTTTTTACAACCGGAACATAAGGGTTAATAGTGTTGCTATTTAATAATGCCGGTTGTAATGAGTTGGCTAAAATCTCTTTTCCAGGTTTACTACTTGCATCATCTTTAAAAATTAATTCCTCTTGTTTTTTATTCCCGTTATTTACAATTAAAAATATTACTCCAATTAAACAAGCGGCCCCAATTTTCCAAAAAATGTTTTTTAAAATAAATGGGGTTGATGTGGATATATGCGGCTGTACTATATTTTGCATCTCCTTCCAGTGTACATCCATAGCACTTAAATCCGGAAGCTGCTGATTTTCCAGTTGTCTTAATTTATTTTCGATATGATTATTATCCTGCTGCATTTGTTTTTAATTCTTTTGTTGTAAAATTTTCAAGTTTTAATTTCAATATTTTTTTTGCTTCGCTTACATGCCATTTGCTGGTGCCATCGCTTATGCCCAATTGTTCGCCAATTTGTTTATGCGTAAACCCTTCGTACAGGTACATATTAAAAACCATTGCGGTGGCGCCGGGTAATTGCTTAATCAGTTGCTGAATTTCTTTACCAGAAACTGTATTGAAAACTTCAGGGTTAATACTTCCTTCCTCTGCATACTGGAAATTATCTAATGGTGTAAATAACTGCTGCTGTTTACAAAAATCAATACTGCAATTCACTACAATTGTTTTTATCCATCCTGCCAGTTTACCTTCTTCTTTATAATTACTAATACTTTTAAAAACTTTTAGCATGGCATTATTATAAATGGTGCCTGCGCTGTCAGCATCCTTTCCATAGCGGTAACAAATCTTAATCATGTCAGGATAATACAACTTATACAATTGTTCCTGGCTTTGAATATCGTTTTGCCGGCAGCCTTTTATCAGTGTATCTGTATTTGCAGTCAAGAATCTCTTTTTAGGTAAAAGTTGGTTCATGTAATATATATAACTATTCTAAGGGCAAAAAGGGTTGGGTAAATTTTAAATAAATATTGGGAAGTAACGGAATCAGTTTTTTTAATAAATAAATGTAAATTAGATTAATGAACCGCAAAAATTTTCTCTCCTCTATTATTCCTGCAGGCGCAGTGTTTACAGACACTGCAAATTTTAAGTTGTTTAACGACCCAGATGTGCCCGCAAAAACACCACCTTATTTAAAAAAAGGCGACACAATTGGCATTACCTGTCCTGCCGGTTTTATTACTGCAGAAGAAATTGAGCCTGCCGTAAAAAAAATTAAAGAATGGGGTTTCGACATTAAGATTGGTAACACTGTGGGTAAAAAAGATTTTACATTTGGTGGAACGGACGAAGAAAGAGTGCAGGATTTTCAGCAAATGCTGGATGATAAAAACATTAAAGCCATTATGTGTGCAAGGGGTGGTTATGGGGCAATTAGAATTATTGATGCGCTGGATTTTAAAAAATTTGCTGTGCAACCAAAGTGGATCAATGGCTTTAGTGATATCACTATCATTCATTCTCATCTTAATAAAAATTGGGGCATCGCTTCTATTCATTCTAAGATGTGCAACAGTTTTCCCAAGGATTGGAGTAAAGCGGAACCTGTACAAATAGAAACTATTGAATCGATACGTAAATGTTTATCAGGAGAAAAAATGAGGTACAGTGCCGTGCCTAACGAAAAAAATAAAACCGGCATTGCAGAAGGTGTTTTAATTGGTGGCAATTTAAAAACTTTAGAAACACTTGCCGGCAGTAAAAGCGATATTAATACCGATGGTAAAATTTTATTTGTAGAAGATACCGGTGAATATTTATACAGCATCGACCGTATGTTTTGGAATTTAAAACGCAGCGGTAAATTAAATAAACTTAAAGGCCTTATTATTTGTGGCTTTAAAGTAAAACCTGCCGATACCCCTGAAGAAGAATTTGGAAAAAATTTATTTGAAATTGTTTTAGAAAAAGTAGCGGCATATAATTACCCTGTTTGTTTTGATTTTCCGGTGGGGCACCAGAAAAATAATTTTGCGTTAAAGTGTGGGGTAAAGCACCAGCTTTTAATAAATGCACAGGCTGTAACCCTAAAAGAAATCTAAAGTATTTTGTATATTTGATAAAACATAAAGCTATGGCAAGCGAAATAATTGATAAAGATTATGTTACTGTTAGAGTACCTAAAAGAATAGGCACTAGTGGCATTAGAAGGATTAAAGAATATATCCAGTTTTTAGAAGCCAACGGAGGTGTTCCAAAAAAAATTTCTCAGAAAACAATTAATGAAATTTCAAGAAAAATTAATAAAGAAGCCTGGAATAAATTAAAGAAAAAAAGAGGGCTTAGCCTGAAATGACAATACTTGTTGATAGCAATATAATAATTAGTGCTTGTCTGGATTCTAAAAGCGAACTCTTCAAAATTATAATTACTCCATACTCCAATTTAGATTTTGCCACTCCTCATTTTGCATTAAAAGAAATCATAAGAAATCAAGAAGGGATTTGCAGAAAACTGAAAAAGAGCCTTAATTTATTTCAGAATAACTTATCTGTTCTATTGGAGTATTTATTCATTTTACCCGACGAAGATTTATCAAACAATAATATAATTGAGGCTGAAAATTATACTGCCAGCGTAGATATTGATGATACCATTTTTATAGCATTTTCAATGGCGCTGGATTTACTTTTATGGACAGGTGATTTACAACTTCGTAAGACTTTAAAGAAAAAAGGGTTTAAGAATATAATTATTACGAAAGAATTAAAACAAATCATTAAAGGTTTATGATAAAAATCTCATTACTTAAAAAAGATTTTCCTTTGCGGCACCAGAAAAATAATTATGCTTTGAAGTGTGGGGTAAAGCACCAGCTTTTAATAAATGCAAAGGCTGTAACCCTAAAAGAAATCTAAAGTATTTTGTATATTTGATAAAACATAAAGCTATGGCAACTGAATTAATTGATAAAGATTATGTATCGATAAAAGTTTCAAAAAAAGTGGGCAGAGCTGGCATTAAACGGTTAACAGATTATGCCCGTTTTCTGGAAATAAATAAAGATGCTCCCAAAAAAATATCAAAAAAAAAGATAGCAGAACTGGCTGACGAGATTACAGCTTCTGCCTGGGAAAAGCTAAAGCAGAAAAGAGGTTATAAATGGTAGTTATTGTTGACGCAAATATACTCATCAGCGCCATCTTAAATATTAATGGAAGAATAGCTGATTTAATTTTTTCAAATTCATCAACTATAGATTTCGTTGTGCCTGCATTTATTCAGACTGAAGTAAAAGCTAAACAAAAAAAGATTTGTTCAGAAAATAACCTAACGATCGGTCAATTCAATCAAAGTTTACATTTACTCCTCACACAAGTACTCATTATAAATGATGATGAAATTTCTGATGCTATGTTTAAAAAAGCATTTGAATTAACAAAGTATATTGACCCTAAGGATACCATTTATATAGCCTTGGCCATTTCTCTTGATGCTTTATTCTTAACCGGTGATTTAAAGTTAATAAGGGCGCTTAACCGAAATGGATTTTCGCAATTAATTACACCCACTGATTTTCGACGCACATTAAAAGGTTTATGATAAAAATTCCCCCTTACTTAAAAAAAGGCGATACCATTGGCCTAACCTGCCCCGCAGGTTTTATGGCAAAAGAAAAAGCGCAAACCTGTATTGATACTTTGCAACGCTGGGGTTACCATGTAATGGTAGGCAAAACTTTGGGCAGCAACTCGGCAAATTATTTTAGTGGCACCGATGAAGAAAGAAAAAATGAGTTGCAGGCTATGCTGGATGATACTACTATTAATGCTGTTTTGTTTGGCCGTGGCGGTTATGGTGTTGGCAGAATAATTGACCAGCTTGATTTTACAAAATTTAAAAAGAAACCCAAATGGTTAATTGGCTTTAGCGACATTACGGTTTTGCATGCGCACATTTATACCAATTTAAAAATTGCCAGCTTACATGCACCCATGGCCGCAGCATTTAACGATGGAGAAAATGAATTTATACAATCTTTGCAGAAAGCAATTGCAGGTAAAAAAGCAGTTTATAAATGCGCTGCTCATCCATTTAATAAAACCGGAACAGCAAGCGGCGAATTAGTTGGTGGCAACTTAAGCTTACTGGCGCATTTAACCAGCACCGCATCCGACATCAAAACAAAAAATAAAATTTTATTTATAGAAGATATTGGCGAGCAGCTTTACAGCATCGATCGTATGCTGTACCAGTTAAAACGCAGTGGTAAATTAGACAAACTGGCGGGATTAATAATTGGCGGCTTTACCGATATGAAAGATACCGACCGGCCCTTTGGAAAAACGGTGTATGAAGTAATTCAGGAAATTATTGCTGCATATAATTACCCGGTTTGTTTTAATTTTCCGGTTAGCCATGGTAAAGAAAATTATGCGCTAAAGATTGGTTGTATTTATGAATTAAAAGTTACCTCCAAAGTCGTACAGCTAAAAGAAAAATGACAACAATTTGATAACATCAAAAACTTGCTAACCACTATTTCTTCACCATAACTTTATGAAAAATGAACCAACTTTCACAACAGGAGTTGTGGGAAAAAATACAAAACTTTCAGCTTGATGAACCTGCAGCTGCTTTCCCCTTTTCCAAAAAATTAGCAAAAGAAAATAACTGGTCAGTAATTTTTACCAACAACGCAATAGCAGAATATAAAAAATTTATTTATCTCTGCTGCATTTCGCCAACAGGTGCCTCCCCATCCGAAATTGTTGATAAGGTATGGCATTTACACCTTACCTACACCGATAGCTACTGGAACAAATTTTGCAAAACCACACTTAATAAAGAAATTCATCATCACCCCAGCAAAGGAGGCAGTAACGAAAAACATAAACATTTTGATTGGTACCAGCAAACTTTAAATCTGTACGAAACAACATTTGGCACTAAGCCTCCTGTTGATATTTGGCCATACAGCCAGCAAATAATTGCTGATATCAACGAAGACATTTACGATGCGGCTTACTTTAAAAAATTGGTATTTATTTTTGCTGCCTGCCTTGTGGTTTTTATATTTACCATAAACCCTTTTGATGCAAAAGGCGAAGACTTTTTAAATTATTACCTGCTTATTTGCATTGGCGGCATTATTACATTGTTTATTACACAACTGCATAAAGACGAAAGATTGCTGCACATTATTGAAAATAATTATCCAAAAAGATATACGCCTTTTCAAATGGCAAGATTTTTATATGGTAACCACCGCTGCTACCAAACGGCGTTAGTTGACTTAATAAGAAAAGGAATTATTACAACTTACGGCAACGATTATAAAATTAAAAATAGCCTGGCTATTACAAATACTGAAGAAGAAAATCCGTTGTTGCAACCGCTAATGAAAAATTATAAAGAAGGCGATACTTTTTCTTACAGAGAAGGACATGGTTTAATTGAAACAGCCACCGTGTTACATCCTGATCTTGAAAGGCTGCACCGGCTTTCAAAAAAAGTTGACTATCAAAAATTAATTATTCCCTGCATGGTTATATTTATAGGGTTTGCCCGGTTTTTGCAGGGGCTTGCTAACGACAAATCAGTTGGTCTATTAGTTTTTGAGATAGGTGCATTTTCATTATTGTCATTGATAATTTTACAATCGTACTCTTATACCAAAACTGTAAAACAAAAACTTGGGCTTAAATGGCAACAGGAAAACAGTAATGGTTACGGTAATGACCTCATTAATAACTTTACCATTTTAGGCACCACTGCAATTTTATCTTTTGCAGAATACGGATTACTTACCAATGTATTTAATTCAGTTACTCTGGCCGAAAAAAAATTAGCCAGCACTGGCTCGGCAGGTTGCGGCAGCAGCGCCGGCGGGTGCAGCAGCGGTGGCGATAGTGGCGGCGATGGTGGTGGCTGCGGAGGATGCGGTGGTGATTAAATTATTTGTTTAGTAAACTATCTAATTTTATTGTATACAAATTAAAAGTTGCCAAATTATGGTGCGTACCCTTTTCAATAGTAACAAATTCATCCGAAGGCTTTAAAACCGTTTTTAATTTTGCCGCACAGCGGTAAGGTATTACGCCATCATTAGTGCCATGAAAAATAGTAACAGGATAATTAACATCCTGCAAAAAGGTGTAAGTGGGAATTTTATAGGTTGACATTCTTTGTGCAGGATAAATAAATGCATAACAACTAAATAAATCAGGCACACTGTAATACGGTGTTTCTAAAATTAATTGTTTACAGTTGGTTTGAGAGGCCACATATGCTGCAATGCCGGTACCAAAAGATTTACCATATAAAATAATACTGTCGGCAGCATATTTACTCAATGCCATTTTTTGAATAACTAAAGCCTGCTGGTACATTTTTTTTTCTGTTCTTTCGCCTGTGCTTTTTCCAAAACCCGGATAATCTTCCATCCACACTTCGTAACCATGCTTAGTAAAGCTGGTTGCAAATTTTGCATAGCGTTCAATATTTTGTTTATTGCCATGAAAATATAAAACCACTCCTCTCCTAACCGAATCTTTCGGAAAAAATTTTACCATGTTCAGGGTATCCACTTCATTAAACGGAATATTTATTTCCTCAAAGGGAGTATCAAATTTAAATACATGATCAGCCGCTAATTTTTCAGGATGAAATAAAAAATGCTCCTGCAAATAAAACAATGCAATACCTATAACTGAATACAGTAACACAATTATTTTTATCCAGCGAAATAAAATTTTTCTTTTCATTTTTTAAATACATTAAATCAAAAAAATTAAAAGTTGTCAGCCTGAGCTTGAAGAAGGCAGGTTTAAATAAGCACACCGGCCTGCACAAGCTCGGCCTGACAACCCTTGCTTTATACAATAATATTCAGGGGGCCAAAATATCTCTTATAAAATTATGATACTCCGGGTAAAGCGGCAGGTTATTATGTTTGCCTCCTGTTATTCTTATCAATGTAATTTTACGTGGGTTAAGTTGCTGTAACTTTTCGCTGTTACTTATAGGTATCAACCAATCTTTAGTGCCATGTAAAATATAAGTATGGCAATTTACTTTGGGCAACCACTTATCGGTACGCAAATGAAAACGTAAAATATACTTTACCGGCAGTATAGGCAAAAAACGTTCAATAGTTTTTTTAAAACTAAAATAAGGCGCATCTAAAATTAAATAACGGGGGGTGTTATCTGCCGCCAGTTTTGCTGCAAAGCCACTGCCTAAACTGCGGCCATATATTATTAAATGATTTTGCGGATAAGTTACAGCCAAAGTATCGTATACAAACTGCATATCTTTATACATTTCTTTTTCGCTGCGTTTGCCGGTGCTTTTACCAAAGCCGCGGTAATCTACCAGCACCACATCATAATTATAACGGTAAAAATCTTTGGCATATTTTGCCCAGCCTTTTATACTGCGGCTGTTACCATGAAAATATAAAATTAACCCCAATGGTTTTTCTGCATGAAAGTGCAAACCGTTTATTCGTACCCCTTCTTCCACATCAAAAAACAATTCTCTAAAAGGCGCATCGTATTTATATATAAAATCCTGCCGTAGTTTTTCAGGCTTAAAAATAAATTTTTCCTGTACAAAATAAATAACAACAGAAAGTACAATAATGCCGCCGATAATATATAATGCAATTTGAAGCAAACTAAAATTGTTGGTTGTTTATGGAACGCTGTTAAAGTAATTATGCTGCTGCTACCAACAAACTGCAAACCTCAAACTACATTTCTTCTTCTTCATCGGTATAAATTCTGGTTAGTTTAAGCTTGCTCACCGGTGCCACTATCAATGGAAATTTTTCTACCTGCACTTTGCTTTGTTCCAGGCCAAAACCTTTTTCTTCGCTCAGCGAAATTTCTTTAACCCAGAAATACATCCGCATAATCAATTTTTCAAAAAATGGCAATTCGTTATCCTGGCTTAAAAATTTCTCCATAACTACAAATTGAAAATCGCCTACCACATTATTACGTTGCTGGCTCTCGTACCGGCTGGTTACATTTACTTCACGGTTGGCCACCAAATCTTCCACCACTTTTTTAAACATCAAATTAATTTTAGGGGCAACTCTAAAACCCAATCTAAACTCCACCCTAATAATATCATTAGGAATAATATGCTCAACAGAATATTCGCTGGTGTACGGATCGTCCAGCGTATCAACATGTACAAACCAATAAATATCGGCACGTTTAGGTTTACCGCTTAGTATACTGTAAATAATTTTATGTTCAATTTCTTTAGGGTTATTGGCACTGGTTAAATATACCAGGTGGGTGGCATATTTCGGCACCGTCATATCATTACTCAGCTCTTCCAGTTTAGGAATGTATTCTTCCAGGCGTACAAACTCAACATAACGGTTTTTAATTTTTCGGGCCCTGAACCAAATATACATAACAGAAAACATCAGTAACCCGATTAATAAAGTAATATAACCGCCATGGATAAACTTATCCATCAACGCAATTAAAAAGGAGATTTCTACAATAAAATATACCAGTAAAAAAAGGTAGATGAATATTGGTTTTACCCGGTGCAGCACCATGTAATTGGCAAATAAAATGGTGGTCATTAACATAGTGGTAATAATGGCTAAACCATATGCGGCTTCCATCCGTGCCGATTCTCTAAAGTACAATACCACACCCACACAGCCTGCAAACAACAACGTATTTATACCGGGTATAAATATTTGGCCTTTGGCTTCTGTAGGAAAATTAATTTTCATTTTTGGCCACAGGTTAAGGCGTATAGCTTCGTTTATGAGTGTAAACGATCCGGAAACCATGGCCTGGCTTGCAATAATTGCGGCAGAAGTTGCTATAATTACACCCGGCACAATAAACCATTGCGGCATTAAATCGTAAAAAGCATTGATGCCCTCAGTTTCCCGTGCGGCGGTATCCATCAATTTACCACTGTGGTGTTTAATAAGGCTGGCGCCCTGGCCCAGGTAATTTATAACTAAACATGTTTTTACAAAAATCCACGATACCCTAATATTGCCACGGCCGCAATGGCCTAAATCGCTATACAATGCTTCGGCACCTGTGGTACAAAGAAATACGGCACCTAAAAGCCAAAACCCGCTGGGATAAGTAATTAAAAACTTAATGGCGTAATACGGATTGAATGCTTTAAAAATAGAAAAATCGTCTGCAATATGTATTAATCCCAGCACGGCAAGCATGGCAAACCAAATACTCATAACGGGGCCAAACATTTTACCAATTGATGATGTACCAAATTGCTGCATAAAAAAGAATGCTGCTATAATACCCAGTACAATATATACAATAGTGTTTTGCTCCAGGTTATGCAGTTGTGGTAACTCTTTTAAACCTTCAATTGCAGAAGTAATGGAAATGGGTGGTGTAATAATTCCATCGGCAAGTAAGGCTGCGCCCCCAATCATTGCAGGTATTACCAGCCACTTTCGCCTGCGCCTAACCAGTGCAAACAATGCAAAAATTCCGCCTTCTCCCCTGTTATCGGCACGTAAAACCATTATCACATACTTTAAGGTAGTTTGCAGTGTAATGGTCCAGATGATGAGTGACAGGGTACCGATAATAAGAATATCATCTATAATCTTATCCTTAATAATAGAATTAAAAACATACAACGGAGAAGTACCAATATCGCCATAAATAATTCCAAAAGCCACTAATAAACCGCCAGCAGTAACTTTATTAACCTGTTTTGACACAAATAAAGAATTTAAAAGTTTAAGAAAGTTTTTTTTTGACTAACAAATTATGATACCAGCTTTAAACCTATGGGCATCATCGTTGCGAACTTGTTCTGTTCTTCTTTCTTTTTAGCAAAAAGAAAGAAGAATCAATCCTTTCAACGGCATTCCATTGAGCAACTTTTACTGCAGCAACAATACCGTTTTTTAAAAAATAGGTACAAATGTAAATTTAAAATAAATAATAGTGCAGTATTTATTTTAGCCTGCCGGCCACGGCTAATTAACAAGGAAGATGCTATATTTATTTATTACATTTAAGCATGCAATTGTGGAAACACATATCGCTGGGTATAAGTATAGCTTTTACAGCTGCGGCGGGTACTGCCCAGCAAATTCCCTTTGTAAGTTATACGCCAAAAGACGGGCTGGTAAATAACCGGGTAAAAAAAATGCTGCAGGATAATAAGGGGCAACTGCTATTTATTACGTTTGGCGGTCTCAGCATTTACGACGGTACCAGCTTTACCAATTTTACTAAAGCCGATGGTTTGGGCAGCGATGCGGTAAATGATGCTGTACAAATGGGAGATGATACGGTATGGATTGCAACCAATACCAATGAATTAAATTATTTTTCAAAAGGGGAAATTAATAAATTTAAAACTGCGGATGGTTTTTGTCCGATAATAAATTCGTTTTATAAAAATAAAAATGGCGGGTTGTTTGTTGCTGCCGATGATGGGTTATTTTTTTTTACCGAAAACCGCTTTGTAAAATTGCCCTTGTTTAACAGCGATAACGGCGATGAATTTTACAACGGCCTTTTACAGCTGGATAATTTTATACTTATAATTACCGATCAGTTGCTGGGCACAAACAAACAGAGCGTACTGCTATACGATATAAACAAAAAAACAGCGGTAGATAGTATAAAAGAAATTTCCGCAGGCTCTATTGCAACAGTTGATGACGATGTATGGCTTACCACACCTAACGGCATAAAAATAATTGATAAACAGCAACTGCAAAACGGAAAAATTATTTTTAAACCTTTGCCATTAAAATTTACTGCGCTCAAAAACAAACCGTACAATTTTGTATTTTATGATTCCCAAAAAAATTTATGGGCTTCGCAGGCAGATGAGGGTGTAATTAAAATAGACCCGGCCGGAAGTATAAAAAAATATACAGTAGCAAATGGGTTGCTGAGCAATAAAGTGGCGGGTATTTTTGAAGATAGAGAAGCGGCGCTATGGTTTATAAATGATAATTATGGTGTGCAAAAATCGGTAAGCAATAATATTGAATTAATAAATCAACCATTTGGGTTTTACATAAAATCAATGGCAACAAATGTGGCAGGAGATTCTTTGTATTACCTTGACGCAAGTTCAAAAACAATTTTGTTGCAAACTCACGAAAAAATTAAAGCAACTACATTGAAAAATATTAACGAACAGGTTGGAAACATTTCTGTATCGGGTAACAATATTTATTTAAACAGCGGTAAAAATATTTATCATTTTAAAGCGGAGGAATTATCCAATACCTCCGTTAAGCCCCGGTTAATATATAACGCCGGAATCGGCAGCAAATTCAGCCGGAGTATTATTGATGCTAATGGAACAATAGTTATACAGGGCGATAATAATCTTACCTCTATAATTTACCCTGCAACCATAAGCCGCATAGGTATAAAATATTTTACCGATCAGGTTGCTGCCGACAGTAAGGGCAGGCTATGGTTTGTATCCCGTATTAATGAATTGTATGTGATGGAAACGGATATAAAACAGCCAAAGAATTACCTGCGCCTGCTGAAAAATTTTGTAAATGAAATTAAAATTAAAGCCCCACGTTCTGTTACCGTCGACAAACAGGATAATGTATGGATAGGCACAAGAGAAGATGGTTTGTATTGCTACAGTATTAGTGAAAATATGCAAATACAGATGCTTAAACATTTTACAAAAAATAGCGGTTTAACATCAAACTATATTGCTTATCTCTATTGTGATAAAACAGGTGCGGTATGGGCAGGGTCTGCATCGGGTATTGATAAAATTACCTGGCAAAAGAATGAAATTATTATTGACAATATTTCTAAACGGAGTAACCTGTACCCCTTTATTTATACCATAAATGAAGATAACCACCATAATATTGTGGCATTAAGCGCCGATGGAAACCTGGTAAAAATTGCTGCCGAACAAAACAGCGTATCATCATTTATACCTCAACTGTTTATTAAATTTATAAAAGCAGGTGATAGTATTTTTACCAGCATGCCTGCACCGGCTGTTTTTTCTTACAAACAAAACAGTATTTCAATTCATGTAGCCAGCCCATCTTTTTACGATGAAAAACAAATTAAATACAGTTATATTTTAGAAGGCAGCGGCAATAACAGCTGGAGTGAACAATCGACAAATGCAGTATTAAATTTCATCAATCTTTCACCCGCCTCCTACGCTTTAAAAATTAAAGCAACTTATCCGGCTTCCAGGTATCCTGAAAAATTTATCACTTATGCTTTTTCCATAAACCCTCCCTGGTGGCAAACCTGGTGGTTTATAATATTAATGGGATTAACAGTAATTGGTATAATGGTTTTGCTGGTAACAAACTTTTACAAACGCAAATTAGAAAAACAAAAAATAGTTTCAGAAAAACAACAGGCCATAGAAAAAGAAAGGAGTCGTATTGCCACAGATATACACGACGATTTAGGTGCCGGCTTATCTACCATACGTTTTTTAAGCGAAAAAGTAAAACGCAACAGTTTTAGCGACACCACAAAAATTGATGCAGAAAAAATTGTAAATAATTCTAATGAGCTGGTGCAAAAAATGAATGAGCTTATTTGGGCAATGAACGAAAAAAATGATACTCTGGAAGACCTGTTGTTTTATGCCCGGTCGTATGCAGCCGCATATGGGGAAGAAAATAATTTGCAGATGGATATTTTTATGCCCATAAAAATTCCTGCAATAACGATAGCCGGTGAAATGAGAAGAAATGTTTTTTTAACTTTAAAAGAAAGCCTGCATAATATTGTAAAACATGCCCATGCAAAAAAAGTAACAATCAAATTTAAAACAGATAAAAATCTTTTTATCATTATTGCAGATGACGGGAATGGTTTTATTAACAGCAATGAAGAAGGCAATGGTTTAAAAAACATGAAAAAACGAATAGACTCCATAGGTGGAATTTTTGAAATAATACAAGCCAATGGCGTAACCGTAAAAATAAGTGTGCCTTTACAATAAAAAGTTTGCTTAAAATTTAGCGGTATAAATAAACGCTAAACCGGAAGAACCGGTGTTTTGTTTTTTTGTTAAGTGCCGCTCTCTCTTATTGGGTAAGGAGTTAGTGCGAGGGGCTAACTATTGTACTATTGCCATCATTTTACAAAAGTTTATTTTTACAATTATGCAGCCCATAAAAATTTGTATTGTGGAAGACCTGGAAGAAGTAAGAAATGGTATGGCCAGCCTGCTGGCTATGGACGAAAGGTTTGAACTGCTGGCCGCTTTTGCCAATGCAGAAAAAGCAGCAGAAGAATTACCCGCCTGGCAACCCGATATTGTAATTATGGATATTAACCTGCCCGGCATGAATGGTATTGAATGTATTAAAAAAGTAAAAGCGCTTTGCCCCATAAGTCAGTTCATAATGTTTACCATTTACGAAGATGATGAAAAAGTTTTTGAAGCATTGGCTGCAGGCGCCAGCGGATATTTATTAAAAAAAACACCCTTATCAAAAATTGCCGGAGATTTGCTGGAGCTGCACAGCGGGGGCAGCCCTATGAGTACACAAATTGCACGTAAGGTTATAAAACGTTTTCAAAACAATGAAGCCAAACAGCAAATTGAAAATTTATCGCCAAGAGAAAATGAAATACTACAGCACTTAGCCAAAGGATTATTGTATAAAGAAATAGCCACACAACTTTCTATTGCCACCGATACGGTGCGCCAGCACATACACCACATTTACGAAAAGCTGCATGTACAAAACCGCACAGAAGCAATTAACAAAGCTTACGGTAAAAATTAAATTTTTTCTTTTTTCGTTCTCCGCTCTTCAAAACAAAAATTTACCCAACCTTATAGCTTTATTTTTATTTTAGATATTCGACCTACATTTGAAAAAATATGACAATCCAGACTAAATATTTCAGCCAGAAAAAGTATCAGTAAGGAAGTGTATCTAAAGTGTTGATTAATTAGAGATCATTTTAGTAGATGTAGATTGCGTAAATTTATTGGGACTTACCCCGCATGAGGGAAATACTTACAGAACTTTACTAAAATAAAGCAATGAGCAAAGAAAATAATCAACTCATATTTTACTCCACGCCCCAAGGCAATGTGAAAGTGGAGGTGGTTTTTGAAAGCGAAACATTTTGGCTTAGTCAGAAACGCATGGCTGAATTGTTTGGTGTAGATGTAAGAACAGTGAACGAGCACCTAAAAAATATTTTTAAAACAGGTGAGTTGAACGAAGATTCAGTTATCCGGAATTTCCGGACAACTGCGGCAGATGGCAAAACCTACGATACAAAATTTTATATGCTGGATTCCATTCTTGCAGTAGGTTACCGTGTAAACAGCAGCGAAGCAACGCAGTTTAGAATTTGGGCTACCAATACACTGAAAGAATTTATTACCAAAGGTTTTGTACTGGATGATGAACGGTTGAAACAGGGAAAAAAATTTGGCAAAGATTATTTTGATGAACTACTTGAACGCATTCGTGAAATACGTGCAAGTGAAAGAAGATTTTATCAAAAAATTACAGACCTGTATGCGTTGAGTGTGGACTACACAAAAGATTCCACAACCACACAGGATTTTTTTGCTTCTGTGCAAAATAAACTTCACTGGGCTATTACAGGAAAAACAGCCGCAGAAATTATTTACACCGAAGCAGATGCAACAAAAATTTACATGGGTTTGAAAACCTGGAAGCAGGCACCATCAGGAAAAATCTTAAAGAGTGATGTTACCATTGCAAAAAATTATCTGAACCAGGCACATATTGAAGAACTCAACGGTATTGTTTCTGCATATTTAGATTTGGCAGAGAATAATGCAAAAAGAAACCAGCTGATGTATATGAAAGACTGGAGTAAATTTCTAACTTCATTTTTACAACTTTCTAATTATCCAATCCTGAAAGACAAAAGAATAGTAACCATGTTTGAAGTCAAACTGAAAGCCGAAGGTGAATTTAAAAAATACCGGGTAATACAAGACAGCGAATATGAAAGTGATTTTGACAAAGCTGTAAAGAAAATTTCGGAAACAAAAAAAGTTGAACCCAACAAGTTGAAAAAAAAATAAAAACAATATTGAAATATGGCAATTGACGCTTTACAAACTTTAGATATTATTGAAGCAATGGAAAATTTTATTGCAAGAAAAAGGCCTCCGGAACATATAAGGCCAAAGCTGGACATTGGCTATAAAATAGAAGGCCAAAGTATTTATATCTTGGAAATAAGGCCTCAATGGAAAAAGCCCGAAGTTATTTTAGAGCACCCTGTTGCAAAAGCAACATTTGTAAAAACAAAAAATCATTGGAAAATTTACTGGATGAGAGCAGATTTAAAATGGCACCCTTACCCATTGTACCTTCAGTAAAAACAATAACTGCCTTCACAAAACTTGTTTTAGAAGATAAGCATCATTGCTTTTGGGGATGAAACAATTATGTGAAATTAGTTATCCCGCTTTTTGCTGAACAACACAACTAAAGCCTTTATAAAAGGTTAAACCCTTGTCACTAACTTTTGTGGTATTGACTTTGCTTTACCTGCTAAATACTTTTATGCTGCACTTATAAATAAAATAATATCACCGGGAGCAACAAAACTGCTTTACAAAAATTTTGCAGCATGAAACAATTTTCATTCTTCATCTTATGCTTTTGGGCTGTTACCTCTTTTTTAATTTCAGAGAAAGCCCAATCACAAAATGTAGGCATCGGCACTACCACACCGCAGGCAACATTAGATGTAAAAGGAAACCAGCGTATTGGTGGCTTATCAAGCTATGTAACCTTCGATTCTGCAACGGGGCGAATGGAATGGAAAAATACAAACCTCTACGTTCCCGTTAGCCAGGCATTGATGAAACATTCTGCCGCAGGAGATGGACTGTTTTATAACAATACTGTTCCAACAAGCGGACAACTGGAATACCGCAATGCTTTAGGAGAACCGGTATTTTACAGCAACTTTACAAACGGCAATGGCTACTTCAAAAATTTTCTCGGTATAGGCATTACCAGCCCTGGAGCAAAGCTGCACATCGTAAATGGTTCTTCCGGGTATAATAGCGGCTATTTTCCCGGGGCAATAATTGAGGGAAGTACTAATACCTATTTAAATTTACTTACCCCAGATTTAAGCGAAAGCGCCGTACTGTTTGGCAACGCTTCTGATGCAGCAAGCGGAGGCATTGTATATAATAATGTAAGTAATTTAAATGGACTTCAGTTTAGAACCAACGGTAATGCAAACAGGATGGTTATTACCAACACAGGCAATATGGGAATTGGAAATTTAAATCCTTCTGAAAAATTACAGGTTAGCGGTAATATTAAGGCCGATTCATTTAAATATGCTACACCCAAAACCTTATTCTATAATCTTTCGGGCAGCGATTTCAGGGGATTTCTTAGCAGGGATACCACAACTGTCAGTCTTGGGTCGGGTAGTATTTTTATGGGAAATACTGCCGCTACAAACGGAATAGTTGCCCCTGTGCATTTGCCACATGGCGCTAAAATGATAAACATTACTTATTACCTGGAAGATTTTTCTGCTCCACAAAATTTGCAAACGGTTTTTTACAGAAAGACTATCCTCAGCAATTTTTTTCCGGAGAATATAGGCGTAGTTAATTCATCAGGTTCAGCAGGTTTGGCAGCCTACACCACACCTGTAAATTTTTTTAGCAATATTGTAGATAACACTTTATATACTTATTACCTGAATGTTTATACTACGCCATTTCCCAGCGCATGGTCCAGTTCAGCTTTAGGCCTTCGTGCGGTGATTATAGAGTACACACTTTCAGAAGCTCAATAATGATAAAATAATTTTAGTAGAAGCTTGCCTCCAAAGTGTATTTCGAATTTCAACCGTAAGAAATTTTATTAAGTTATCAACAATAAGTTTTTTTAAAATAAGGCTGCCGTTGCCGGCTTACAAGTATGATGGCAAACGGCCTGGAACAAAAGTATACCCTCACTATATACAGACAGCAATAGAAATTGTTTCATTGTAATCACTGCAGCCGGGTATGTATTTTATTCAGTTAGCTAATGGTGAAAATGTACAGAAAGGAAAATTCTTAACAATAAATATCAAGTGTTTTTTTCAACTTGTATAAAGAATGGTATTTACAAAAAATGAAAAATATGTAAAATGAAAAAAATATTTATTGTAATTCCTTTATTTACTTTTCTTAATGTATCCGCTCAACTAAATTCTATTGAAGATGCAGTTACTACTCCAGCCCTTACAGCAATTGGCAAACCCGATGGAGAAAAAACGACAATGAAAATTGGAAAGGAAGGCGGCAGTTTCACTTCATCCGATGGAAGAATAAGATTGATTATTCCCGAAGGAGCCGTATCAAAGAAAACAACATTCAGCATTCAGCCCACTACCAATTTAATGCCCAATGGAAATGGGAAAGCTTATCAAATGGAACCATCTGGTGTTAATTTTAATAAACAGCTTCAACTCGTTTATTATTATTCTGATAATGACACAGAAGGCAATTCGCCATTACTGATGGGTATGGCCATGCAGGATGATAAAGGAAAATGGTTTGCACTCAATAAAACTGTTTTAGATTCTCTTGCCAAAACAATTACTGCAGCTATTCATCATTTTAGTGCTTATGTAAATTTTAGCAGAGCAAAAATTAGTCCTGCATCAGCAAGGGTAAAAGTGAATGGAACACGGAGGTTACAAATAATTGGTGCATTCTGGGATGATACGGATGAAGATGCAGAATTAATACCTCTTGGCATAGTTGAATATCCTCCAATGAAATGGAGTGTAAATGTAATTCCAGGAGGCAGCAGTGCTACAGGCTTAATCTCTGCTTCGCACAGCGGCTCTGCAATTTTTCAGGCACCGGCACAAATACCGCAACAAAACCCTGTGGCAGTAACTGTTGAAAAGCAATCGTCAACCTCTTTTCTTAACAGATATAATGTACCAAAATTAGTAAGTAACATTACCATTTACGATGATGCTTATGAAGTAAAAATGGTAGCTGCAATAGTTGGCGGCTCGCCAGAAGCATGGGGCGGTGTTACTACCAACAGGGATGAGGGTAGTTTTATTGTTTTGTTGCAAAAAGATAAACCGGCGGTTGTAAATATTAAAAACCAAATGGAAGTAATGACGGACAACTGTATAAAAATTGTTACAAATCCAAATTCAAACACAGGCATTTTTCATGTAGCGGGTGCAAGGCAAATTAAAATTACTCCGGCAAATCCTCCCGGCCAGCCCTACCCCATTGTAGAAATATTTTTTATCCCCTACCCAATTGAGCTTACCCGGTTTAAGTTTATTTGCCCGCCACCACCAAGTGCAAGGGAAACGGTTACGGGCAAAATAGATTTATCACAAATGGCCATGATGGTATTTTATGGCAAGCCTGCTTTGCCACAGTATATAAAATTTATTGCTAAAGATGAAGAACAGATTATTTTAGAAAGCCCACCTGGAGTAAGGGAAATTTATTATAAAATATCAGTGAAAAAAGTGAGGGAAGAATAAACAAATTCACGCTTTCAGGTGAATAATTAAAGCACCGGCATAATCACTGTTTAGAATGTTATTCAGCAGGTATCAGCTCCATATTTTTAATTGATAAAAATATTTTTTGGCAACTAACTTTTGTGCTATTGCAGTATAACCGTTAATCGGGTAAGTTTATTCATTAAAAACTAAATGATGAAAAAAAGTTTAAGGTCTGCGCCCTTGTTCTTTATAATTGCCTTGTGCATTTATGTACCCTTGCAAGGCCAAAACAGAACTGTAAAAAAAGGCGCAAAATATGATACCATTATTGTAAAACATCAAAATAAAATTGCAAAAAAACCGGCAGCTAAATCAGTTGCAAAACCTGCATTAATAACTGAGATAATTTTACCCACACCCGAATATATTAATCAACCTTATTACTATGATAAACAGGGTAACAAATTGATAAAATTAGAAAATGCCAATGCCCTGATGCTTACAAAAAAGAAAACGCTGGGCTTAAAAGGTGCTAAACAATTTTTAAGTATGGATGCCACTTCATCTAAAATACGTTTTGTTGCAAAAAAAGATATTATATTTTTTATAAAAACCAGTGGCGATGTTATTGATCTTACTTCTTACATTAAACTTTATCTTTTTGTACCAGTAGAACAAAAAAGAGAAGTAACTATTACCAGCAAAGAAGGTGTACTTACAGATAAAGATGAAGCCAAAGGCAAGCTCATCAACTTTAGTGTAAAAATGATAAGTAAAGACAACTACCAGGTACAATTACCCGAACAATTAGAAGCAGGAGAATATGGATTTGTATGGGTAAAAAATATGGAATTAAAAGAATTTACTGTTTTTGCTTTTGGTATAGACTGGAAGAGCAGCGATTAAAAAGCGGCAAGCTTAGCGCTATGGGCTTTAAGTTATATACACATAAAAACAAAAATTAATTTTTAAAAAAGAAATTAAAACAACTGATATGAAAAAGATTCTATTCATTTTTATTATGATCATTCCTTTTTTGGTGCAGGCACAATTTGGCATAAAAGCCGGGGTTAACTTTGCTAAAGTTAGCAACGCATCATCCATTAACAGCAGTAATAAATCGGGTTTTAATGTGGGGCTATTTTTGGCACCACCATCAAAAAAAATCCTCAGTTCCCGAACGGAATTAGTTTTCTCCCGCCAGGGATACGATTATAAAACCAGCAATAACACCGGCAATGTAAATTTGGATTATATACAGATGGGCCAGCTGGCTTCTATCAACATCACCAAATTTGTTTCGTTATTATTTGGTGCACAAACAGCTTACTTGGTTAGTGCCCAGGCCGACAGTACAAAAAACAGCGGCGGCTCATCGGGCAGTTATAATAATATAATGAATTTGTACAACCGTATAGATTATGGGTATGCGTTAGGTGCCGAAGTGCACCCGGTTGCAGGATTGGTTATTGGCGCAAGGTATAATGTAAGTTTAGCCAAAGTATATAAAGACTTGCAAAGTTTTCAGCGGCCCTCGTTTACCAGCGAGGATGCAAAAAATAATGTAGTACAGGTTTTTGCAGGCTGGCGTTTTGGAAAATCGGCAGATAAAAAAAATAAATAAACCTTAAATAAATATTTATAATGAAAAAAATATTTTTATCAGGATGTTACTTGCTGTTGAGCGGTATATTTTTAGTGGCACAAAATCCATCAACGGATTATCCCATTCCTGAATACAGTAATGAAATTTGTTTGCTGAAAAAAGACAGTGCAACAACACTAATGCGGCTGGAGAAAGGAAGTTCCAAACAGGAAATGAAAGTAAAAATGATGGGCATGGGCGGTATGGACCAGGGTTATGAAATGGATGGCGAAAAATCGCCGGTAAGATTAACCAGCGGTAATAATTTAGTTTTTATTTTTTATAATGGCGAAGCTGTCGGTGCTGCAACCTCATCGCCGCAGGCCGATTCGATGATGAAGGCAAATGGTATGGACCCTGCTATGATGCAAAACCCAATGGCTTCCATGATGGATCCCACGCAAAGCATTTCTTTGTACAGTATGGACCCGGGTAAAGGCAAACGCAAAATCTTATTGCAATCAATGGGCATAATGGGTAAATCAAAAAAAACAACTAACAAATACACGCTAAGTATAAAAAAAGTAAAAGATAATTATTACCAGATGATAGTTGATAAATCATCGCTGCCCAAAGGCGAATATGCGTTTGTAATGATGGCAATGGGCAGCATGGATCAGTCCTATTCTTTATTTGCTTTTGCGGTTGATTAATTTTATTTTCTTTAACACCCCATAAAAAATTTTGTGGAAACAGTTTCGTTAGGCATCTACGCCTTAATAAAACTTCCATGAAATTTTTTATAAAACTTTCTGCCACGGTGCTGCTGGTGTTGGCCGGCATCACGGCGTTAGCTTATTTTTTTTGGTACAAACCAAAATTCAGCAACAAAGCATCAGCAGTTTCTTTTAAAGTAAAAAAAGACGAAACAGCAAAAAACGCTTTATCAAGGTTGAAGCAAAAGGCAGAGGGTATGGCTTCGTATACTACCCAAAATCATTTCAACAGCAGGTATTGTTTTATGATAGATATGAAAATAGAACCGGGTAAAAAGCGATTCTTCGTCTATAATTTAAAAAAAGATTCGGTAGAACTTTCTGGCCTTGTAACACATGGAAGTGGTAAAACAAATACAGGCGCTATTCAATTCTCTAATACACCCAACAGTTTATGCAGCTCTGTAGGTAAATATAAAATTGGTAATGCCTACACCGGCAAGTTTGGGCTTGCTTACAAATTGTATGGGCTTGATAAGACTAACAGCAATGCCTACAACCGTTTTGTAGTATTGCATTCGCATGCCTGTGTACCCAACGAAGAAGTTGATCCTCTACTTAGTCGTCCCTTAAAAAGTTATTAAATGCAGTGTGGATAAGGGTTTATAGCATATTTATTGCTGATATAGTCTGCAAGAAAATTGATTAATCCAT
>JAYURK010000175.1:0-76383 GCA_043756235.1 Ferruginibacter sp. | reverse complement strand
TGGATGGCATGATTGTAAAAAATATTACCAGCGATAAAGTAAAAGATGCAAGAGCAGGAGTGGTGGAATTTTTATTGATCAATCATCCGCTTGATTGCCCTATTTGTGATCAGGCAGGCGAATGTCATTTGCAGGATTTGGGTTACGAACATGGAAAAGAAGGCACCCGTTACGAATTTAAAAGAAGAACTTTTGAATTGGAAGATATTGGGCCTTATATACAATTGCACATGACGAGGTGTATACTTTGTTACCGATGCACTTATGTTGCCGACCAACTAACGGACAACCGTGTACATGGAATTTTAGACAGGGGCGATCATGCAGAAATTTCCACTTATATCTCCAAAGCCATCGACAATGATTTTAGCGGTAACATGATTGATGTATGTCCGGTGGGTGCATTAACTGATAAAACATTCCGTTTTAAAAACAGGGTATGGTTTACCAAACCGGTAGATGCACACCGCAATTGCGAAAACCCAAAATGTTGCGGCAAAACAACTTTATGGTTACGTGGCGATGAAGTATATCGTGTTACTGCACGTAAAGATGAGTGGGGCGAAGTGCAGAGTTATGATGGCCCACAGGGGGCTGCGCCAAAACCCGGATGGATTTGCAATACCTGCCGCTTTGATAAAAAGAAAACTTATGATTGGGTTATTGAAGGCCCAACAGTTATCAGCAGGCATTCGGTGATAGGGCAGGGGCATTATGTAGATATTGTGATGCCTGGAGAAACCATACAAAAAGTAATGGGAGGCCGTGATCCTAAACTTTTAATGAACATACATAATGTAAGTGAAGTAAATAATCCTGCTGTTCATTTAAGTGAAATAGATGGACCGGCGCACATGGATGATTTTACAAAATCTAATAACTACCGGCAAGGCGAAGGCGAATCAACACAATGGGGATTAATAAAAGAATAAAAATATTTTAATAAAGAACTATGCTTTTAGCAATTGATCTGGCTTTGATAATAGAAAAATTAGTTTTAATACTGGTTGTGGTGATGGCATCGCTGGGTATTGCCATGTACACCACTTTTGCAGAGCGTAAAGTAGCTGCAATTTTGCAGGACAGGAGAGGCCCCAACCGAGCAGGTCCTTTTGGTATTTTGCAACCACTGGCCGATGGTTTAAAATTATTTTTTAAGGAAGAAATTATTCCTGATTTTTCTTCTAAATTTTTATTTATCCTTGGCCCTTCGCTGGCCATGCTTACCGCAATAATGACCAGTGCAGTAATTCCATGGGGCGATACGGTACATCTTTTCGACAGGGATATATCTTTACAAATTGCCGATGTAGATGTTGGTATTTTGTATGTATTTGGTGTGGTAAGTTTAGGGGTGTATGGTATTATGATTGGCAGCTGGGCCAGTAACAATAAATTTTCTTTAATGGGAGGTTTAAGGGCTGCCTCTCAAATAATCAGTTACGAACTGGCCATGGGCATTTCGTTAATAGCATTGATACTGATAACAGGCGACCTCAGCCTAAAGGAAATTGTTTTGCAGCAGCAAACCGGTAACTGGTGGAATGTGGCTTATCAACCATTAGGCTTTTTAATATTTTTAATTTGCGCTTTTGCAGAATGTAACCGTACACCTTTCGATTTACCCGAAGCAGAAAATGAATTGATCGGCGGTTATCATACCGAATATTCATCCATGAAACTGGGCTTTTATTTATTTTCGGAATACATTAATATGTTTGTAAGCAGTGTAATTATGGCTACCTTATTTTTTGGTGGTTACGATTGTCCGTTTGTAAATGAAGCTAACATGGCACCCAACTGGGCGGCGTTACTGGGCATTGCTGTTTTAATGGCTAAAGTGGTGGGCTTTTTATTTTTGTTTATGTGGGTGCGGTGGACGATACCACGTTTTAGATACGATCAGTTAATGAACCTTGGCTGGAAGGTTTTAATACCTTTAGCTTTAGTGAACATGCTGGCCACCGGCGGAATACTTTTATTTATAAATAAATAATTTTAAATAAACCTTAAATGGTTTTATAAATATGCAAGCATTAACCAACAGGGTAAAACAGGTAGAAAGAAAACCGATGAGTTTTTTTGAAAGGATGTATCTGCCTGCAATTTTTAAAGGTATGATCATAACTTTCATGCACATCTTTAAAAAGAAACCAACCATAAATTATCCGGAAGTAAAACGTCCATTCAGTCCGGTGTTCAGGGGTTTGCATGTTTTAAACAGGGATGAAGAAGGCAGAGAAAATTGTACGGCCTGCGGCTTATGCGCCGTAGCCTGCCCGGCAGAGGCAATAACAATGGAAGCAGCAGAAAGAAAAAATGGTGAAGAAGATTTGTACAGGGAAGAAAAGTATGCTGCCAAGTATGAAATTAATATGTTGCGCTGTATTTTTTGCGGCTTGTGCGAAGAGGCTTGCCCTAAAGATGCTATTTATTTAAGCGAAACATTTGCACCAGCCGATTACCAGCGCAAACAATTTATTTATAATAAAGAAGAATTATTAATTCCTCACCCTGTACAACAGCCGGAAGCTTATAAAAAAGCTTTGGGTAATAAAGCAAAAAAGGAAACAGTTATTTAAGATGAACATAACACAAATATTATTTTGGTTTTTAGCAGCGTTGGCAATTGGCAGTGCGCTGATGGTGATTACCCGGAAAAATCCGGTGCACAGTGTATTGTATTTAATAGTTACCTTCTTTGCAATATCGGGGCATTACATTTTAATGAATGCCCAATTTTTGGCCATCGTAAACATTATTGTGTACGCCGGTGCAATTATGGTGTTGTTTTTATTTGTAGTAATGCTGATGAATTTAAATATTAATGCAGAACCGCAAAAAAATAAGCTGGTGCAGTTTGCAGGTGTATTATCCGGCGGCAGTTTATTTTTAATACTAATTGCAGCTTTAACCAAAACTAATGCAGTTAAAGGCTTAATGGAAATGCAAACCGGCGATTACGGATTAATAAAAAACCTGGGTCAGGTTTTATTTAAAGATTATGTAGTGCCTTTTGAAATAAGCAGTGTATTATTTTTAAGTGCCATGATTGGTGCAGTAGTGATAAGTAAAAAAGAACAATAAACAAATTATCTACTTAAGATGAAAAAAATAATTGTATTGATTGTTATTATTTGTAGCACTGCCGGAAATGCAATGGCACAAATTGATTTAAACAACCTTAGCCTTGATAAAATTTTAGGCAAAGTGTTGAATGTACAACGTGGCTTTGCACCAAAATTTTCTTTGGGCAAAATATCCATTCCTAAAGTAGCCAAGGTGGCAGAAATTATCGGGCTTAAAAAAAGTAACCAGGCTGTTAAATTATTCAACACTTTTAAAACCGGACGAACTGTTTATAAGGTGGCAGCATATGCAGGCTCCGCTATTGCAGCTTACAGCGCCATAAAAGCCATGGACAAAGCAGCAATAAAAGAAGATTATCAAAAACCATTGATTGGCGCATTAAGCAGCATCGCATCTGGGTTAATTGTAAAATTTTTAACCAAGGGAGCCTCTTACAAAGCAGTGGATATTTTTAACGGAATAGCAAAAAGAAAAATACAGGATATTTTTTCGGTAGCACCGGCATCATCAACGCTGGGCATGGGCGTATATGTTAAATTATAAATTTAAAAAATTGATTCATCAATAAAATATAATCTTCTTCAATTGCCCGCAGGGTTGCAGAAGTTTTTAATTATGGAAATAAAATTGTACATCGGTTTAGCAGTTGCGTTATTCTGCATAGGTATTATTGGGGTTTTAACCCGCCGTAATGCTATTATTATTTTTATGTGCATCGAGTTAATGTTGAATGCAGTTAATTTATTACTGGTTGCATTTTCTAAAATGCATGCAGCTGCCGCCATTGGTAAATCAATGCCTTCGGTTGTAAGCGATGCACAAATTTTTGTATTTTTTATTATGGTGGTGGCAGCCGCAGAAGTTGCTGTAGGCCTTGCCATAATTGTAATGATGTACCGTAATGTACACTCGGTAGATGTAAATTATTTAAACAGGCTTAAAAATTAAAAAATAAAAATTCAAAAAAAAGAAATCAGCAAATTTACTTTTTTAAATTTTGAATTTTCACTTTTAACTAAATTATGAACAACGTTTCACAGCTTATTTGGCTTATTGCTTTTTTACCGTTACTGGGTTTTTTAATTAATGGATTAGGCCGTAAACATTTGTCAAAATCTTTGGCTGGTATCATCGGCAGCGGTGTTATCTTATTATCTTTCGTTATCAGCCTGTTTGTTTTTTTTGGTGTAAAAAATGGCAGCGTATACAATATTCATTACTTCAATTTTATAAATATCGAATCATTAAAAATTGGTTTCGATTTTCAGGTAGATCAATTGTCTTCGCTGTTCTTATTAATAATTACCGGTGTGGGTTTTTTAATTCATGTGTATTCCACATCATACATGCATGATGAAGAGCCCAAAGATTTTGCAAAATATTTTGCGTACTTAAATCTTTTTGTTTTTTCAATGTTGCTTTTAGTAATGGGCGGCAACTATGTTATTATGTTCATGGGTTGGGAAGGTGTGGGCCTTTGCTCTTATTTATTAATTGGCTTTTGGTTTAAAAATAATAATTACAACAACGCAGCAAAAAAAGCTTTTGTAATGAATCGTATTGGCGATCTTGGTTTTTTACTCGCTGTGTTTTGGTTAATTGCAAAAGTTGGTGCAGTTGATTTTACTACCGTATTTGAAACCGTTCCTGCTTTATTTTCTTCAGGAAAAATAACCACTTTTGATATTACCGGTATCACTTTATTATTATTTGTAGGTGCCATGGGCAAAAGTGCACAAATTCCTTTGTACACCTGGCTGCCCGATGCAATGGCCGGCCCAACGCCAGTGTCGGCATTAATACATGCTGCAACAATGGTTACCGCAGGTATTTACATGATTGCTCGGAGCAATATCTTATACACCATGGCCCCGGCAACACAATCTGTGGTGGCAATAGTGGGTTTAGCTACTGCTATACTTGCAGCAACAATTGCCCTTAAACAAAACGATATTAAAAAAGTGCTGGCATACAGCACCGTTAGCCAGTTGGGTTATATGTTTTTAGGTTTGGGTGTTGGCGCTTATACCGGCGCAGTGTTTCATGTAATGACGCATGCTTTTTTTAAAGCCTTATTATTTTTAGGTGCCGGCAGTGTAATTCATGCCATGAGCGGCGAGCAGGATATGCGTAACATGGGCGGACTAAAAAAAAACATGGGTACTACGCACCTTACTTTTTTAATTGGCTGTTTAGCCATTGCAGGCATGCCACCTTTCTCCGGTTTTTTTAGTAAAGATGAAATACTGGCTCATGCGTTTGAAAAAAATATGGTGTATTGGATAATAGGAGTTTTGGGTGCATTGATGACAGCCTTTTATATGTTTCGTTTATATGCCATGACATTTTTAGGAAAATTCAGGGGAACGCATGATCAGGAGCATCACCTGCACGAAAGCCCCAAAGCAATTACTATCCCTTTAATTGTTTTAGCATTACTTGCTATAGTTGGCGGTTGGGTTGGCATTCCCGAAGTATTTATGCATGGTGGTCACAGGTTACAAGCATTTTTAGAACCCATTTTTGCAGGCAGTAATAAATTAATTACTGCACATCCGCCTTTATCACATTCTACAGAATATGCATTAATGGCTGTTTCTGTTATTGGCGCACTGGCAGCTTTGTTATATGCCTGGAATAAATTTAGTAAATATCAAAAAACAGAACTTGCCGAAACTGGCGTAGGAAAAGTGCTGGAAAATAAATGGTACGTAGATGAATTGTACGATGCGGTAATTGTAAAACCATTACTGGCGCTTGCAGCATTTTTCAATAATGTGGTAGAGAAAAAAGGTATTGATGGTTTTGTAAATGGAGTAGGCCGGGCTGTAAATTACGGCAGCCGCCAAATGCGTTTACTGCAAAGTGGTTACGTGGGTATTTATGTATTACTGATGGTAATTGGAATTTTAGTTTTATTTATTGTACAATTGTTTTTGTAATTAGAAGTTATTAAATATGCAAAATCTTGGGTTACGTTTTCCTGAATTATTAATATGGTCTCCGCTTATTGCCGGTTTGCTTTGCTTTTTTATTAAGAGTGAAAAGAATGCTAAAGCCATTGCTTTATTTTCTTCCATTGTAACCTTACTTATTTCATTGGTTAGTATCAGGTATGCTAACGACAAATTCTTAAGCGGCCTGGCAGATTCTTACGCATGGATGCATGAGATTGGCGCAAGTTTTAATATTGGCCTTGATGGCATGGGGCATTTATTAACTTTATTAACAGCCGTATCTTTCCCCATAATTTTTGCAGCCACTTATAAAACTTCTTATAAAAATGCAAATGCATTTTTTGGATTAATGTTATTAGCACAGGCAGGTTTAATGGGCGTATTTACCGCTATGGATGCGTTGGTATTTTATTTCTTTTGGGAGCTGGCTTTAATACCTGTTTACTTTTTATGCAGCCGCTGGGGCGGAGAAAAAAGAATACAAGCTACTTTTAAATTTTTCGTATACACTTTTGCCGGATCGTTGTTGCTGTTGGTAGGTATTATTTATGTATACCTGCAAACGCCTGCAGTAACACAAAACCACCAGGCCTCTTTTGCTTTAAGTTCTTTTTATGAAATTAGCCGGCACATTTCTTTCAACCAACAGTTTGGTTTATTCTGGTTATTTTTTACTGCCTTTGCTATTAAGATGCCCATCTTTCCTTTTCATACCTGGCAGCCCGACACCTACGAGCAATCACCCACTGCTGTTACCATGGTACTGAGTGGCATAATGGTAAAAATGGGTGTGTTTGCCGTGCTGCGTTGGTTAGTGCCTTTATTTCCTGCAGCTGTTGAAAAATATGATACGCTGGTAATTGGCCTTTCAGTTTTTGGAATGATTTACGCCAGCCTGTTAGCCATCAAACAAGATGATTTAAAAAGATTAGTGGCCTATTCTTCCATTGCCCATATTGGTTTAATGTGCGCTGCTATTTTTTCTTCCACGCAAGTGGGTATACAGGGCGTAATGATACAAATGTTCAGTCATGGTATAAATATAATTGGGTTGTGGATAGTAATTGAGTTGATTGAAAAACAAACCGGGGTAAGAAAAATATCTCAGTTAGGCGGCATTGCTCACAAAGCGCCAGTGCTTACCATTATGCTGGTAGTAATTGCGTTGGCTAATATTGCCCTGCCATTAACCAATGCTTTTGTGGGTGAGTTTATGATGTTCGCTGGCTTGTTTACATTTAATACCTGGTATGCCGCCATCGCAGGTATCAGTATTATTCTTGCAGCCGTATACACTTTAAATATGGTGCAAAAAGTTTTTTATGGCGAAATAAATGCACTCACAGCAAGCGTAAAAGAAATTGCACTTAACGAAAAAATAATACTGGGAGTAATTGTGGTAGCCATCTTTTTAATAGGAGTGTATCCGCAACCCATGTTTGATTTAACAAAGAATGCAGTAATATTAATAATGGGAAAAAATAAATAATTAACAATTAAAATAAGCAGTCCTCCTTTTGGGGATAGGGGTATATGAACGCAATTATTTTAACAGCAGTTTGGGGTGTAGTAATGATGTTGTCGGGTGCATTTATTAAAAATAAAAGCACGCCAAAATATATGGCTATCGGCGGCTTGCTGCTTATTCTCATCGCTAATAGTTTAGAATTATATACCAGGGACCCATTTTTTGCAATTGATGTAAAAGGTATGCTGCATACCACTCCCATTAACCTTACTTTTATTACGGTAATGTTAAGCTGTACACTGCTGTATTTTTTATTAAGCGGCCGCGATGTAGAAAAAGTGGGCAGCCATGTTGCAGAATATTTTGCCCTGATGTTTTTTGTGCTTTGCGGTGTTTGCCTGGTGGCAACTTTTAATACTTTACTGATGCTGTTTATCGGGATCGAAATTATTTCCATCCCTTTGTATATTTTAACCGGCAGCGATAAACGTAATTTAAAAAGTAACGAAGCAGCATTGAAATATTTTTTGATGGGTGCTTTTTCCACCGGTATTATGCTTATGGGTATTGCATTTATTTACGGTGGTACGCCTGCTGCATCTTTCTTTTTAGATAAAATAAATATGGGTGCAGGCGCAATGCCACCAATGATTGCTGTAGGCCTGGTGCTTTTATTAATCTCCATGTCTTTTAAAGTTTCTGCTGCGCCATTTCATTTCTGGACGCCGGATGTATACGATGGAGCTCCTACAGTTTTTACTTCCTTTATGGCAACAATTGTAAAAGCTGCGGGGTTCTTTGCATTTGTGCGCCTTTTTGAAAATGCGTTTGGAAGTGTACAACCGCAATGGCAAAAATTAATTATTATTATTACCGCTGCCACATTATTAATCGGCAATCTTACCGCCGTGTTTCAGCAAAGCGTAAAACGTATGCTGGCTTACTCCAGTATTGCGCAGGCCGGCTTTATGTTATTTGCCTTATTTGCGCTTAACGAAAAAGGTTTAGAGGGATTGGTGTTGTACGCTGCGGCATATAGCCTGGCAACGATAGGTATTTTTGCCGTGTTAATAAAAATGAATGATTATACCGTTGACGGATTTAACGGCCTTGCCAAAAAACAACCTGTATTGGCTTTAACGGCTACCATATTTTTATTATCACTTACGGGCATTCCTTTAACAGCAGGTTTTATGGGTAAATTTTATATGTTGATGGCGGCAGTTAGTAACGGCCATAATTTGTGGTTGGTTGTGCTTGCCGTATTATGTGCAGCTATAAGTGCCTATTATTATTTCAGGGTAATACAAGCCATGTATTTTAAAGAACCTAACGATGCCGCCGTACAGGAATGGGATGTAACTCCGGCATTTAAAATTTTACTGGTAATTACTGCAGCCATCATTATTGTATTGGGCGTGTTACCTCATTTAATTACAGACTGGTTACACTACTAAATAAAATCACACACCGTTAGTTCAATTCTAATGTACACCCATAATTTATAATTGGGTTGCTGTTGTACATTTTTTCTGCTACCATTCATAAAAGTTTTTGTTACTGTAAATTTTCTGTTGTTAACTTTAGGGTTAATAATTTACAATGACTTTTAAAGACACTGTTAAACTCTCCTGGCGCAACATCAGCAGTAACCGTTTAAGAACCGGCATTACTGTAGCCATCATTGCATTAGGCATTGGTGCGCTGATATGGTTTTTAACTTCATTAAAAGCCGCCAGCAACAGCCTTACCAGCAGTTTTTCTACAATGGGGGCAAATGCTTTTAGTGTTAGGTTTAAAGATAGGAATGTAAGGTTTGGCGGTGGTCCTCAGCGTGACGTAAAAAAAACAAGCAAGTCTGCTTTAAAAGAAAAAAAATCAAGCATAGGTAAAATAATTACTTACGAAGAAGCAAAAGCATTTAAGGAGCGGTATCCTTTTCCGGCAATGGTTGGCCTTGCCCTGCGTGGTGCAGGCAGCATTGTGGTAAATAACGAAAAGAAAAAAACAAACCCTGATATAAACGTTACCGGTGGCGATGAAAATTACCTGGAGTTAAACGGGTACAAAATTGCTTATGGCAGAAATTTAACTGCAGCAGATGTAGAGAGCGGCCGTAATGTTTGTGTAATTGGCAGCGGCGTTGCCGAAAAATTATACCCGGGCAATAGTGCAAAAGCAGTAGATGCTGTAATAAATGTAAATAGTATTCCGTATCGTGTGCTGGGGGTTTTGGAAGATAAAGGTTCCAGTGCTTTTTTTAACACGGGTAAAGTGGTCATCACCTCTTACAATAATATCCGTCGCCTGTATGCGTCTCAAAATTCATCGTTTGTAATTGCTGTAATGGTAAGCGATATTAATTTAATGGATGTTGCGGTAGGAGAGGCCAAAGGAGCTTTCAGGCCCATTCGTAAATTGGATGTAAAAGAAGAAGATAATTTTTTTATTGATAAAAGCGACAGCATAGCTGCAACACTTTTAAACAACCTGGGTTTTTTAGAAAAGGGAATTATTGGTGTAGCATTAATTACGTTGCTGGCTTCATCTATAGGGTTGATGAATATTATGCTGGTGGCTGTAAACGAACGTACCAAAGAAATTGGATTGATAAAAGCGCTGGGCGGAACCAGGAAAGATATCCGCAACCAGTTTTTATGGGAGTCGGTTTTAATTAGCCTGTTGGGTGCCGTGGTAGGAATTATTGTAGGAATTCTTTTAGGAAATTTAATAGCCATGCTTTTAAAATCCGGTTTAGTATTGCTTTGGGGCTGGATAATAGGCGGAATAATTGTTTGCTCACTGGTAGGCCTGGCCGCCGGTTTATACCCTGCCATAAAAGCCAGTAAATTAAATCCGATTGATGCGTTAAGGTATGAGTAAGGAAAGAAAATATTCAATATTTAATATTCATGTTTAATACTCTTCAATGCATTTTGTAATATCTTAGGCGACCAGTTCCAAACGTTATGAATTTTATGCCCCTTTTAATTTAAACAGCTTTTAGTTAAATTGGTTTGAAAGCAGATCAATTAATAAGTAAATGATAATTTTTAATGCATAAGAATTTTAAAAAAATAGCAGTATTCGTTTTTTGTTCAGTACTTATGTATCTTCTTTTTTTTGACATTTATAATAGATTTTTAGTTGCAAAGCAAAAAGCGTACTTAAAAAATTGCAAATCTCAAACAATTATAAGTAGCATTGTTTATATGATAAATCATGTTCCAAAATCAAGCAGCGTAAATATTTACTACACATTTAAATTTAATAATAAAGAATATAACAACGATAGAAAAGTAATTGGAAAAAGTAATTTGCCAATTACACCATTCAGTCTTTTAGTGGTAATTGATAGTTTAGAACCAAGTAAAAATTATCTTTTATCTTCAGCGGAAGATTTTAAGGATTTCAAAAAATCTATACCCGATTCGTTGTTGATTAATGTCGAATGTTTTGAATAAAACTCTTGATGTTTTGAGTAAGAAGTATTTATAAGAAGTTCGGAAAGGGTTGTTGCGATTCGCTAGACAAACGGTTGAATTATTCGTCATCATAAAACAAAAAACAGGCGCTTCATTACAAAGCGCCTGTTACAATTATAATTCTAAACTTATTTAGGATCCAGCGTTTTCCTCAACCTGTCGCTTAAATCCTGTAAATGATATTTGGTTGATTTATCTGCTGTACCAATAGCAGCAGCATCAATCGCAGCTTTCAATTCTCTTGCATGCCCTTTTAAATAAGAAAGGATATCCGATTTTTTGGTGTCCATTACCGGTGCAGCATTGCCAAAATTAAAAGTAATACCAGCTTGTGGGCCAGTTGCCGGATTTATAATACTGCCCAATCTTTCTACATAAGATTTTTGTAAATTTCTCCTGTAAATTTCAATTGGTTTTTTAGCAGTAAGTTCAGTAAAAATGCTTTGCCTTAAATCTCCCAGCAAATCATTAACGGTGTAGGCCTGGCTGCCAATGGCGGCTTCGGCGTTCAGCATCTTATTCATGGTGCCGGTGCTCAGCATTCTGTTTAAGGCAGATTCCTGCACACTCAAAATAGTAGTGGTGCTGTTAAGCCCGGTTTTGGTTATGATATCTTTATTAATTAACCAGGTAGGCGTGCTAAACACTTGTTTGTTTATAAAATCAGCAGCTTCTTTTTGGGTGGCTTTACTAACGTATTCGTACACGTTACCCGGCTGGTTACTCTTCTTAATATTTTCATATACCCCGCCAAAATTATAAGTTACGTGGCCAATATACCTGCGAAATTGTCCTACCACATTATCATACATATCGCCCAGGTCTTTATAATCTTCATTTGGTTGTTTTGTCCAGCTAATTAAATTAGGGACAATGCGCTGTAAATTTTTAATGCCATAAGTTGAAGCAATCATGGCATTATCACCAATGGCTTCGCTCTGGTCACGGGGATCATCAGGCTGGCCCTGGCGGCCAAAATAAAATCTTTTATCACCTGCCTTAGCTTCAATCCATTTATCTAAAATGGGTACTTCATCTTCTGCAGTAGCAGCTTCAGGAATTAATTTGTAACCCCATTCAATACTCCATTTATCATAGTCACCAATACGTGGGTAAATACCTGTTGCCGAAATATTATCTTCTGGCTGCGCCACATAATTAAAACGGGCATAATCCATAATACTTGGCGTGTGGCCGTTAGCTTCTACCCACGCTTTATTGCGTAAATTTTCTACAGGCACTCCTGCAGAGGAACCAAAGTTATGCGGCAAACCTAAAGTATGGCCTACTTCATGCGACGATACAAAGCGAATCAATTGTCCCATCAAATCATCATCAAAAACCATTTTACGGGCTCTTGGATCAACTGCTGCGGCTTGTATCATATACCAATCGTGTAATAATTTCATTACGTTATGAAACCAGCCGATATGGCTTTCCATAATTTCACCACTGCGTGGGTCCACGGTGCTGGGGCCATAAGCATTTTCAACCGATGATGGTTTATAAATTACTGCACTGTTACGGGCATCTTCCAAACTCCAGGTACTGTCTTGCTGGCGGGTAGGCGCTTCTTTACCCATGATAGCATTTTTAAAACCGGCTTTTTCAAATGCCACCTGCCAGTCGTTAATGCCTGCAATTAAATAAGGCACCCACTTTTTAGGGGTAGAGGGATCTATATAAAAGATGATGGGCTTAACGGGTTCTACCAGTTCACCACGTTTATATTTCTCCATGTCTTCGGGTTTTGCTTCCATTCTCCAGCGTGCAATTAAGTTAATATCTTTTACACCCTGTGGGTTGGCATCAAAATCGGTATAGCCTGTGCTGAAATAACCAACACGGCTATCACGGTATCGTGGCTTCATTGGCTTTTCGGGTAATATTACCATGGAGCTGTTCATTTCTAAAGTAACAGTAGCCTGGCTTGGTGGGGCAGGGGGCAAACCGGGTATGGGTAACTGCGGACCGGCACTTTTGGTGAATGTTTTTACTGTAGTTATTTCTATATTGGTAGGGAAGGGCCTTACACTAATAATATAAGATTTATCGGCCTGAAAAATCCCTGCCTGAAATTGAGATTTGGCAAATCCTGCAAAACCAAAAATTTCATTATCTGCGGTAATGTTATCGGTGATATCTATTACAACTCCACCACCCAAACTATCCGGTGCATAGGCTTTTACATCAAAGGCTATTGATATGGGTTGAATGTTACTGTTCATAACAGAACGAAACATAGGTTTGGTACTGTCTGAAGGATTTACATTAAAGGAAATGTTTTTTAAATAAATTTTATTATTAGGTCCTTTTTCAAACCGGATCACATTTTCTCCAATTTGGTCGCCGGCATAACCATAAAATTGTTTAGCACTTTCAATAGATGATTTTGAAACCCTGTTTACCACCAGTATATCACGGGTTAATAATTTAGCAGGAATTTCGAAAAAGTATCTGTCTTCAATTTTGTGTATTGTAAACAAACCTTTACTGGTAAGGGCTTTGTTGGTAATAACATCTTTGTAAGGTTTAGGGCCGGGCTTTGGTGCGGCTGCTGGCGGCATTGCAGGCAATACCGGGGGCACTGCCGGTCTATCCTGAGCTGCAGCACCAAGCGCAAACGATACCGCAAAAAATGCAAAAATAATTTTTTTAAAGCAATTGGTCATGAGCGTTATATTTTAGTTTGAACAGAAAGAGTTGATAAACGAAAATATCGAATACCTTTTAAAATAAAGGGATTTAAGGATAAAAGGTAAATAAATAATACAACTGGGTTATTTTTTTATTTTTTATGTAAAAAGAAGATTTGGGAATCACAAATAAAAAAAAATAAAAAAAATTATTAGTCGGGTTGTTGCTTTCAATTATTTTATTAACTTGTGCGTCCCTACATGTAAATGTTAGTAAAAATTGATTGTTTGATTCTTTTTATTCAGTAGAATTGTGCAATCAATAATTTTAAAAATCAAAAATTAAAAAATCTACTTTTTCACTAATTAAAAATTGAATGTCATGGCAGAAACAAAACCAACTGTAAAACCAGCTACATCAGTGCAGGTAAAAAAATCGGGTAATGCAATTTCTTTATTAGCTCCAATTATTTGTGTCCTTGCAGGATATATGATATGGAGATTTGTGCTGGGCAGCAATTCAAATTTTGATAAGCCTGATACAGCCGGATGGTTTTGGCCTGATCACCATGGTCCTAAAACCGCATTGAGCAAAATGTATTTGGGAGGTATTATTGTTCCTTTACTTATTGGATCTTTTTTAACTGTACTAACTTTTGTTATTGAAAGGTTTTTAACTATTTCAAAAGCAAACGGTACCGGTAACAATGCCGATTTTATCCGTAAAGTACAATATCATTTAGCCAATAAAAATGTGGATGCAGCCTTAGCAGAATGCGATAAGCAAAAAGGAAGTGTTGGTAATGTAATGAAAGCAGGTTTACACCGCTACAAAGAAATGATTAACAACGGTGAATTAAGTACCGATCAAAAAGTAATGGCTATCCAAAAAGAAGTAGAAGAAGCCACTTCGCTTGAATTGCCTATGCTGGAAAAAAACCTGGTGTTTCTTTCTACCATTGCATCGGTTGCAACTTTATTGGGTTTGTTAGGAACCGTATTAGGTATGATTCGTGCCTTTGGTAACTTAGGTGGCGATGGCGGTGGTGCAGCTGCAGAACAATTATCAGTAGGTATCTCTGAGGCTTTGTATAATACAGCTTTAGGTATTGGTACATCGGCAGTAGCCATTATAATGTACAATATTTTTACCACTAAAATTGATGGTATCACTTATGGTATTGATGAATCAGGATTTACTTTAACACAAAGTTTTGCTTCTCTGTATAAATAAGGTATGGAAGAACCTGCATTTTGCATCTATAAGTAATCACTAAATTTTTTAAAATGCCAAAAGTTAAAATACCACGAAAAAGCACCAACATTGATATGACGGCGATGTGTGATGTAGCTTTTCTGTTGTTGTCTTTTTTTATACTGGCAACTAAGCAAAAACCGCCTGAGGCTGTAACCATAACTACCCCAACTTCGGTATCCACAAAAGTGGTAAAAGATGAGGCCATTGTTGTTACACTTGCAAAGGATGGTAAGATCTTTTTAATGCTTAATGATAAAAAGCATAAAGATGCTATCATTGATGATATTAATACCAGCAAAAGTTTGGGATTATCCCCTGCAGAAATTGCCCAATTAAAAAAAGCAGAATTTATTGGAATGCCTTTTAGCAAAATAAAAAGTTACCTGCAATTAAAAGAAGCCGTGCCTGCAGAAAAAATGGATGGCATACCCAGCGACAGCACAAATAATGAACTGGCCGATTGGATAAGAAGCGTATCCAATGCATTTAAGGGTGAATCGATGGAGAACCTTAACCTATTGGTAAAAGGAGATAATGCCGCAAAATATCCCGCTTTTAAAAATGTAAAAGCTGCATTTAAAAAGAATGATATTTTTAAATTCAAGATTGTTACCAATCCTGAAGGTATTCCCGGAGATTCAGAGCTGGCGAAAAATCCGCCCAAAGCTGATGAGGCAAAATAATTTTTGTTAACCACTCCTTTTGGAGTTAAAAACATATTGATATGGCAGAAATGGATACGTCGTCGGGTGGTGGCCATAAAAAAGGCCCCGGCGTAAAAAAACCAAAAAAATTATCTACACGTGTAGATCTTACTCCAATGGTGGATCTTGGGTTTTTATTACTTACCTTTTTTGTATTTACAACAACAATGAGTACACCAAAAGGTATGGCAATGAACGAGCCTAAAGATGATCCGGAGAACCAGTTAAAAGTAAAAAACTCTGGTGCGATGACGCTTTTGCTTGGTAAAGATGATCATGTATTTTATTATTTTGGTGAATTACTTCCGGAAACAATCAGTCAGCAGTTTAAGAGCTCCACGTTTAAAGAAATACGTGAAATAATTGCAACTAAAGCAAAAAACACTCCTATTGGCGATTTAATGTACATCATTAAAGCCAACAAGGATGCCACTTTTAAAAATGCTATCGACATCCTGGATGAAATGACCATTAGTAATGTACCACCCGGCCACTACGCCGAAGTAGATATTACCCCGACCGAAGAAATGCTGATTCAAAAAACTGAAGAAGCTAATCCCGGAGGAAAATAAATTATGGAATTGTTTCAATTTCGAATCTAATTAACAAAGTCTGTAACAATGGATATAAATAAAATTTTAAGCGCCGATGTCCTCGATATTATTTTCGATGGCAAAAACAAACAATACGGTGCTTACGACTTGCGCAAATCCTACAACAGAAGGCTTACTAAAGCCTTGTTGATAACTGCAGCTGTAGCGCTGTTAGTTTTTCTGGGGTCTGTATTTGCAAAGTTTGTAGGCGCTGATACTGTAGAAACAATTGATGTGGTTGACACACAGATGGCAGAGTTAAAAAAAGAACCGCCGCCACCGGTTGTGCCACCGCCACCACCGCCAAAGCCGCCACCACCTCCGGAAATTAACCAGGTAAAATTTACCCCTCCAAAAATTGTAAAAGATGAAGAGGTAAAACCTGAAGAAAAAATTGAGGAGATAAAAGAAGATCAGGCCATCAGTACAAAAACTGTAGAGAGTGATAATAAAGAACAAATTGTTGCTGCTCCGGTAGAGGACAAAGGTTCTGGAGTTGCTGAGGTACCTAAAGTAGAAGACGACGAGGGTAAGATTTTTACAAAAGTAGAAGTTGAAGCCGGCTTCCCGGGTGGAGATGGTGCCTGGAGAAATTATCTTCAAAAAAACTTAAATGTAGAAGTTCCCGGCGATAATGGAGCACCTGAAGGAACCCACACTGTAATTGTAAAATTTGTGGTAAGTAAAGATGGTAGTTTAAGCGATATCACCTGCGAGAACGATCCCGGTTATGGCATTTGCGATGAGGCCAGAAGAGTAATTAAAAAAACTAAGAACTGGACTCCTGCAATCCAAAACGGTCGTAACGTAAACGCTTACCGCCGTCAGCCCATTACCTTCCTGGTACAGGGTTCGTAAATAAAAATTTTTTAAAAGTATAGATCCTTCCGCAATTGCGGAAGGATTTTTTTTTAGACAAAAAATTTATGGAAAACAGTTGTTTACAGCTCTTACTAAAAATTTACCACTATGGCAGCAATAGAAACTATTTCAAAAACAAAAAACCAGCACGGCAAAAAATTAAATAAAAAAAGTACCAGAGTAGATCTTACCCCGATGGTGGACTTAGGATTTTTGCTACTCACTTTTTTTGTTTTTACAACAGTATTATCTACACCAACCGCCATGCATGTAATTACACCAAATGATAAAAATGATACCATTAAAAATGTTGTTTGCGAAACATGTGTACTAACCGTTATGCTGGATAAAGAGAATAAAATATTTTATTACGAAGGCATGCCCGAAAATAATCCTGCAGTAAAAGTTACCGATTTTACAACCGAAGGCATACGTAAAATATTATTGCAAAAATTGGCCGCAGTAAAATTAGCCAAAGGCACTGCCGATGATATGGTGTTAATTATTAAGCCCGGCGATGGATCTGCCTTTAAGAATTTTGTAGATATCGCCGATGAAGTAACCATCAACAACATCAGGCATTATTTTGTTGATGAAGTTAATGACACGGATAAAAAATTGATGGCAAAAAATTAGTGTATAAATTTCGGGCATAGTAAACACAGGCGGTATCTTTGCTGCATGCAAAACAAGGTTTATGTTTGGGAACATACTATTGTGGCAATTGCTACACCACCGGGTACAGGTGCTATTGGTGTTATCAGGTTGAGTGGCCAACAGGCTATTGCAATTATTAACCAGTTATTTACTTCAAAAGATTTAAGCAGCCAGCCATCGCATACATTGCATGTAGGTTTATTAAAAGAAGACAATGCAGTAATTGATGAAGTGGTGGTATCAATTTTTAAAAATCCTAAAAGTTATACCGGCGAAGATGTAGTAGAAATAAGTTGCCATGGCAGTGCTTATGTACAGCAACAAATTATGCAGGCCTGCATACACAAAGGTGCAAGACTTGCAAAAGCGGGGGAGTTTACCCAACGTGCTTTTTTAAATGGCAAGTTAGATTTAACACAGGCCGAATCTGTAGCAGATTTAATTGCAAGTAACACCAATGCACAGCAGCAGGCCGCATTGCACAATTTAAAAGGAGGGTTTAAAAATGATTTAGTTGAAATAAGAGAAAAGCTAATTGAATTTAGTGCTTTGATGGAACTGGAACTGGATTTTGCAGAAGAAGATGTGGAGTTTGCTGACCGAAAAAAATTTAATGAATTATTAGAGAACTCATTGTTGAAAGTAAATGCCTTAATAGATTCATTTAACCTTGGCAATGTAGTTGCTAAAGGTGTAAAAGTGGCGATTGTGGGAAAACCCAATGCCGGTAAAAGTACCTTACTGAATACTTTGCTGAATGATGAACGTGCAATTGTTAGCGCCATTGCGGGCACTACCAGGGATACCATTGAGGAAACCATCAACATTAAAGGCATACTCTTTCATTTTATAGACACTGCCGGCATCCGCAGTCATTCTACTGACGAAATTGAAACCATTGGCATAAAAAAAAGCAGGGAAAAAATTGAACAGGCTGATATTGTTATACTGCTGGTAGAAGATAATGATATTGATGCCGAATTGTTGCAAAGCATACAGCACAAAAACAATATTGTAGTAATTAATAAAATAGATGCCCATTCGCCTGCTGCTAAAAATGCCGGTTACATTTACATTTCTGCAAAACATAAAACTGGTATTGAAGCGCTTACTGCTGCATTGTACAACAAAATAATTCACCAGGAAATAAATACTGAAAACACATTAATTACCAACACCCGGCATTTGCAACATCTGCAAAAAATTAAAACTCACCTTTTAGCTATACAGGAAAATTTACAGGCTAACCTGAGTACCGATTTAATTGCACCCGATATAAAACTATGCCTGCAGCATATTGGTGAACTCACCGGAACTATTACTAATGAAAATGTGCTGGATTATGTGTTTAGTAAATTCTGTATCGGAAAGTAACTGCGTTTCATTCTTTTTCTAAACAAATATCATTGCTGAATTTGAGAAGATTTTTTTTCTTTTGTTTTTTTTAACCTCTTATTTTTTGATATTTTTACTGATTAACAAAATTGAGTAAACTGATGAAAAGTTTACATCTTCGCAGCAACCATAGGAACCCATTGTAACCGCTGTATATGATGAAGTGTTTTATGGACCTGCACAAATGTTTAAAGACCCTGTTTAACAAACAGACCTTTCAGATTTCAATAGTCTTTTTGATGCCAGCTATCAATTTGATATCACCCACCGTTTTAGTTTCAACACTGTTTGGGAAGTTGCCCGTAATTATCCAGCTATACAGGCGAAATGGGAAAACTTAATTGGTAAAGTGTAGTCGCAAACACAAAAGAGAATTAATTTTCACATCAGGCGTAATGGATTAAAACCAGAGCCATATAAAGCGCTTACAAACGGTTAGCGCAACACCGCCTTCTTAGTTTCCACTTCTGCATACCTCAGCAATTAATAAAAGATAAACCTGCAACAATAGGTTTATTTAAACGCTCTTTATGGAGCCTGCTTTATCCTCATTTACTTCTAAAGGTCTTAGCGAATACAATAAGCTTACAGTTAGTAATAGTGTAATGCTTATTTGATTTTGAAGATTCAAAAAAAATTAAATTAGAAAATGTTTTCAAATTAGAAAAATTATTCTAATTTGGAAATAATTTCCGGGTTTGTTGTATGCCTGATATAATAGGGTCAGGTTCCTTTAAATACCGGATACTATTCCTACAACAGCCACTTCCCGCCTTTTATACTTATCGTTAATCCCAAAACTGATTGTTATGGAACAACAAAAAAATCTTTCAGTATTTATTTTGTCAGTGTTTTTGTTAACCTGTGCTTTATCTTTTAGCCAGAATAAAATAAGCGGTACAGTAACGGATGAAAATGGAAATGCACTTGATGGAGCAACTCTTCAAATAAAAGGAACTTCATCCAGTACGGCTACTGATGCAAAAGGCGGGTATAGCCTGAGCAGCAACCAACAATTTCCCTGGACAATACTTGCAAGCCATGCAAGCTATGTCAGTAAAGAATTTACAGTTTCAAAACCCGGAGTTCATGATTTTAGCTTAACTGAATTTGCTACACTGGGGGGTGTAACCATTGTCGGTACCCGAGGTAAATCCAGAACTGATGTGAACCGGCCCGTTCCGGTAGATATTATTTCCTCAAAAGAATTGCAAAACACAGGTCAGATTGAATTAGGACAACAACTTCAGTTTGCTTCACCTTCTTATAACTCTGCCAAATATGGTATCAACGGCTCGTTGGTATATGCTGACTACGCAACATTGCGTGGTCTGGGCCCCGATCAGATATTGGTATTAGTGAATGGTAAGCGTCGTCATCAGTTTTCAATACCCCATATTGGCTTTTCTGTTGCAAGAGGAATGGTTGTTACAGATATGAATGCGATCCCGTCGCTTGCCATTGACCGAAGTGAAATTTTGCGTGATGGTGCTGCTTCGCAATATGGTTCCGATGCCATTGCAGGGATTGTTAATTTAAGATTAAGACAAACAGTGAATCAGGGCCTTGCAAAAATGCAGGTTGGCACAGCTAAAGAAGGAGATGGTACTAATATACTTGCAGGGTTGAACTATGGATTTAAACTCGGGAAAGAAAAAAGTTTTCTGAATTTTACCATTAACTATCAGCAACTGGGTGAAACAAATCGTTCCGATCCTTACACAGGTACTATCTATTCATCTACAAAAAGAATAGATGACAGTACCCGTGCTGCAAGAGGAGTATATCCGGCTACAGGTCCATTCAAAATTGGAATTTTTGGCGCCAGTGAAGTAAAGGCTTCACAGTTTTTTATGAATGCAGGTTATCCTGTTAATGATAAATGGGCATTGTATAGTTTTGGTGGATACTCTTATAAAAAAGCAATCGGGTATGGGTTTTTCCGAAATGCAATTCCTTCCAATTCAAATTCTAATGTTGCATTGTTTCCTGATGGTTATGTTCCGGTATTTCCTGCAGAGGACAAAGATTACTCTGTTGTATTTGGTGTAACCCGTTCTGTATTGAAAGGATGGAATATGGATTTCAGTACAGGCTTTGGTAAAAATGCAGTTGACCGTTTTGCAGAAAATACAACCAATGCTTCAATGGGTTCTGCTTCTCCAACTGAAATGTATGTTGGATTCAGTTCTTTCAGCCAGAGCACAACAGAAGCCAACTTGTCGAAAAATTTTGAAGGGCTTTGGAAGATGAAAGCATTGAATCTTGCATTTGGCAGTCAGTTCAGGGCTGACAAATATGTATTAAAAAGAGGGGATACTGCTTCTTATGGAGTGGGCCCATTAGCTGCATCGCAAAATAAAACACCGGGTGTACAGGGCGTTGCCGGCACTGCGCCTGTGGATGAATCTGCTGAAACAAGAACCAACTTTGCTTTATATGCAGATGCGGAAGCTGATATAACAGAACGTTTTTTAGTGGCAGCAGCTTTTCGCTTTGAAAACTACAGCGACTTTGGCAGTAACTTTTCCGGCAAGCTGGCATCACGGTTTAATATCACAAAAAATATTGCAATAAGAGGTTCCATCAATAAAGGTTTCAGGGCACCAAGTTTGCAGCAGATTTTTAACAGCGCCACTACTACCACTGTGCAGGCAGGTACAATTCGCTACACAAAGCAATACCGCAATAATGATCCTTTATTAGATAGTATCGGTATAGAAGAACCAAAGCCGGAAATTTCATTGAACTATAACCTTGGATTAACCATAAAAGCCGGCAATAAATTTTCATTCACAGTTGATGCATACCAGATAAATATCACCGACAGAATTGTAATCTCAGAAGCATTACCTGTAAATAATATTACAGCGTTGAGAACCCGTCTTGCAGGTACAGGCATACAGGTTGTATCTTTTTTTACCAATCATGTAAACACTAAAACCAAAGGCATTGATTTTGTAACAACCTATAAGACTGCAACAGGTAGAAACAGTAACCTGAGTGCAAGCCTGGGAATGACGTTTAATAAAACCGAAATTTCTGATATAAAGAAAACACCTGATAAACTGCAGGCAGGTACCACAGCAAAAATTGCTATCATTGATACCATCAATATTGCTTTGATTGAAACAGCACAACCCCGGCAAAAAATTATTTTATCTCTGAATTATACCATTGGTAAATTCAGTTTTGTAGCAAGGGCCACTCATTTTGGAAAAGTAGCTGCATGGGAGAAACCAACCGGGCAGCCACATATCAAACAGGAGTTTGGCGATAAAACTTTACTGGATGTTTCAGCAGCGTTTAGCCTAACACCCAAATTGCAACTGACAGTGGGTAGTAACAATTTTACAAATGAATATCCTGATAAAGTTCTTCCAACCCTAGCGGCTTACGGTACAGGGCAAACACCTTATAACCGAAATGTAAATCAGTTTGGTTTTGCCGGTGCGTTTTATTATGGTTCACTAACTTTTAGATTTTAATTTACAGCATGAAATTAATCCGCAGCATTACCCGTTGGGATATGATAGCGTTAATGCTTAACGCCACTATCGGCGGCGGCATTTATGGATTGGCATCGCAGGTGTTTGCAAAGAGTGGTTCTTACAGCTTGTATGCCATGCTGGTTTGTGCAGCGGTGATCACACTTATAATTCTGTGTTTTGCAGAAGTGAGCAGCCGTTTCAGTGATACCGGTGGCCCCTTACTGTATGCACACGAAGCTTTCGGTCCGTTTGTAGGTTTTATCACCGGCTGGCTCACCTTGATATTAAGAATTATCGGGATTGCAGCAATTACCAATATTACTGTTTCCTATCTCGGATTTTTTTTCCCATTTGCTCAATCAGTTTCGGGCAGGAGCCTGTTAGTCGTTTTACTGATCGTTACTCTTTGCATCATTAATTTGATGGGTATAAAGCAAACGGTGTTATTCAATAATATTTTTACTGTAGGAAAAATATTTACATTGCTCTTCTTTGTTGTTGTTGGAATGTTTTTTATAAAAGCAGAGAACTTCAATTTTAAAACGCCGGTTAGTTTTGATCATTTTTCTGGTTCTGTTTTACTAATGGTGTATGCGTTCAGCGGTTTTTCCGGAGCCGTAGCTACAGCCGGTGAAATGAAAAACCCAAAAAAAGACATTCCGTTTTCATTGATGTCGGTACAGGTTTTTAAAGTTATTCTGTATATGCTTATACAGGTAGTGTGCATTGGTACACTTTCTACCTTAGGTCAATCGGATAAACCATTGGCAGATGCTGCAAATAATTTTCTTCCCGGATGGGGAGGCACGGTAATAACTATCGGCGCATTAATTTCTTTTACAGCTACACTTAATGGTGGCGTATTGGTGGCATCCCGTACCTGTTATGGCTTGGCCGAAAAAAATCTGCTGCCTTCATTTATGGGAAAAGTGCATAGCCGGTTTCGCACACCTTACGTATCGCTGTTACTTGTTTGTGGGATTATGCTGGTGCTAACGCTTACCAATTCATTACTTTTCCTGCTTACGGTTAATGCCCTCGGTACCTTAGTAATATATGCAATAACCTGTGCAGGGCTTATTAAACTTAGAAAGAAAAAAAATATTCCGGCTGCTGCATTCGTACAGCCCGCTGGTAAAATCATTGCCGTGCTTGGTATTCTTTTCTGTTTACTTATTATGATTGGCAGTACAACACAACAGGTATTGTATATTTTGGGTATTCTGGTTGCTGGAGCCATCGTATATGGAGTTTTTATCATGGGGAAGAAAAGTGTGGCAGCAAAAACTGAAGTACCGGAGTAATCTATGGATTAAAAAACTATTTATGTCTGTAATAATTATAATACCGTCAATAAAATTTATGAAATACTTCGGCATTGTTTGCTGTTTCTTTATTATTACGGGTTGTTACAATTTAAAAAAGACAACAAGCCCTTCTGAAAATAAAATAAATACAGAGGAAAGGCTAAAAAGAAATCTTAAAGCCGGTGAAAGCCACAATTACAGTATTGAATTGAATGCGGAAGAGTTGCTGCATATTAAAATCACTCAGCAAGGTATTGATGTAATTGCAAAAGTTACAACTGCTGATGGACAGTTTGCCGAACAATTTGATTCACCAAACGGCGAGTTGGATGCTGAAGATATTTACCTGTATAGCGATGTGAATAAAAAATATACTATTGAAATTTACACAGCTCAAAAATATGCTGATCCCGGCGACTATGTTTTAAAAGTTGTCCGTTCCGGCAAGGCATCAGAAGCAGATAAAAAATGGATGGCTGCACTATCTGCAACTCAAAAAGCAGATAAGATGAGGGCAAAAGCAGAAACCCGGCAACAAAGTATTCAACAATACCAATCAGCAATGGCATTGTGGCTTGCCTTGCAGGATACCCTGCAATATGCACGGGCCATGCGTTCTATGGGGTTTGTAAATATAAGGGTAAAGAATTATGAAAAAGCAGTGGACGTTTTCACTCAGTTGCTGCCCATCTGGAAACAATTGGGTGATACCCGTGCCGGGGGATTTGCATTGCTTATCATTGGCCGGGTATATGATTTGCAGAAGCAGTATCAAAAATCCTTAGAGTACAATCTTATTTCGCTGCCGTACTGGATAGAAACAAAAGACAGCGACCAGGAATCATTTACCCTTATGAACATTGGTAACCTGTATTCTTATCTTGGAGATAAACAAAAAACTGATGAATCATTTGAACAATCTCTAAAAAAGAATGAAACATCTGAACGGCCTTCTATAAAAGCTGTAATACTCAGAGACTATGGAAACAGTTTAATGAGATTAGGCAATGAAGAAAAAGCAGTTCAGTTATACGAGCAGTCAATAAAGCAATGGCAGGCAACCGTAAACAAACCGGAGGAAGCAAGAACAGCCGTTTTGCTTGCGGAGCATTTTTCTAAAAAAGCAAATCAAAAAGAAGCAGTTCGTTATTACCAGCATGCACTTACCATCTGGCAAAAAATAGGTGAGCAGGCTGAAATAAAAATAATACAGGAGGCTTTAGACAAACTGGAAAAATAAAATTTTTTTAATAGTTGAAAACATACAATATACATATAATGGGCCAGGTGCAGGGAGTGGGTTTCCGCCCATACGTATATCGAATGGCTGAAAAGCTCGGAATAAATGGTGAGGTAAATAATTCTATAGATGGTGTTCATGTCTTTTTTAATGCAACTAAAACTGAAGCAATTAAATTTTATCAATCACTCATCAGTAATGCCCCGGCCATATCAGCAATTACAACTTCTTTTATCAATGAAGTGGCTAATCAAAATTTTCATGGATTCAAAATTATCAGCAGTAAATATAAAGGGCAGCACCAGATTTTAGTAACACCTGATTTTGCAATATGTGCCAATTGCTGTAAAGAATTAAAAAGTGAAGATGATAAAAATCGCAGAGCGGGTTATCCCTTTATCACCTGCATTAATTGCGGGCCACGGTATTCTATTATTAATCGCTTGCCTTATGACAGGGAGAATACCAGCATGGAGAATTTTGAAATGTGCCCATCCTGCAAACATGAATATAATGAACCAACAGACCGGCGATATTATTCTCAAACCAATTCATGTGCGGATTGCGGAATAAAACTATCGTTATATTCAAATGAAAAAGAATTGCTGCACACAGATTACAACAAAATTATTAGCACAGCCACTCAATTACTTGAACAGGGAAAGATTATAGCTGTTAAAGGAATTGGCGGTTATCTGCTTATTTGTGATGCAGCTAATAGAGAAAGCATCCGTCGTTTACGAAATTATAAACAGCGGCCATCAAAGCCATTCGCACTAATGTATCCTGATGTGGAAATGCTGAGAAGCGATGTGTTATTGAGTGCAGTTGAGGAAGAAACTTTAACGGCACCATCCGCTCCGGTATTGATACTTCAACTAAAAGAAAACGCTTCATCCAATATCTGTTTTTCAGAAATTGCGCCGGGGTTAAATCAGGTTGGAGTTATGTTACCGTATGCTCCTGTTTATGAATTATTGTTGAGTGCTTTCACCAAACCTGTGATTGCTACCAGTGCCAATATCAGCAGTTCGCCAATTGTATATGAGGATGAAGAAGCTGTTGAGCAACTTAATAAAATGGCTGATTTTATTATCAACAACAACAGGAAAATTGTTATGCCGCAGGATGATAGTGTGATAAAATTCAGTTCGTTTGAATCGCAGAAGATTGTGATAAGAAGGTCACGGGGATTAGCTCCAACTTATATTAATCCTGATTTAATACTGCCCTTTGAAAATATACTGGCTACCGGCGCCCTGCTTAAAAGTACTTTCACATTAACGCATCAGCAGAATATTTATATCAGTCAATATCTTGGCGACCTGGATAATTATGATGTGCAGAAAAATTATCAGTACTGCGTAAATCATTTTTATCGTTTGCTTGATACAAAACCACAAATAATTCTCACCGATAAACATCCGGATTACTTCTCTACAATTTACGGATTGGATTTGTCGAAAGAAATAAATGTTCCCATAAAACAATATCAACACCACGAAGCACATTTTGCAGCGGTATTAGGAGAAAATAATTTAATTAATATTAACGAACCTGTGCTCGGTGTAATCTGGGATGGCGTTGGTATTGGAAATGATGGCCAGTCATGGGGTGGAGAGTTTTTTATTTATAAGGATTATGAATTTGAAAGGTGCAATCACTTCGGTTATTTTGATTACCTTTTGGGAGATAAGATGGCAAGGGAGCCACGTATATCTGCCCTTGCTGCAACTGCAGGATTGAAAGATGCGGAAGCTTTATTAAAAAAGAAATTTTCAGAAACAGAATGGTTTAACTATCAAAAGCTCTTACAAAAAAAAGGAAATCTAAAAACTTCCAGTGTTGGAAGATTGTTTGATGCAGTGGCTTCTCTTCTGAATCTGTTAGATATTTCTTCTTATGAAGGCGAAGCGGCCATATATCTTGAAAACCTTGCATTAAATTATTTCAGGAAAAATGGACTCAATATGAACGAAACTTATTTCAATGATGAAAATATTGAGCAGGAAATTTCTTCCGGTAAAATGTTAGCTGAATTAATTGCTGATATAACAAAAGGAAAGGATAAAGGGTTTATTGCTGCAAAATTTCATTACTCACTAGCCAGTCTTGTAAAAAAAATGTCTGTGAAATTAAATATCAAAAACATCGCATTAAGTGGCGGTGTTTTTCAGAATGCATTATTAGTTGATTTAATCAAAAAACAAATATCTTCTGAACAGAATTTATTTCTTCACCGGCAATTATCACCCAACGATGAATGTATTTCATTTGGCCAGTTGTGTTGTTATATTATTGAAGAACAAAAAATAAAAAATTCATCCACTAAAAACAAAGAGTATGTGTTTAGCCATTCCGGGTAAAATTTTATCTGTAACAAAAATAGAAGAAGGCATCATGCGAACTGGTAAAGTATTGTTTGGCGGCATTACCAAAGAAACAAATCTCTACCTGGTACCTGAAGCCAAAGAAGGTGATTATGTGCTGGTGCATGTAGGCGTGGCACTTAGTATTGTTGATGAAGAAGAAGCAAAGAAAACCCTTCAGTTCCTGGAAGGCAGTGGTGAGATGGACGAAATTTGGAATTAAATTTATCTACTGTGGAATATAAATGATAAGCACATGAAATATTTATCTGAGTATCGGGACCCTGAATTAGCAAGGCAATATCTTGATGAAATAAAAAGTATTGTTACAAAGCCGTGGACTATTATGGAAGTATGCGGTGGACAAACACATAGTTTAGTGAAGAATGGATTACTAAATATGCTGCCGGAAGAAATCAGGATGGTACATGGCCCCGGTTGCCCCGTTTGTGTAACACCACTTAACCTGATTGATAAAGCTATTTTTCTTGCTGAAGAACGAAATGTAATTCTTTGTTCATTTGGAGATATGCTACGGGTTCCCGGCTCAAAAAAAAGTTTACTGCAATCGAAAGCAACAGGTGCCGATGTACGGATTATGTATTCACCGCTCGATGCTGTAAAGCTGGCAAAAGAAAATCCGGATAAAGAAGTTGTGTTTTTTGCAGTGGGTTTTGAAACTACTGCTCCGGCAAATGCATTATCAGTTATACAGGCAAAACAGCAAGGGGTCAACAATTATTCCATACTTACTTCGCATGTATTGGTGCCGCCTGCTATGGAAGCGGTGCTTAGCGATGAACAGAATGTGATTCAGGCTTTTCTTGCTGCAGGACATGTATGTACCATTATGGGCATCTCTGAATACTATCCGATAGTTGAAAAATATAAAGTACCAATTGTGGTAACCGGTTTTGAACCAATTGACCTGCTGCAGGGCATATTAATGGCGGTAAAGCAATTAGAAAACAATGAGTATAAACTGGAAAATCAATATAGCAGGGTAGTGAAAGCAGATGGTAATAAAGAAGCCATCAATCTTTTAAGAAAAGTATTTGACGTGGAAGACAGGGAATGGAGAGGCATTGGTACCATACCCGGCAGTGGCTTTGAATTACAAAAAGATTATCGCCGCTATGATGCAAACCTGAAGTTTGATATACAAATTGAAAAAGCAGAAGAAAGTAAAGAATGTATGGCCGGCCAGGTATTGAGGGGATTAATGAAGCCACATGAATGTCCTCAGTTTGGTAAAAAATGTACGCCTACTTCACCACTTGGCGCACCTATGGTTTCTTCTGAAGGGGCATGTGCCGCTTACTATCATTTTTCACAAACAATGGAAACCACTCCTGCATGACAGGAAAAAATTATGACACCCATAAAAAATAAAACTGTTAACACTCCGCCAGCTGGCGGGGATGGGGGCATACAACTTCAATGTCCCATGCCTGTTCTTGATTTTGATGTCATAACACTCGGGCATGGCAGCGGTGGTTTGCTTACACATAAGTTGCTGGAGAGTGGTGTGTTTGAAGTGTTGAAGAATTCTTTTTTAAATGAAAAACATGATGGAGCGTATTTGAACTTAACCGGTAACTGTGCATTTACTACAGATAGTTTTGTGGTGTCACCAATTTTTTTTCCGGGTGGTAATATTGGTGAACTGGCTGTAAACGGTACAGTAAATGACCTTGCCATGTGTGGTGCTATTCCAAAATATTTATCATTAAGTTTTATACTGGAAGAAGGTTTACTGATGAAAGAATTTTGGGAAGTGCTTGTTTCAATAAAAAATGCTTGTCAAAAAGCAGGTGTTCATGTAGTAACCGGCGATACCAAAGTAGTGGAAAAAGGAAAAGGCGATAAAATTTTTATCAATACATCCGGTATTGGTGTTTTGCATCCTGCTGCTGCTATTCATTTAAATAAAATAAAAGTTGGGGATAAAATTATTCTGAATGGAAATATTGCTGCACACGGAATCGCCATTATGTCGGTTCGTGAAGGATTGACATTTGAATCGGATATTATAAGCGATACTGCTGCATTGAATGAAACAGTGACGGCCTTATTGGATGAATTTGGTGAGTACATACATTTTTTAAGAGACCCTACCCGGGGCGGCATAGCCACTACATTAACTGAAATTGCCCGTGATAGCGGATTGGGGATTAATATTATTGAAAAATATTTACCCATTGATGAGCAGGTAGCAGGGGCTTGCGAAATATTAGGTCTCGATCCGGTGTATGTAGCAAACGAAGGAGTTTTTATAAGTATTGTAGATGAAAAAGTTGCTGACAATTATTTGTCTGCATTAAAAAAGATAGAGCAGGGGCAACATGCAGCCATTATTGGAGAAGTGGTATCAGCACATCCCAGGCAAGTTATTTTAACAAGTAAAATTGGCGGTAAGAGAGTGGTGAATATGCTGGCGGGCGACCAGTTGCCTCGTATCTGTTAACAATAAATAAATTCATAAACAATTTAAAAAATACAATTATGAGAATAGCAGTATGCGGAAAAGGCGGTGTGGGAAAAACCACATTCTGCGGCACATTGTGCCGTGCTATCGGAAGAAAAGGTGTACAGGTGTTGGCGATAGATGGCGACCCTAATCCCAATTTATCATTGGTACTGGGTATGGGAACTGACGGTGATAAGGCAAGACCTATCGGCGTGGAGCTAATGGAAAAAGTGGCTGAGATGGGAGGTAACAAATACATTAAATTGAATACGCCTTTTGCCGATGTGGTGCAGGGATATGGAATGGATGCACCTGATAATGTAACTCTGCTGATGGTGGGGCAACCCGACCATGCAGGTACTGGCTGTATGTGCAGCTCACATGTAACGGTACGGGAAGTAATACATGGTGCTTTAGAAGGCAACGCCTATACAACTGTATTGGATACAGAAGCTTCATTGGAAAATATGAAGAGAGGTACGGCAAGATATGTTGATGTGTTGTTCATTGTAGTGGAACCTTATTACCGTTCATTAGAAGCAGGTGGACGATTTTTTAGGATGGCCAAAGAATTAGAAATAAAAAAAGTGGCTGCCATTGCCAATAAAGTTAAATCTCCCGAAGAGGAAGCAGCTATCCGGCAGTATTGCGAAAAGATTGGTTTGCCTGTTGATGCCATCATACCTTATGATGAAAAGATAAGTGAAGCTGATAATGCAGGTATTGCTATTATGGATTATGACAGCTCCTCTATTGCAGTGGCGGAGATTAATAAACTGGCAGAAAGATTGATAGCAACATCTCTAAGTTCGTAGTGACAAGACGCAAATTTCGGGAGCCTACCGCACATTTTAGAGGCAGTGACAACTTTATACAAAATTAATTTTTGATGAAAACATGGCATTTAAAGTTTTGCAAATTGCAGGAGTAAGGGTAATGTACATTACCAAAAATAAGAAGAAATGAAAAAGGCACAAATACAGGATTTATTTAAGCAATTTGAAAACATTTGCTATCTATATAATGAAGTAGAATGCTGGAGTGCAAGAGAGCTGCAAAAATTATTAGGGTACAGCAAATGGGAAAATTTTGAAAAAGTTATTGACAAAGCAAAAGATTCCTGTTCCAATGCAGGCGAGCAGGTTGAGTATCACTTTCCTGATGTCGGGAAGGTGATAGATGCAGGCAAAAGAGCAAAGCATGAAATAAATGATATTTTACTAACCCGCTATGCTTGCTATTTAATTGCTCAAAATGGCGACAGCAGAAAAGAAGAAATTTCATTTGCATAAAATTACTTTGCGGTACAAACAAGAAGGGCAGAGCTGGTAGAGCAACGCCTGTTACAATTTGAACGGTTAAAATCAAGAGAAAAACTTAGCCAAACCGAAAAGCAGCTTTCGGGCATTCTGTATGAAAGAGGTGTGGATAACCAAGGTTTTGCTATTATCAGAAGTAAAGGCGACCAGGCTTTGTTTCATATCTCTACAATACAGTTAAAGAAAAAGTTAGGTGTGCCGGATAGCCGGCCAGTTGCAGATTTTCTTCCTACTATCAGTATCAAAGCCAAAGACCTTGCAGCGGAAATGACGGGGTTGAATGTACAAACTAAAGATTTAAAAGGACAAAATTATATTGAGAAAGAACATGTAGATAATAATGTGGCAGTAAGGAAAATGTTAACTAAAAGAAGTATTTATCCTGAAGCCCTGCCACCTGCTGAGGATGTAAAAAAAGTACATCGCAAATTAGAAAGTGATGCAAAGAAGGTTTTAAAAGAAGCCAAAAAGAAAAAATAAACTTACGATGCGCATGCTACTATTTAATGGAAAAACATTTGTACATAACCATCACTTAGCAGTAAAGTATCGCTATCTGTCAGTATTGTGAAAAAATTGGTTTGCCCGTTGATGCCGTCATTCCTTATGATGAAAAGATAAGTGAAGCTGATAATGCAGGTATTGCTATTATGGATTATGACAGCTCCTCTATTGCAGTGGCAGAGATTAATAAACTGGCTGAAAGATTGATTAAAGAAGCTTGAGAAGGATTCTCTATTTTATAAAATTTAAAACAAAATGCTATGCAGGTATTTCTTTTACGTTTACCACAATTGCTGGTGAAATCAATCTTAACCTTTTTATTTGTATTCAGTGTGAGTTGTGCTAACGCACAAAAAACTCCCGATACACATGACTACATCACCATTGAAAGTTATTACAAAGTGAAATGGGGCTATGCACAGGAATTTATTAATCTGTGGATGATTAATCATTACCCTTTGCAGAAAAAAGCAAAGGAGAAAGGTGACATTATCAGCATCATAGCCGAAAAACCAAAAGAACATAGTGGAGAAGATACCCGCTGGGATTTTAAAGTAACGGTTGTTTATAAGAATGCTGAACTGGCTTTAGAACACAGCATTACGGATGTTTATAAAAAAGAACTTTATCCTGATCTGGCTAAGCTTGCTAAAGATGAACAATATCGCTTTACGCTTTTGATTGCTCATTGGGATGTGATAACAGAAAAGATTGAATTGAAGTAATAAGTTCCTTTTTAATTTTTTGAAATACTTTCAATCCAGTCTACTATTTTATTGAAGGCAATGGGAATGGCATGAGTTACTGCCTGAGTTAATCCAATACCAATTTCTTCATGCGCTGCAGTTTCACATCCTAAGAACAACACTTTTGCTGGGTACACATTCAATGCCTTTGCCAGCATTAATGCTTTTAATGGATTTATGTAATGCATGTCGGCCATGAATTCATTTTTTTCTTCAGCCGGTAATTCCCTGATATCTTTTACTTCAATTTCTTTGAAATGAATGGTTCCGGGTACGCCACCCCAATTAACTACATCGAGCAATATTAATACATCATATTTATCAAACAATTGCTGTACAAGATGAATACCTGCAGAGCCAATTTCCATTACTGATACGGAATGAGGTAATGTCGCTTCATCCTGTAATTTTTTTGCCAATAAAACTCCAAATGCATCATCCTGCCTCAATTCATTTCCAACACCGGCAATTAATATTTTGGGAAATTCTTTTTGCATGTCAGATATTAAAACCCACGAGAAAGTTTCCGTTCTCCTGCACGGTTACAGGAAATAATTTTAGTTTGGTTGTTTCATCACCCGCCTTTATGCCGGTATGCAAATCGTAGATACATCCGTGCCAGGGGCAAATCAAATTATTGTTTTCAATTTTTCCAAACTCCATTGACAATGCAGAGCCGGGACACAAGCTTTGCAGTGCAAGCAACTCATCATTCACTTTACAAATAATCACTTTAACCCCTTCAAATTCTTTGAAATAAATCTGCCCGGATTCCAATTCATTTTTATTACCTGCGGGTATCCAGATAGGCATTCGTATTTTATCCTCTAAATTTTTGCCTGAACCATTTGTTGCAAGTGGAATTAATTTATCAATTTGAATAGGGCCTGCTTTACGGGAAATCAATCCATCTTCAAACAAATCGTATAAAGTAAATAAAGATTGCACTGCAAAATCTGCTTCCATTTCGCTGCGGAGTGCGGGGGATTTTTCTTCTATTATTTTTAACAGGCGGGAGAGGGCTTCTCTGTGCAGCATGTCAAAATTTTCGAGCAATGTAAAAACTATTTCTTTTGAATAAGATTCAGGAAGTTGTTCGGCCTCCTCAATTAACTGCTGCGTTTTTTGAGCAAGGTCATTGTATTGTGTATCGCTATAATATACATGGTTCATAATTTGTGAAAACGAAGTAAATTAATGAGTATGTTTTTGATGATGACTGTCGGCACAATTGTGGATACAATCATCTAATTTTTCTCCGTTGTCGTAACAGAATTCGCAATCAGGGCCGCATTCGCCATGACCAGCTTTCTGCATTCCTTCAAATGCATTTCTGAAAATAAGGCCAGCTTCTTTTTTTCCTGCGGCTGTTAGAGAAACCGTTCCGTCATTCTTTGCTTTTACATTTTTTCTTAAAATTATTCCGGCCAATTCATTTTTAATAATATGTTGCAATAATTTTTCAGCACTGGTGTTTAATAAAATAACTAACCTGTCAAATGGAACTTCCTGTGCTAATTCTTCTCCATCCATCCAATACAATACCTGCAATATTTCTTCTTTCCAAAATAGTGCATCAAGTGCTTCGTTATTATTGTTGAGATTATTTTCCATTATGCATCCGTTAAAGCATCGCCGTATATTTCCTTAAATTTAATCGATTCTGTATTATCAGCAATACAGAGATTACGAATAGTGCTGATAAAGTGAGGAATAGCATTTTTCACTTCATCAGTAAACTCAACACCTGCTGTTTCGGCCCCGGGTTCTGTATCTATAATAAAAGTTTCGGCAGGCCATATTTTAAAATGTTCTCCGATGATTAATAAATTTTCTACAGAAATAACTCCTGTTACTGCATCACCAATACAAGCCTGAATCATCTCTTCGTCAGGCAAGCCGCCCATCCAGCGAAAGACATCTATATCACCAATGTTTCGCCCTCGTCTTTCTATAGCGGCTAATAATATAACTCTGTGATAAGGGGTTTGCAGCGATTGAAATTTTTGTACAATGGCAATAGGTCCCCAATTCATTTCTTCCACTTCTACATTTTGTGGCCAGCTTAATGTTTGAAGCATGGGTAATAATGCCGGCCCCATAGAATGATTGCCCAGATTATGATACCCTATTGTGCCAACAAGAATTTTGCCCGGCATTAAAGAAGAATGAAGCAAATCTTTTTCACTAATCATTTTTATAATACAGAATTTTTTAAAAAAGCTGAATAGAATTACCCAAAGTAAAAGAGTGCGACGCAACCAAAGCTAAATCAGTGTTACTAAAGCCTGGTACAAAAAAAATATTAATGGTCAGACCGGGACGGTCAGACCATTTTGCTAAACACCGCAAGCACATGTTGTAACTTCTCTTACTACCATGTAATCACTATCTGCCACTTGTATATGTGTAGTGCATGGCATGCATGGATCGAAACTGCGGATAGCTCTTAAAATATCAATGCCTTTAAATTTTTTATCCGGGTCTATTTTTTCAAGAATAGGTGTATTTAAAACCGCTTCTTCATATGGGCCAGGTGCACCCCATGGCGTATGTGGTGCCGCATTTAAAGTAGATGGTGTGAGTATCTGGTAATTTGCAATTGCGCCATCCTCAATAATAAGATGATGGGTTAAAAATCCACGGCCTGCCCCCCAAAAACCTACACCAACTTGTGTACCTTTTTTTGGAATTTTAAATGGAGTTGCCATTTTGGTTTCCCCTTTACGCAGCAGGTCTTGTGCAATAAGCCAGTTATCCAGTGCCACCAATGCTGAATAAGGAATTGCATAAGCCCTTGCACGGTTTCTTTCAAATGCATTCCATAATTTAGGAATATGCCACTCCAGTTCGGCTGCCGGTAATTTATGTGCAGGTACTTTTAATTTAAGACTATGACCGGTTGGTTCTATAAATCTTCTTTCAATCATTTTGTTAGCCATTGCTGTAACATACAATCTTGAATAAGCTCCTGCTTCAACCGGGTTTCTGTCCCATGTAGGGCAGGTATCCCATGTGTAACGGTCTCGCCAGCTTTGTTTACCGGGTTTTGGAATTGTTTCTTTATTCCAGGGATGGTTTGGGCTAAGCGGATTACCAGCACTATCCGTTTTAAAACGTTGCCCATCCCATTTTTCATAAAAAGAATGTTCTACAAATTCTTCCATTCCCACATTTATCTGTTGCAGGTTAGTTGTTATCAGTTCGCCATTAACTATTGCACCTGGTGTTGACCATCTTGCATTTCCCCATGCTTCACAATTTTCATACGTTGCATCATAATAATCAGGGTGATCCCAAACCCCTGTATCTACCATCGTTGCAGGACGTACACCCACCTGTGCATAATCAGGATTGCATTCAAGAAAGAAGTCGAATATATCATCCCAAATCCCGGCCACTTTCTGTCCGTAGTCAAAGAATTTTATCAGGCGATGATAAATTTCATTTAATACAGTAATATTCATTGTAACAGAAAGACCACCCGGTACTACTGATTGCGGGTGCGGATATTTTCCACCAATAACAACATAAGCTTCTCTTGCAACACGGGTCATTTCCAATGCTTCGATATAAAGTTTGCCTGTAAGTGGATTCAGGTCTTTCATGATATCAATGATCTTATCATAACCATGAACGGCCTTATTTTTAGCTGCTGTAGTTTTTGCTGTTTCAACAATTTCAGGATTAGTTTCTAATACTAATTGTTCAGAATAATCGGGGCCGGATAATAAAAACAGGTGCAGCGGATGATCGTATAAATATTCAAGTGCCAGTAAAATATTGCGCATTACAATTGCTAATGGTGGTGGTTTAATTCCTACAGCCATTTCAATGGCCAATGCAGAAACGGCAGCATGAACACCGCCGCAAACACCACATGCCCGGCTGCTGATATATGCTGCATCTAAGGGATCTCTTCCTTTTAAAATAATTTCATAACCTCTGAATAAGGTGGCCATCGAATTACTGGAGATCACTTTCTTTTGCTCCAGATCAACCACACTGTGAAAGGCAAGTGCACCTGCTACCCTTGTTACAGGATCATAATCTACATTTTTTATAAATCCATTTTTTCCTAAAAGGTCTTTTAATTTATCTTCGTTTTTACCAAGGTCAACAACTTCATAGGAATAAGGATTGGCTATGCCTTCCTTTAAAAAGGCATTGCCCTGTGCATCGAACTCAATTGGTAAATTTTTGAAACACATAATTTTTCGTTTACAATTTTAAAACTCCAGCTATTGCCCTGAGGTGTTTATTTACAGATGAAAGACCGCCGTGTAAAGTATCCAATGCGCCATTGATTGTGGTAAGATGTGCGGCAAGCGGCTGCGTATCACTTTCAATTTTTTGAAGGCCTCCTGCTAATTCCTGCAGATGATTGCCTGCTTTTCTTAAAGCGATGATAATACCAACAAGATAAATGACGAGTACCAGCACTACCAGTGCTACTACTATTAATGTTGCAATAAATAAATAGTTTGTCATACTAATTAAATTTAGCAGCCCTGTTTCCTAAAGTTACTTCAATCGTTTCAGAATTGTTATTAATCTTACCGGCAGTATCCAATATATCCACCGCTACTTCAATGGTGCTGTTAAGTGCTTTTATATTTTCGGTATTACCTGCAATGCCAAGGCCGGCTTCTTTCATTTCTTTTAAATAACGTTCTATGTGATTTGCTGCCGATAATGTTTTGTGAAGCAAGCGGATGATTGGCCCCAGTACTACAACTGCAACAGCCAGCAAAATGATCCAGAGTATTTCTACAGTTGACATGATTAAATATTTTTTTGTTTTAATGCAGCCTGTATTGTTTCTTCTAAATGTTTGTTCACCACTTTTAGTCCGGCCCCGGTATTTGATAATGTTTCATTCAGTTTTGTAACCTGTACCGGCAGGTGTCCGGTTTCTGTTTCAATGGCACGAAGACCTAATCTTAATTTTGCCAGAAAACTTACGCCATCTCCACCGATGCTTACAAGCAATTTCCTGATTTGACTTACGATAATAATTAAAGCAAAAACTAAAATCAATACCAGCACAATGGTCAGTAACATTAAAATAGTGTACATACTAATTTATTTTTTATGTTCTAAAACACATGCCGGGCAGCCGGGGCATATTTTTGCATGTTGTTCAATGGCTGCCGATTTTCCTATTATTTTTACAGCGGTATCATAAATCTTTGAAACAACCTGGTTTGTCACTGTCAAATAAATCGGGATCTGTATGGTATTGTTTGCCACCAGTTTTCCTTCAATCCATATTTTTTCAACACCAGCATTTATTTTTTTAGCAGTGTTTCTAATCAGGATCAGCAAAATTGCAACCACAATAGTAACTACCAGTCCCAGCACCAATGAAATAACCCACACAGTTGTTATAGTATCCTTACTAACCTCTTCCATATACTATTATTTAGTTTGTTCAGTTTCATGAAAAGCCTCAGCTACCAACCCAGCACTATTTTCAATAGTTTCTGCTTCAGATAAAATATTTATGGCTTTATGATTTGTATCCTGCAGGCCCCAGATGCTCATTGTATTTTCCTTTATTTTTATTACGAGTGAAAGTGCTGCGGTTGCTAATTTTAAAATTCTTCTGGCCGCCATCCATATCAGTATCAATAAAAGAGCAGCAACAACTACAAGAGCACCGGCTATAGCCAGTCCGATATAAAATTCATTATAGTAAGCAGCGTCATTCATACATTCATATTTTCAGGTGCCGTATCTTTTTCCTGGTTTACCGGTTTCCCTTTTATTTTCCTGGTACCCGGTTGAAAACTACCCATGAATTGGATTTTATGATAGAAGTAGTGACTTATTTTTTGTAAAGTACTTGGCGGTTCTACATGACCCCACCCGGAAGGGACTTCATTATTCTTATTCCAGATAGGAGTTCTGTTTCCATACAACATAGAAAATCGTCTGAGATTTCTTATAAAATAACCGGTTGTTCTGGAAACATTAGAAGAAATCATGGTGCCGGGCGGCTTCACATAAAATGGTGCAAACGCATCCGGGAAACCGGGCATGGTACAACCAATGCAGGGGGCACCAATATTCATACATCCACCTACATGATTAACAGCGCCTCTTTTATTTATATTGCATTGCACCACCGGACCCCAGCAACCAATATCAACCAGACATTCTTTATCTCCATACTCCTTTGCAAAAATACCTTCTTCAAAAAAACCGCCACGGGTACAGCCCTGGTGTACGGTATCAGTAAATAACCATGCTGGTCTTCCTAAACTGTCAAACTCAGGCAAAGGTCCAATACCTTGTAAAAAGAGTAATACTGCAGCAACAGTTTCTGTAAAATTATCTCCTTGCGGAGCACAACCCGGAATGTTTACTACCGGTAAACCCAAAGTGCTTCTATAATCTTTACCGAGATAATCCATTAGTCCCATTGACCCGGTTACGTTTCCGGCAGCAGCAGGAATACCGCCCCATGTAGCACAGGTGCCAACAGCAATTACTGCTGCGGCATGTGGAGCCATTAATCCTAACCAATCTGCTGTAGGAAAGGGCTGAGGTTCGCCATCTACCATCTTTGTACCAAGCCCCGAAAAATAACCCCCGTTTTTATCATTCAATCTTTCATTGGCTACAGACCCTTCAAATACAATAACAAATTGTTTATCAAATTCTCCTTTTGCGGCTTTGTGAAATGGTTCCATAAAGTCTTCTCCTGCTTCAACAGATAAAACCGGATGATGTAAAACTATTTTTGGAACACCGGGAATGATACCGAGCATTAATGATTCGGCAGTGGGGGATGTAGCACCGATAGTGGAAATTGAACAGCCATCACAACTCATACCTGCCAGCCAGAATACATGAACTTCCTGTAATCCATCAGCATTTAAAATAGGTTGTGATGATACCATCGTGAAATTTTATAGGAAGCTAATTTTTAAAATCGGGATCGGGTTCATTTTTTTTAGAAAATGTTTACTAAATTTAACTTGTGAAGTTTACTAAAGATTCAATACTGATTCAATCCCTGAAATTATTTAACAGGCATGGGTTTGTAAATGTAAGACTGCAGCATATTGCAGATGCAGGATCTATAAGTGTTGGGCATCTTGCTTACCATTTTAAAAATAAAGATGCAATCATTGAATCGCTGTACGATCAGTTAAAAGATCAACAAGAAATATTATTATACGATTTTAGAACAACACATTTATTTGAAGATATCAATCAGCAATTACATGGTATTTTCCAGCTTCAAAAAAAATATCTTTTCTTTTACCTTGATACGCTGGAAGTGCTAAGAGCTTATCCCATCATTAAAGAAAAGCATCAGCAGCATATTGCCTGGCAATTGCAACAAATAGAATGGATGTTTGATTTTAATATTTTCCGGGGCTCTTTTAAAGGCCCTTTAGAAGATGGTCAGTATAAAAAATTAGCATGGTTATTCTGGAGTACTTTAGATAACTGGATGCATGCCCGAATGATGAGCGGCCTTGATCATTTGAATGAGGAAGATTTTTTGCTGGATGTATGGAATTTATTGATACCTTATTTTACTGGAGAAGGCCAACAGGAATTTCAGTTGCTGCGCCAAAATGCAATTCCGAATACCATTGTGTAATACTGCAGGAAGATACTGTTTCCCGGCAATTACGAAAAGCCTTAATGCTTAAATTCGCAAACGCTATTATGCGGACTTGCACGTTCTGTACTCAATAATTTTTTCTTCTTTTGTTTGTGCAGCAATTGCACTTGTTTTAGCGAACCTTATTGCCCAACCGGCTGAAAGTGTTAATACATCAGTAATTTGTATCTGCTGTATTGAAAAGTAATTTTTAATATTTTCGAATAAAAATATCTACTGCTTTATTTTTTTCTGTTACTGATAAAAATAACTCCATCTTTAATGTCATCGGCAAGTTGTGCAATAGTTTTTGTAACAAATAATTTTATTAACTGCTGCCTGATCGATTTGTATTGTTCATGCATGGGACAGGGTTGAGTTTCTGAACATTTTTTTAATCCCAGTACGCATTTCTCTAATACTTCATCTTCACCCATGGCTTGTAAAACAGCACGAGCCGGGAGTTGTTTAGCTTTATCTGTAATATAAAACCCTCCACTGGGGCCACGTACGGCACTGATCACCTTATTTTTAGTAAGTAATTGCAAAATTTTTGCAGTAAATGATTGTGGCGAATCTATTGCTTTGGCAATTGCCACTATTCCTAATTTATTTTCCACTGTGCTTTTTTGCGCTATAAAAATTGTAGCCCTTAATGCATACTCAGTTGCTTTAGAAAACATTGTTATTATTTAATAAAAGAAAGCTGCAATTTTTTTGCATAATCTTTTTGATTATTATTTTTTAAGCTCTAAAATACAAATTTTTTTGATGCAGTATAATTAAAGACAAAAATATCCTTAATTAAATCTATCTTTGTGGCGTCAATAAATAAAGAACCGGTTTACTGCCGTTACTTTTATTAAATCATTTATTTAAAATTATAAAACCAGGTTTAATTATTCCTGCCTTACTCATGTATTTATCTCCACATCATCAATTTCATATACCGGTAATGGGCATAGCCTTTACTATTGATACGCCTGTTAAAGTGGCCCGATTTGGTATATCCTCAGTTATTTCAATTGTAGAAGACCGTTTAATAGAAATGATGCGAAAGCATTATTATCCAGCAATTCAGCAACAGTATTATCCTATCACTACAGCTGAAGCTGATTACCGGGCTAAAAGAATTACTGATTATTTAAACCTTGTTAATACTATTGTTAAGCAACAGGTAGAAAAGTTACAGATGGCAGCATTTGAAACCGGCTCCGAAATTGTGAAATACTTTGAAATGTTGCCAGATACCAGTACGTTAAAAAAAATGTACGGGCAAATGCTAAATTGCAATAATTATTATGAAAGAGAAAAATTGGAAACCTACCTGCGCACACAAATAAGGCCGGGTAGTATTGATGTAAATATTTTAACCAAACCCGACCGTAATTATTATAATAAGAAAGGGGAAATAATTGAAGATGGTTCCGATGCTGTAGCCGCTTTACGGGGTTACGCCAAAAGTGAATTGAGTAATTCATCAGTAATTTTTTCGGCAGGAATGAACCCAAGATTGTATAATTACCTGGGTACCTGTAAAGAGTTTGATGTGAATGAAGATGGCGGATTTACAAAAAAAGTAATCGTAAAAGTTAGCGATTACCGTTCGGCGCTTATACAGGGAAAATATTTAGCAAAAAAAGGAATTTGGGTAAGTGAGTTCAGAATTGAATCGGGATTGAATTGTGGAGGACATGCATTTGCCACCGACGGTTTTTTGATGGGACCTATACTGGATGAATTTAAAAAAAATAAACAAGAACTGGTTGATGCACTTTTTGAAATCTATAATCCTGCACAGCAAAAAAGAAGTAACCGAAAATTTAATTATCCTCCTCAAATAATTATTTCGGCGCAGGGTGGTATTGGTACACACGAGGAAGATGATCTGTTACACCATCATTACAATATTAAAAGTACCGGTTGGGGCACACCGTTTTTACTGGTGCCGGAGGCCACCACGGTAGATGAGCCTACTTTACAATTGTTAAGCAATGCAAAAGAAAAAGATGTGGTATTAAGCTGCAATTCTCCATTGGGAGTAAGGTTTCATTATCTTAAAAATACCAGTGCCGAAAAAGAAAAATTATTGCGTATCAGCAAGGGCAGGCCTGGCAGCCCCTGTACCGAAAAGCATTTGGCTTCCAATACAGAATTTACTGTTGAACCTATTTGTACTGCATCGCACAAATATCAAAAGCTAAAAATTGCACAATTACAATCGTTGCAATTGCCAGCAAGGGAATATGAAAAGCAATTAAGCAATGTATTGGCCAAGGAATGTTTATGTGTTGGCCTCAGTAATGCTGCTGCAATTAATAATAAAGAAAGTTTTGTGAAAAATATGAATGCAGTTTCTGTGTGTCCGGGGCCAAACATTGTAAATTTTTCCAGTATTGTTTCTTTACAAACCATGACCAACCATATTTACGGCAGGGAAAACATACTTACCAATAATAACCGGCCGCATATGTTTATTGCCGAGCTGCAGTTATACCTTAATTATTTTAAAGAGCAGCTGGAAGAAAAAATTGTACCGGATCAACTTGCTAAAACTAAAAAATACTATGCTGCATTTTTAAATAATTTAAAAGATGGAATTGATTACTATCACAACATAACTGGCTTAATTAAAAATTTCAGTAGCCAGTTTTTTGAAGCATTAAAAAATGCCGAAAATGAACTTGAATATTTAAATCTTCAATATTCTATCTCCGAAAACCAATGCCTGCCAAAAGAAAGCCAGTTGTATATTTAATACATTGGCTTTTTTTTAGGTACCTGCAGTCCCATTTTTTTTAACAATACTATTGTGTCTTTTTTATTTTCAAATGCTCCGCCAGTAAAGATCAACTGTATCCGCACAGTAACGCCTCCACTAATTGATTGTTAAATACCTGCTCGCCATTGTAAATTATTTCCCAGGTTACAGGTAATGCTTTTTTAAGCATGCTGCTTACGCCGCAATATTTTTCCTGGCTGTCGTTTACTGCATTTACGGCAGCAATTTTTTGCGCTGCTTCGCCTTTAAAAATATATTTTAAATGTATGCCCACATATTGTATTGGGGCCTGTTTACTCAGTTCACCACTTACTGTAATGTTAAGGTCATCAACAGTGATATTTAATTTTCTCAACAAAGCTATTATATCCATACCGGTACAACCGCTTAATGCAGCAAGTACAAATGGTTTTGGGATGGGACCATTTTCTTCTCCGCCTGATTTTTTGGGTGCATCCATTACCACAGTATGCCCATCAATTAATGCGTTGAATTGCATCTTGCCCATCCACTGTGTTTCAATTTCGTGTTTTGCCATATTTTTTTTTCAACAAAAATAAAATACGCCTTCCTGCCGTATCATGATATTGGTCATACTGTTTGCTGTATTATATGATTGTGGTCAGTTACGACATTTTAGCAGTAATAAAAGTATTTAAATGCTTTTATTAATTTACCTTTGGGCTATCAAATCATTTTAAAACATAAATAGTATGCAAACAATAACTGAAAACATTTTAAACGTAACATTGCTGGAGCCGAGACAAAAACATCCCACCATTTTTGTTCGTTTCGACGAACTTGCTGCAGGCGAAAGTTTAACGATACATAACGATCATGATCCCAAACCATTGTATTATCAATTACTGGGAGAAAGAGGAAATATATTTACATGGGAATACTTGGAGCAGGGACCGGAAAGCTGGAAAGTAAAAATTACAAAGCGAAGCAATACAGCATGTGAAGAAACATTGGGGCAAATTGTAGCCACCGATTTACGTAAGGCACAAATTTTTAAAAAGTACGGACTGGACTTTTGTTGCGGCGGAAAAAAAACTGTTAAACAGGCCTGTGCAGAAAAAGGCCTTGACATAACAAAAATAGAACAGGAATTGCAGCAAGCTGATAAAATGCCATCAAGTCGACCGCTTCCTTATGGTGACTGGAGTTTAGATTTTTTGTCGGATTATATTGTGAACACCCATCACAGTTATGTAAGTAAAAATTTGCCTGATATAAAGGCTTATGCCGAAAAAGTGATGAAAGTGCATAGCGCTGAACACCCCGAATTGGTTCGCATTAATCAATTGGTGCAGGAAATATATGCAGAGCTTGTTGCTCATATGGCAAAAGAAGAAAAAATTTTATTTCCTTACATTAAAGAATTAGTGTCGGCAAATAAAAATACAACGCTATTGCATGCAGCACATTTTGGCAGCGTACAAACACCGATAAATATGATGGAGATGGAGCATGAACTGGTAGGGAAAAACCTGGAGGAGATAAGAATGCTTTCCAGTAATTATTTATTGCCTGCCGACGCCTGTGCCAGTTACAGTTTATTGTACAGGTTGCTGGATGAATTTGAAGACGACCTGCATTTACATGTTCACCTGGAGAATAACATTCTTTTTCCAAAAGCATTGCAACTGGAAAAACAAATGAATAATTGAAAAACCTCCTGAATAAAAATGCCTGTACTATAATAAAATTCTTAACCTTAGTGTATGATAAGTATCAATTGGAAAGTGCAGGCATTTTTTTATAAAAAAAATTTGTTTTCAGCAATAATATTTAAACCATGATAGCCATTAATGCCAACACCAAAATTGCTGCAATCATCAAGCAGCATCCGGATGCTTTGGAGGCAATAGTGAGTATTAGCCCCAGGTTTGAAAAATTACGAAACCCAATACTTCGCAAATTGTTGGCAGGCAGGGCCAGCATAAGCATGGCTTGTGCCATGGGAGGCTGCAGCGTACATTTATTTTATGATAAATTAAAACCTTTAGGATTTCAAATAGATGAATCACTAAATCCGGTTTTACTAAAAAGAAAGAAGCCTCCTTATTTTATTGTTGCCCTGCACAAAGATAAACAGGTAGCATTTGATGTTCGTCCGTTATTGGCATCCGGAAACGATCCGTTAAAGATGATAACCGAAAAAGTTACTGCACTTAAAGAAGGAGAGGTATTAAAAATCATTAATACTTTTGAACCTTTACCTTTAATGAAGTTGTTACAAAAGCAGGGATTTGAAGTGTATGCCGATGTTGTAAATGATAACCTGGTGGAAACGTATTTTTATAAACTATCAGCCACATCATTTAATAATGTAAAAATTGTTGACTTACCGGCAAACGTGTGGGAAGAAACATTACATAAGTTTAAAGGTAAATTGCTTACCATTAATGTAAGCCAGCTTGAGATGCCCTTGCCCATGCATACCATTTTAGCGGCACTAGATAAACTGCCTGTTGATAATGCGTTGTTTGTTTATCATAAACGTATCCCTGTATTTTTGTTACCCGAATTAAAAGAAAGAAAATTAGATTATCTCATTAAAGAAATAAGTGAGGGGGAAGTACACCTGTTAATTTTTAAAGCCTGAAATGTTTAACGCTAATGCCAATACCGCTTTTGTAAAAAATACCACTTATAAAGTAGTATTGCCTTTTTATGGCTACGCTGCAGTATCATTTTTGATGGCAACCATTTTATTATTGTTTTCTGCAAGCTCATTTACACAACACTATTTTCATCCAAACATACTTGCTATTACCCATTGCATGGCATTGGGCTGGGGCACTATGATGATTTTGGGAGCCAGTCACCAGTTGGTGCCGGTATTAATTGAAGCAAAATTATACAGCAACGTGCTTGCATATTTTTCATTTGTTTTTGGAGCAACCGGTATCCCTTTATTGGTTTACGGTTTTTATTTTTTTAATTTAGGCTGGCCTGCAAAAACCGGTGGTATACTGGTAAATGCAGCAATACTCAGTTATTTATTAAACCTTGCCATAAGTATGGTAAATAGTAAAAAAGAAAATATTCACGCTGTTTTTATTTTTACTGCTTCTTTATGGTTGTTGCTAACTACTGTTTTGGGCGTTTTATTATTATATAATTTTACTGCCATTGTTTTGCCCAAAGATTCCCTGTATTTTCTTTCGCTTCACGCACACTTGGGAATAGTGGGTTGGTTTTTATTATTGGTAATGGGAGTTGGTTCCCGGTTGATACCCCTATTTTTAATTTCTAAATACAATAATACAAAGTTGCTCTGGATTATATATGGATTGGTTAACGGCAGTTTGTTAATATTCATCTTTGGTTTTCTGTATTTAAACGCTCCTGCATTTTATTTTATACCGGTAGTAGCAATGCTGCTGGCAGTTTTACTTTTTGCATATTACTGTTACAATTGTTACCAACAACGCATACGCAAAAAATTGGATGGACAAATGAAAATTACATTGGCTGCAGTAGTGATGCTGTTACTGCCACTTATTATAATAGCAATAATTATCGGAGTACTTTTATTGGGTACTGCAAATACAAAGCTGGTGTTACTGTATGGATTTGTTATTTTTTTTGGGTGGATAACTGCCATAATTTTAGGTATGACTTTTAAAACACTTCCTTTTATAATATGGAATAAGGTATACCATCAGCAGGCAGGGCTGGGTACAACCCCTAACCCCAAAGATTTATTCAGCGGTAAAATGTTTTTTGCAATGTGCATGTGTTATGGGCTTGGCTTTGTATTATTTATAGCTGGAATTTATTTTACTAAAATTATTTTGTTGCAATGTGCAGCAGCTGTTTTAATACTTACCGCATTATTATATAATTGGAATGTGATTAAGATGCTGCTTCATAAATCTGCCAAAACATGAATGTAATTACTAATAATAATATCAAATGCACTATTGCACTGGCTGCTTTGGAAACAGTTACCGATCCGGAAATTGGATTGAATGTAGTAGACCTTGGTTTAATTTACCAAATAGATTTTGATGAGACGCAATCAATAATATTTGTTTCCATGACGCTTACTACACAATTTTGCCCCATGGGTGAATCTATCACAACAGCAGTAGCAAGGGCATTGGAAAATACTTTTACAAACAGCCAGGTATCATTGCAGCTCACATTTCATCCGTCTTGGAGTAATACCATGATATCGGCAGAAGGACAAAAATTTTTAAACCCCTAATCATGTTAAGCCTTACCTGTAAAACAGCTATCAAAGCGGTTATTTATCTTGCATCAAAATTTGAAACCGGTGAAAAATCCGGTATCAAAGAAATTGCAGCATTTATAGATGGCAGCGAACACACCGTTGGTAAAATGCTGCAGGCTTTAGTAAAAGATGCGGTAATCAACAGCGCCAAAGGACCTTCGGGTGGGTTTTATATAAATGCTAAACAAAAAAATCAGCCCATCATAAAAATAATTGAAGCTATTGATGGTAAAGAAGTTTTTAAGCAATGTGGACTTGGGTTAAGTAAATGTTCTGCTACACATCCCTGCCCCATACATAACGATTATAAAGCTGTACGGGATAGCTTTGAAAAATTATGCAGGAGCAAAACGATGAGTGACCTGTGTGAACCCGTAAATAACGGCTTAACTTATTTAACAGGTTAAAAATTTTGTACATCAATATTTTTGCTGCGTTATCATAATTATATTCATGCAATAAAAAATCAATAATTTGCATACCAGCAAATTAATTAAGCTGCAACATGCCTTTCACTTTTTCTCACCCGGCAATTGTATTGCCTTTTTGTAAAACTACATCTAAATGGGTTTCTGTTACCGGGTTAGTTATGGGCAGCGTGGTTCCGGATTTTGAATTTTTATTAAGATTACGAGAAACGGATACATTCGGTCACACTTGGTTGGGTATAATTTTTTTTGATATCCCTTTTGCTATAGTAATGGCTTTTCTTTTTCACCTTGTTATTAGAAATACTTTAATTCTACATTTGCCAAAATTTATAAGGGTAAGATTTTTGATTTATTTGAACTTTGACTGGAATTCATATTTCGTTAGAAACAAAATTGCATTTATTGCGGCAGTTATTGCTGGAATATTTTCGCACATTTTTTTAGATGCCTTTACGCATTTTGATGGTGCAATTGTGGTGCGGTATCCTTTTTTCTTTAGGGAAGCTATATTTATGGATTTTAAATTTGCGGTGTTTTTTATTTTACAAATGGCAACATCTTTATTTGGAGCAATTTATATTCTTTGGTTTATTTTAAAATTAAAGAGGAGTGAGGCGGATGTACAACTAAAAAATACTGGCAGGTTTTGGCTGGCATTAATTGCTGCGGCTATAATTATTTTTATTTTCAGGCTATGGGCCGACAGGGTCAATCAAAGCAATATTGATATTTTTATTGCGATTATTGGAAGTTTTCTATACGCACTTATTATTGTGTGTTCTTTTTATTTTCAAAAACTGCAACAACAACGCATTTCAAAATAGTATGGGCAAAAAAAATCCCTTTCAATAAAATAGAATCTCAATTTTATTGAAAGGGAAAATCAGTTAAATAATTTACCTGAAACTCCTTCTCTCTTTAGGAGCATAAGTTCTTTTTCTTTCGCGGGTGCCACCTGCTGCACCTTCATCGTTGGGGCGTTTAAAACCACCATCAGCTTCATTCATACGAATGGTGCGGTTGTTATAACGTTTGCCATCAATGGCGGTTATCATTCGTCCGGCTTCAGCTTTGTCAATTTCTATCCAGCTGTTCATATCCCTCATGTCAATTTTACCCAGCACTTCTTTTTTTAAATTACTTTCATCTAAAATAAATTGTAAAAAACTTGCTTTGTAAAAACCATCTTTTGTACCCAGGTTTATAAATAATCTTGTAAAACCATTATCCCTGCGGTTAAAATCGGTACGCTCTTTTCTGCTGCCATCTCTTGCATCACCGTTGGTGGCTGATGGTTGCCTTCTTTCTCCACGTATATCATTTCTGTTTAAGTCTTCAGCATTCTCATAATATTTTAAAAAGTGACTGAACTCCAAAGCGGCTACACGTTGCAGTACTTCTTCTTTTGTAACATCAGCAAATTTTTCCATCAGGTCGGGCATATAAGTTTCGTAATCGCCATGGCTTACATCGGCCTTCATTAAAGTATCCATAAAATGGAAAAACTGTTTGCGGCAAACATCTTTACCACTCGGCACATCTACTTTATGAAACTGAGCATTAATCATTCTTTCCAGCGACTTAATTTTAAAAGTTTCCCTGCTGTGGCAAATAGAAAGACAGATACCTGTTTTACCAGCCCGGCCGGTACGGCCACTTCTGTGGGTGTACACTTCCATATCATCGGGTAATTCAAAATTGATAACATGTGTTACACCATCCACATCAATACCTCTTGCCGCCACATCGGTTGCAATTAGTAACTGTAAACTTTTTGTGCGGAAGCGCCCCATCACTTTATCCCTTTGCTGTTGGGTTAAATCGCCGTGCAATGCTTCAATTTCGTAACCGGCTTTTGCCAGGCGTTCGCCAATTTCCTGTGCATCAATTTTTGTACGGGTAAAAATAATACCATACATACCGGGGTTAAAATCTATTAATCTTTTTAATGCTTCGTAACGGTGCTGTTGCGGTACTACAAAAAACTGGTGATCGATATTTACATTACCACTGTTCTTTTTACCAACGGTAACTTCCTTTGGCGTTTCCATGTAATTTTTGCTGATGGCCCTAACTTCCGGTGGCATGGTAGCACTGAATAACCAAATGCTTTCTCTATTAATTGTATTCTTTAAAACAAAATCAATATCATCTCTAAATCCCATGTTCAGCATTTCATCTGCTTCATCAAGCACCACATATTTTACTTTTTGCAAATCGATAGCTTTTCTTTCAATCAGGTCAATTAATCTTCCGGGAGTAGCCACCACAATTTGAACCCCTTTTTTAAGGTTACGAATTTGCATAGTGATGGATGCACCACCGTAAACTGCTTCTGTAAAAATATTTTTACTGTGCTTTTTAAATTTTTCAAGATCATTGGTTATTTGCAAACACAATTCTCTTGTAGGGCAAACCACCAATGCCTGCGCATGTCTTTCAGAAGGATCTATTAACTGCATTAGCGGTAAGCCAAATGCTGCAGTTTTACCGGTACCGGTTTGTGCAAGACCAATAAAATCGGTAGTGCCGGATAAAAGAACCGGGATAGCTTTTTGCTGAATTTCTGAGGGAGTTTCAAATCCTAAATCGGCAACAGCTTGTACCAATTGTTCGTTTAAGCCTAAGGCTTCAAATGCATTCATTTAATTTTTTTTATTGATAGCCACATGTTTGTTTCCCGGTACTTTAAAAACTCAGTACTTTCAGGATGGTGTCATGCTTTGGCCGTTGGAGTAAGTTCAGGGGTTATAATAAAACCCGGTGTAATAGCTATTGTCAACAGCAACTGAGCATGTCATGTAATTCTCAGTTATTAATAATTGGGCGCAAAGGTATGGGTTTTATGGAGTAAAACAATTTTAATATCAAACTAAGCGTTTAATCATTAAAACTTTAACAGGGTTAAACTATTTTTTATCTGTAAAGTCTTAGCCTGATTATTCTAACTGGTATGAAAAAACATCTTCTTGTAATTTGTATTGTTGTTGTAAAAAGTATGATGGGCCTTGCGCAAACTGATACACTTTCTGCAAATGACAAAGCATCGCTGGATTCGATGCTGGCTGATGACCCGTTTTTTAAAATGCTGGCAAAAAAAGAAGGCAGTTACATGGATATAAATATTGCAATGGGCAACAGCATTTTTAGTGTAAATAATAATTCTTTAAATGCTGAACAGGCCCAAACTTCAAAAATATTTTTTACACCTTCGGCAGGATACTATCATAAAAGCGGATTGGGCATTGCTTTTAGCAGTTATCTTTCAAACGATAGTGGCAAAGCTGCAATGTACCAGTATGCTGTCAATCCATTTTATGTTTATGATGGTAAAATGGTAGAAGCCGGATTATCTTACACCCGCTATTTACCGGGCACATCGGTCAGCAGTTTTTCGGTTAGCCCATACAAAAACGATGTATATGCTAATGTTAAGTTGAAAAAAAACTGGCTGCAACCCGGCCTTGCCCTTGGTTTTGCAAATGGAAAGTTTGAAGAATATTTTGATTCTACTTTCAGCATCAATACACCATCGGGCCCAAGGCTGGTAAGAGTTAAAGACACGATTACAACCAGGCTAAAGGATTTTTCAATTATACTTTCTTTTGAGCATAAATTTAATTTTGTAAAACTATTTACTGCAAAAGATCAGCTGCAACTGGTGCCTGCAATAATGCTTAATGCCAGCAGCCAAAACTGGAACGTAGTGCACTCCAACTCTTTAAACAAAAGGTCGCCGGTGGTACAAAATCTTTTAAAAAGAAATTATGGCAATGGAAATGAACGTAGTCCTTTTCAATTGCAATCAGTTGCATTTTTAACGCAGGCCACTTATAGTATTGCTAATTTCTATCTGTTGCCCCAGTTATACCTTGATTATTACATACCTCAAACAACTTCAAAAAAACTTACAGCAGTGTACTCTATAACTGCCGGTATTACCTTATAAATGTTCTCTTAACAAAAAATTAGCCATCTTTATTTAGCGTTGGCATATAAGTTGAATATTGAAATTAACTAAATTATATTTTTATGAAAGCAAAACTCTTCTTATCTGCTGCAATTACCATTTTAAGTATCGGCGCATTTGCCCAGGGCTTTAATATTGGTATTAAAGGCGGCGCCACACTTAATAAATTATCCGGACAAAGCTTTAAAGAAAAATTTACCTACGGTTATCATGTGGGTGGTTTTGCTACTGTTGGCCTTGGTGGAAGGTTTGCAATACAGCCTGAAGTTTTATTCAGCCAGGTTAACGTAGATACCTCTGATAAATTCAGTGATGTATACCAGTTTAATAAAACAGGAAAAATTGAATTGAAGTATTTAACTATTCCGTTGCTGTTAAATTATAATGCCGGAAAACTTATTACGCTGCAGGCCGGCCCTCAGTTTGGTATATTAATGAATAAAGATGAAAGCCTGATGCAGAATGGAAAAAATGCTTTTAAAGGTAACGACTTTAGTATGCTGGGTGGTGTGCAATTAAAGTTTTCTAAATTAAGGGTGTACGGCCGTTATGTTGTTGGCTTAAATGATATTAATGATATTGACAATAAAGAAAAATGGAAAAATCAAAGTATACAACTGGGGGTAGGGCTTGGGTTGTAAATTAATTTTAAAAAAATATTTCATTAAGCTCCCGGAATTTAAATTCCGGGAGCTTTTTATTAGGATCGTATTACATCAATAGTGCCATCACCATTCCATTTTATAATTGCTGATGGACTGGAAAGAGTGGTATCATCCTGGCGGTGCTGCACAATATAATCTACACCGGCTTTTATTTGTATATCGATATCAGTAAAAAACTGCGGGGCAGGATAACCGCTTATGTTTGCCGAAGTAGATACAATAGGTTTATTAAATTGCTGAATAAGTTGTTTGCAAAATTCATCGGCGGTAATTCTTATGGCAGCGGTACCATCGGCCGATATTACATTTGGTGCTAAACCTGCAGCACCTTCATAAATTACCGTGGTAGGTTTGTGAATGCCTTTTATATAATCAAAAATTTTTAAATCGGGTTGCGCAATATAATCAGCAATTTTTTTTTCATCATCCACCAGCACTACCATACTTTTAGAGTTAGCCCTTTGTTTTAAAAGATAAATTTTTTCAACAGCATCGGCATTGGTTGCATCGCAGCCAATACCCCAAATGGTATCGGTAGGGTAAAGTATAATGCCGCCGTTTTGTAAAACTTGTAAGCATTCTTTTATGTCGTTGGCAAATTTCATGGAAAATTATTTTTGCTGTAAAGCTTTTACTGCCTGTTGTACAATAATGGTATCATCAAGGCGCACCAAACATTCTGGCGTGCCATATATTTTACAAATATTATTTACGCAAGGTTCGCAGGGTAATTGGCCCAGGCGAATAACAGTGCTGTTATTTTTGTTGTAAGGTGCGGTATTGTTTTCGTTACCTGCACCAAACAAAACAATGGTAGGCGTGCCCAGGGCGTTAGCAACATGTGCCGGTCCGCTGTCGGTTGTTATCATCAGCCGGCAACTGCTCATTAAAGTTAATAATTGCGGCAAGTTGGTTTGCCCTGCCATGTTGCGAATATTATTTTTGTTTTCCAATTGGTGATATACTTCATTTACAAAATCTTTTTCCCCTCCACTGCCTACTAAAATAATTTCTTCGGTAATTTTTTTGCTTAAACAATTTATAAGACTGATAGCTTTTTGCTTCGGTAATCTTCGGGAACTTGCTTCGGAATTAATATTTACAATTACTGCATTTTTTTTTGTGCAGGCAGGCTTAATTAATTCTACCGTTGGTGTTAGTGCCGGGGTTTTGGTAAATTGTTGTAACAAATCAGCATACTCTTCTACGCGGTGTAATTCTTTTTTCTTAGCGTAAGCATTTGTTAAAAGTAACGAACGCAATTCTTTTTTATAACCTACTCTTTTTTTTGCCCCAACTGCTTTTGCCATTACTGCGGATGAAATGGAATCGGGCAGGCAAAAGAAAATATCATATTCTTTTTGCTGCCTTATTTCTTTACCAAACTTAAAGGCCCCGGTTAAGCCGGGATATTTTTCTTTATTAAAAATAAAACGCTGCTGGTGTTCGGGAAAATAGTCTAATAAAAAATCGATGCCTTTTTTTGCTATCACATCAATTGTTGCATGGGGATATTGCTGCGCAACTGCCTTTAAAAATGCGGTGCTCATTACCATATCGCCCAGCCAGTTGGGAAGGCGTATTAATATGTGTTGAGGTTGTTTCAAAAGTAAAAGTTGTAAACTATTCAGCAGGGAGCAGCAAATTGAATGTTGAATAAAGATATTCAGCACAAGAGTGTCCTTCGTTCCTCAGGATAAACTCTGCCACCTCAGCTAAATAGTATTAATAATGACCGGTTACAAAAATCAACTATTTTATTTATTATGTTTGCATAAATTTTTAAAAAATGAAGGATTTAATATTAGAAGCCTGGGGTAACAGGGAATTATTGAAAGATAAAAAATATTCGGATGCCGTAAGAGCTGTTATTGAAGAAGTAGATAAGGGAAGATTAAGAACAGCTGCTCCTGTGGAGAACAGTTGGGTTGTAAATGAATGGGTAAAGCAGGCCATACTGCTGTACTTTGGTATACAACAAATGGAGACATTTACATTGCCACCATTTGAATTTTATGATAAAATGAAATTGAAAAGCGATTATGCCTCATTGGGTGTAAGGGCTGTGCCCCATGCCGTGGCAAGATATGGTGCCTACCTTGCAAAAAATGTGGTGTTGATGCCGAGTTATGTAAACATTGGTGCGTATGTTGATGAAGGTACCATGGTGGATACCTGGGCAACTGTTGGCAGTTGTGCACAAATAGGTAAAGGCGTACACCTTAGTGGTGGCGTGGGTATTGGCGGTGTGCTGGAACCATTGCAGGCTTCTCCGGTAATTATTGAAGATGGTTGTTTTATTGGCAGCCGCTGCATTGTTGTAGAAGGTGTAATTGTAGAAAAAGAAGCAGTACTGGGTGCTAATGTTGTTTTAACACAATCAACAAAAATTATTGATGTTAGTGGCGCTGCGCCCATTGAAATGAAAGGACGTGTGCCTGCGAGGAGTGTAGTGATACCGGGCAGTTATAATAAAAAATTTCCGGCAGGTGAATTTGGTGTGGGCTGCGCTTTAATTATTGGTCAGCGTAAAGCAAGTACCGATTTAAAAACAAGTTTGAATGATGCGTTGAGGGATTTTAATGTGAGTGCATAATGATGTTGAACCTGCCTGCCGGCAGGCAGGTATCGAATTAAAATGGCGAATATTTTTTGGTTTCAATATTAAAAGGTTATTTGACCAAAAGGATATTCGACATTCGCTATTTTATATTCGAAGTAAAATGAATAAAGATGCTACTTTAAAAATTTCTGTTGCTGGGTTTATAGTAACTTTTATTGGAGCGATATTGTTTTCCACTAAAGCGGTTATTGTAAAAAAAGCATTTGCTGATATTAATATTGATGCTTTGAGTTTATTGGCAGTACGTATGATTTGTTCGGTGCCCTTTTATTTAATAGTTGCTTTTTATAAAACAAACCAGCAGGCAAATAAAAAATTAACGCAAAAGCAATGGTGGTTTTTAATTGTGCTGGGTTTACTGGGATATTATATTAGCAGCTTTTTAGATTTTGTTGGGCTTCAATATATCTCTGCAGGGTTGGAGCGGTTAATTTTATTTTTATACCCCACCATTACCGTTTTAATCACCACTTTATTTTTTAAACAAAAAATTAATAGCGTACAAAAACTGGCATTACTGTTAACGTATGCCGGTATTGCCATTGCTTTTTTTGGCGAATTAAAAATTGACAGCGGCAATCCGAATTTTTATTTAGGCAGTGGGTTAATTTTTTTATGCGCCATTACGTATGGCATTTTTGTTGCCGGTAGTGGCCAGCTGATTCCACAAATAGGTGCCACTAAATTTACGGCTTATGCTATGACGGTGGCTTGTGCAGGTGTGCTGTTGCATTATTTAATTGCCGGTAATTTTAGTGCGCTGCAAAATGGCGGTACTACATTTTGGTTTTATGGAATTTTGCTTGCTGTTGTAGCAACTGTAATTCCCACTTTTTTAATTTCGGCAGGGTTAAAAAAAATGGGCGCAAATAATGTAGCCATTGTTTCCAGCATTGGCCCGGTATCTACCATTGTACAGGCACATTTTATTTTAGGAGAAGAGATTTTTGCAGCACAAATTTTTGGAACAGTACTGGTAATTGCAGGAGTTGTGATGATTGGCTGGAAAACTTCGGCAAAACAAAAAGAGTAATTGAATTAAACCTTAGATTTGCAGCCGATAATGGTTAACTGGTTTATTGGTTAATTAGTTAACCAGTGAATTGGTTTATTAGTGTTGAAACGGTATTTGCCGGTTAACTAATATACAAGTTAACCAATAAACAAAACCGCCCAGATGGCGAAATTGGTAGACGCACTGCCTTCAGGTGGCAGCGTTCGCAAGGATGTGCAGGTTCGAATCCTGTTCTGGGCACTTATAAAAAGAGCGAAGTTTTAAACTTCGCTCTTTTTTAAATAAAAAAAATCAACACAAAAAAATGTTAGGCAGTATTCATGTAAAAAATTTCTTTACCGGGCTCTAATCCTCCAACAATAACTTTATGGTGTGCGTTGCAAACTGTTTTTACCGATGTGGTGCCGTTACTTTCGAAACCATCTTTGGGGTAGGCACAAAAAAGTGAAAAATTATTTTTGTAATGTAATTTGTTCCACAATTTTTCTAATTCAACAGTAGCTTCTTTAAAACCTTTTTTCCAAAGTATGGCTACCATTTCTCCAAAAGCCCTTACTTTTCCATTATTGCTTTGCGCTCTTTTTATTACAGCAGACATGAATGTATTAAAAAGGTTTTCATCCGGTTTGCCATTTACCATAAATTTTTCCAGCGTTTCATCAGCGTCTAAAATAATGTAATGGTTGGTTGCAATTAATGAAGGAATATTAAAGCCACCTATAGACAGTAAAAGATTGAGGTTGTTGATATGCTCCTGCGTCGCAATAATAACAACACTTTCCCCGGCAAGTAAACCGCTGCTAACATAACCCTGTAAAGAGTGCATGAAAATTTTATCATTCTCATAAATTTGTACTACATGATCCAGTGGGGCAATAGTACTCCAAAAAACCGGGATGGTACTGGCCCTCCAGCTATTATGATTATTATTATCGTTGTACATAGTGGTTGATTTTAAGGTTAGTTAAATTTAACATTTTTTATCAAGAAAGCATAAATTATTTTCTTCTTAAAAGCATTTATCGCTGCATTAATTTAAAAAGGTACTTTTCATTTTTTATAATTATTTAAATTTATCCCTCCGCTTATGCCATTAATCATTTATATAGCTCACGGTCTGCTGCAAAGGCGTTACATTCGAAATATTATTGAAAATAAAATTACCCGGAATAATAATTTTATAAATTAGGGTTGTTGAAAAATTATAAATTTATATCTTTCATGCAATTGCAAAAATTTTACAGGCAGGCAGTATTGACATTGCTTTTTTTAGTAACAGCATGTATCGTTGTGGCCCAAAACAATCTGCTCGGAGTATGGGAAGGCAAATTTTTAGCTACCCAAACCGAACTGGGCCAGCCAAAATTGGTAGTGGAATTTTTATACGTAAAAGATGATTTTTTTTCCGGCATTACGCATCTTTATTATGAAGACAATAAATATGAACATTACAAAATGGTGGGCATCTATAATAAAACAGACAAGCTGTTGATGTTTAAAGAAACCACCACCATTGCTGTAGACCTTGGCATTTATAAAAATTGCCTGGGCACTTACACCATGTTATTAAATAATGATGGCAGCAATATGTTTTTATATGGCAACTGGGTACCTAATATAAAAGATTGTACTTACGATGTTAATGTATGGCTGTATAAAAGAAAGCCTGTGGTAAAATTGCCAGTGCCGGGTAAAAAAAATGTGGCGCCTGTAATACCAAGGGTGGCAGAAAAAAAAGCAGCCGCATCTGTAAAAAATACTGCACCAAAAACAAATACACCAAAAGCAACAATAACACCTGCAACGCCAGCTGCACCGGTTGCAAAAAATAACCCGGTAATTAAAACTGCCCCTTCTGTACTGCCTGCTAAAATTACACAGCGGGAAACAGATGTTCAATCGCTGATAGAAATAGCCGCCAGGGATAAAGATTCTATAAAGGTAGAAGTGTATGACAACGGCGATATTGATGGCGACTCTGTTTCAGTATATGAGGAGCAGGTACAGCGCATAAACAAAAAAATGATCACTGCAAAGCCAATAACTTTTTATGTTTCTCTTGATAAAAATATAAATCCAATTACACACCTGCGTTTGGTTGCAGAAAGCCTGGGAAGTATTCCGCCCTGTACCGCTTTAATGATTGTTACCACAAAATCTAAAAGATACGAAGTGCGGCTCTTCAGTAATTTTAACAAAAATGCCACTGTTGAATTATTTTTAAAGGAATAATTTTTTTATTAGTTGTGGCGGGATTTTTTTTTGAAGGAATACAGCAGTGCGTTGATCGATAGTGCATGGCTTAATCAATAAAGCTGTTAAACTCATAAGCTGGCAGCAGGTACAAAACAGGATGCAGCAGGATGCAACACCTGCTTTATAAAGTAAATTGTGTACATAAAACGATTGTGACGCATGACCTTATCCGGTATCACAAAAAATTTAGTGGGTGTATTTGTTGTCATCAGCTTTGCTGCTGTTTTCAATAAAGTAATGGGCTTATAGGCGGAGCTTATGGATACTGCACAATAAAAAATAAATAATTAACCAAAAAAAATATGAACAGGCAAAATGTATTTTTATTTATTGCAGTATTTTTTTGTTGCACTGCAATGGCCCAACGCCAAATGGAATATTTAAACCGTGGTGTAGTTGCCGTGCCGGATGGTAAAGGAAATATTTTTGTAAGCTGGCGCCTGTTGGTTACCGATGATGATAAAATAGCCTTTAATATTTACCGTGCCGTAAATAATGCAAAGGCAATTAAAATAAATAAAATTCCGGTGACGGCGGTTACAAATTTTATTGATGAAAAAATTGACAGCACTAAAGCTTATACCTATTTTGTTTCCCCAATTATAAAATCGAAAGAACAAACCGCATCAGAAAAATTTACAGTACCGGCATTGGCCAAAACATATTTATCTATCCCTTTAAAAACACCCGAAGGTTATGCTGCCAATGATGCATCTGTTGGTGATGTAGATGGCGATGGCGAATATGAAATTATTATTCACCTAACAGGAAGAGGAAAAGATAATTCGCAGGCGGGTATTACTGATCCGCCTATTTTTCAGGCGTATAAAATGAATGGCACTTTTTTATGGCAAATTAATTTAGGAAAAAATATAAGAGAGGGCGCACACTACACCCAGTTTATGGTGTACGATTTAGATGGCGATGGTAAAGCAGAAATTGCAATGAAAACGGGAGATGGCTCGGTGGACAGTAAAGGAAATATTATTGGCGACTCCTCTAAAGACTGGCGCAATGAAAAAGGTTATATTTTATCTGGTCCCGAATATTTATCAGTATTTAATGGTTTAACAGGGGAGGTAATTAATACCACTGATTATATTTCTCCACGGCATGGAAAATTAAATCCTTCCACGGATGAATTAAAAGCAATGTGGGGAGATGGTTATGGAAATAGAATGGACAGATTTTTAGCGTGCGTTGCTTATTTAGATGGTGTGCATCCAAGTTTGGTGATGTGCCGCGGCTATTACACCCGTACTATTTTAGCGGCATATGATTTAATAGAGGGTAAATTAAAAAAGCGTTGGGTATTTGACAGCAATGATGAAGGCAATAAAAATTATGCAGGCCAGGGCAATCATAATTTAAGTGTTGCCGATGTAGATGGTGATGGTAAAGATGAAATTGTGTATGGGCAAATGACGGTTGATGATAATGGCAAAGGATTATATTCAACTGGCATTGGTCATGCCGATGCCTTGCATGTTTCAGATCTTGATCCCACACGACCGGGCCTGGAAGTGTTTAGCATACAGGAACGTTTTGATGATGCCGGTGCAAATTTCAGGGATGCAAAAACGGGTGAAGTGATTTGGAAAAAAGCATCTGTAAAAGCCGGCGGCGATGGTGAAGGTCCGGGCAGAGGTTTAGCATTAGATATTGATCCACGATACCCTGGTTTTGAATGCTGGGTTGCCGGTGCAGGCATTACCGGTATGTTTGATAATAAAGGAAATAAAATTGCAGAAAAAACGCCCCCATGCAATATGGGCATTTTTTGGGATGGCGATGCCATGAGTGAAATTTTAAATGGCGTAAATGTAAGCAAATGGCTTTACGACAGCAGTAAAACACAAACATTATTTGATGCCCGGTATTTTGATTGTGTAAGTAATAACGGAACAAAAAGTAATCCCTGTTTAACTGCTGATTTGTTTGGCGACTGGCGTGAAGAGATTATTGCCCGTACCAAAGACAGTAAAGAGTTACGCATTTTTACCACTACAATTCCAACAGAAAAAAAGATGTATACGCTGATGCAGGATCCGCAATATCGTTTAAGTATTGTGTGGCAAAATGTGGCGTATAACCAACCGCCGCATACCAGTTTTTTTATGGGCATGGATATGGCGCAGCCACCAAGGCCAAATATTGTGGTGATGAAGAAGAGATAGATAATGAGGATATTTTTTGCCTCGCTAATATTTAAAGAAGATAAAAATAAAAAGTGTTTTAAATTTTGAAATACCACTCAAGCTATTAAGCAAGGTGTTTTGAAATGCGGGCCTCGGAAAAAATTGCGTTAAGAAAATTTAGTGTCAAGGAGTATAAATGAAATTGTTGTTACCGAAGCCGGGTTTTAATAAATGTATGTAAGTCGTACTTAGCATGGAATAGTTCAAATGCTTGAGCAAATTTCATTTTACCCTTGACAATAAATTTTGTAGCTTTTTTTTCCGCAGCCCTTGATTTTTGTTTCTTTTCATCAAGGAAAAGAAAAAAAGAAATGAATAAAAGAAGTTTACGATGATAAAAAAACTTATTTACTGTATTGCATTTGCTGCGCTCACCTCTTTTGTATTACTGCAAAAAGAAAAACCAACGCTATACATCATTGGCGATTCCACAGTGCGTAACACCAATCGTCCCCAATGCGGCTGGGGCGAAAAGATTGCTGATTTTTTTGACACCACTCAAATAAATATTTCCAACCAGGCCATGGCTGGCAGAAGCACCCGAACTTTTATAAAAGAAAAACGCTGGGAAAAAGTAATGAGCACTTTAAAAAAAGGCGATTACATTATTATGCAGTTTGGCCATAACGAAGGCAGTAAACCCGATACAAATAAAGCCGGGTATCGTGGTGTGCTAAGAGGCATTGGTGAAGAAACGGTAGAACTAATTTGGCCAGACAGTACAAAAGAAACAGTGCACACTTACGGTTGGTACCTGCGCAAATTTGTAAACGATGCAAAAGCAAAAGGTGCTGTTCCAATTATTGCATCCATGATTCCACGCAATCAATTTGTTGATGGAAAAGTAAAACGGGCCGGTAACGATTTTGGTAAATGGGCAAAAGAAGTTGCGGCAAGCGAAGGCATAACTTTTATTGACTTAAATAACATCAGTGCTGATAAATATGATGTACTTGGACCTGATAAAGTAAAAGATTTTTTTCATGGCGATCATACGCATACCAACGAGGCAGGCGCAGCGGTAAATGCCGCATCGGTTACCGAAGGCATAAAACTATTGAAGCAATTACGATTAAATAATTATTTACTGAACAAAAATTAAGCGTATGTTTTTAAATAAAAAAGTGAATTTTATTTTAGCAACGGTTGTAATATTATTTTCTTCATTTATTCTTTTTAATAAAGAAAAAAAGAAACCCACACTTTTTTTTATTGGCGACAGCACCGTAAAAAATGGCAGGGGCGATGGCAGCAGCAATATGTGGGGCTGGGGCGATTTAATGGCGCCATTATTTGATACCACAAAAATAAAAATAGAAAACCATGCATTGGGTGGCACCAGCAGCCGTACATTTTTAACTAAAGGTTTATGGGATAAAGTGCTTTTAAAAATTCAGAATGGCGATTACATCATTATGCAGTTTGGCCACAACGACAGCAGTCCGCTGGATGACACAGCAAGAGCAAGGGGAACGATAAAAGGTGTGGGAGATTCAGCAAAGGAAATTTATAATCCTATAACCAAGCAGCAGGAACTGGTGCATACATACGGCTGGTATCTTACCAAATTTACCAACGACGCAAAAGCAAAAGGTGCCACTGTTTTTATTTGCTCGCCCATTCCACGAAACGATTGGAAAGATGGAAAATTAATAAGGTATAACGGTACAGGCTATGGTTTGTGGGCAAAGCAAACTGCAGAAACCACCGGCGCTTATTTTATCGACCTCAACAGTTTAACGGCTGATGAATATGATGCCATGGGAGCAGAAAAAGTGAAACCTTTTTTTCCAAATGAGCATACGCACACTTCAAAAGCAGGCGCAGCATTAAATGCTGCAAGTGTTGTAAAAGGTATTAAGCAAATAAAAAAATCTAAACTGAAAAAATATCTTAATAAATAAAATTATTTTTTTGAACCGAGCTAAGTAACAATGTTCAACTTCATTGGTCTAGCCTTAGGCGAGACACTCTTGTACTGTAAATCTTTATTCAACTTTAATTACGTTTTGCACAAACCTTCGCAAATATCTTCGCTTACATCTTCTCCTTTTCCCTTCCCTCTGGAAAGGATAGGATGGGCTGCACTTTTAACTTTTTTTACATTAACTGTTTCGGCTCAGGATTTATGGCACGGTGTTGAACGCACCATCCACTATCAGCCCAAAGGCAACGATTTTATTTTATACAAAGGCACCCGAAAATTTAACCGGGCATTGTATGGCACTAATACAGGGTTTAGAGTAGAGGCCGGCGATTTACCAGAGTTTGCTTTGTACATGCCGGGCATGGGTGGTAATTGCAAAATAGGCATCAGCTTAAATGGAAAAAGCAAATGGATTACCAATGCCAATCAAATAAAAACTATTTACCGCCCCGGTACCATGCTGTATGAAATTAAAGATAGTATGTTGGATAAAGGCATTATCAATCTTTCTTTTTTGGCAATGGCAGATGCCGAAGGCATGATTTTGAAAATAGAAAATAGTAATGTTCCTTCCAGTACTTCTTTGATAATTGTTTACGGCGGCGCCACCGGAAAAAAGTTTAGCCGTGATGGCGATATTGGTGCCGACCCCGAATCATCTTTTTATTTACAGCCCGTTTATTGCAAAGACAACAGTTATAAAATAGAAAAAAATAAATTTCAACTGTTCTATGGTTTATCAAAAGCATTAACAGAAGAAGAGCGTTATGAAATACAATATGGCAGTAAACAACCCGATACCACAGGAAAAGAAAAACCTAAAGTGCTTGCAGGTATTTTTCCTTCAAATGCAATAATAAAAATAGCTGATGCAGAAAAACAACAATCGCCTGATGAATTGTTTTCGTCTTCTACAACTGCTTCGCTGCCGGTTGTGGCAGGTAAAATTTTGTTGCATAAAAATGATGTTATTTATTTCTCTATACAAAAACCCGGAGCACAAATAAATTATATTGATTTACCCAATGCTTTTTTAAAGGCAGAATTTGCAAGAAAAAAAATAGCTGAAAGAATTGTTTTGCATACACCGGATAAATATATCAATCCATTAGGCAGTGCATTAGCCATTGCAGCGGATGCCATTTGGGAAGAGCCATCATACATGCACGGCGCAATTGCATGGCGCATGCGTTTACCTGCATGGCGAGGCGCTTATGTTGCTGATCCGCTGGGCTGGCACGAGAGGGCAAGACAACATTTCAGCAGTTATGCTTTATCGCAGGTTACAAAAATTGCAGCCGGGCCGGTAGTATTTGATACCATATTACACATTGCACGGCAACAGGAAAAAATGGGTACTGCTATGTTTAGCAATGGATATATCAGCCGCAATCCCGGTGGCGATATTCGGCCGCACCATTACGATATGAATTTGGTTTTTATAGATCAGTTGCTCAATCATTTTAATTATACCGGCGATATTGAGTATGTTAAAAAAATGTGGCCACTAATTACTTTACACCTGCAATGGGAAAAAAGAAATTACGATGCGGATGGTGATGGATTGTATGATGCGTATGCCGCCATTTGGGCAAGCGACGCACTGCAATACAGTGGTGGAGGCGTAACACATTCCTCGGCCTATAATTATCGTGCAAACAAAACTGCTGCACAGTTAGCCAAATTAATTGGCGAAGATGGAAACATGTATGAAGCAGAAGCCAATAAAATTTTATCCGCCATGAATAAAAATTTATGGTTAAAAGATAGAGGCTGGTTTGCAGAAAATAAAGATTTGATGGGTTTGCAACTGGTGCATCCTTCTGCCGGTTTATGGACAATCTATCATGCGATTGATGAAGGTGCAGCTACTGCCCAACAGCAATACCAAATGTTGCGTTACGTTGATAATCACATTCCGGATATCCCAATAAAAATAAATGGGTTGAAAGATGAAGGTTATTATTTATTAGCCACTACTAACTGGCAGCCATACACCTGGAGCATTAACAATGTGGCACTGGGAGAAAATATGCATACCGCTTTAGCCTACTGGCAGGGGGGCGAAAATAATAATGCTTACAAATTATTTAAAAGTACGTTGGTAGAAAGTATGTATGCCAGTGCAAGTCCCGGAGGTTTTCAGCAATTAAGTTTTTATGATGCGGTAAGAGGAGAGTTGTACCGTGATTTTGCTGATGGCATTGGTATTACTGCAAGAACGTTAACAGAAGGTTTGTTTGGTATTTTACCCGATGCGTTGAATGATAAATTGATTATCAAACCGGGCTTTCCTACCGATTGGAAATTTGCAAAAATTGCTGTGCCCGATATCAGTATAGATTTTAAGCAGGATAAAAATATTGCTGTGTACAACATTGTTCAATCTTACAATAAATTATTAAATGTTACACTGCAGGTAAAAGCATTAAAAGATAAAGTAGTAAGTGTTACAGTAAATGGCAAAGCTGCAAAATGGAATTGGATGCCCGGGGCAATAGGTCAACCCGTTATTGAAATTTCAGGAGGCAATGCAAAAAATATTTCGGTAAAAGTTGGTTGGTCTGGTAATGATCTTGAAGACATACAGGTTGAACCAGTTTATAAACCTGGAGAGAAATTAACGATTAATCTTGCCAAAGCAAAATGTATAGCTATTTATGATCCGCAAAATATTTTTAACAGTATAAAAAATTCAGGAAACAGCATTGAGTGTATTGGTTCCGGCAGAAATACTATTGCCAGTTTTTTTATACAATTAAAGCAGGGTAATGCAGTTTGGACAGAGCCAGTAAACTTTGATGCAAGAACTATATATGCAGCCATACCTTTTGTACCACTGGCTAATGCAAGTTTTACAACAATAGATCTGCAGCCTTACTTCAACGATAAACTAACAAACATTTTCAAAAACAAATATCTTTCACCCAGGCCACAATCTCCCACACTGCAAATTCCATGGCAGGGCATTGGCAACTGGTGTTACCCACTAACGGAAGCAAATATTAATGATAGCGGCACAAGAGTAAAAGCTGGTATTGAAAATAAAATTTATTTAGATAAAATTCCTTTTGCAACGCCATCATCAATGGAAGCGAAAAATATTATTTACACTTCGCAATGGGATAATTATCCAAAATCTGCAACCGTGCCTTTAAGCGGCAAAGCACAATATGCCTATCTTTTAATGGCAGGCAGCACTAATCACCAGCAATCGCAATTTACTAATGCAAAAATTATAGTAACTTATATAGATGGAACAATAGATGAATTGCCGTTGATCAATCCTGCAAACTGGTGGCCAATAGAACAGGATTATTTGGAAGATGGTTTTGCATTTACGACAGGTGCATCAAAACCTTTTCGTTTAATTTTAAAAACAGGGGAGTTCACCAAATCATTTAATAAATATATTTCAATAAAAGGATTTACTAATCGTGCCATTGATGGTGGTGCAGCAACTGTGATAGAAATGCCTCTGCAAAAAAATAAAGAATTAAAAAATTTGCAATTGGTTACATTGGCTAATGAGGTAATAGTGGGGTTGATGAGTGTAACATTGGTGAGGTAATGAAGAATTAAGTAATGAATAATGGAAAATGTTTTCAAAGGAGAAAATTTCTGTTATTTAAAAGAGAAAAAAGAAGGAAGGAATAAAATAAATAAACTTAAAATTTATAAAATATTAATATTCGCTTTTTCACCAGTACCTGCGTAAGGTGCCTCTTTTGGTTCGGTACCGCCGAAGGCGGTATTCGAAAAATTCGCCGACAGGCGATAATTTTTCGAAAGGAGCAAAAGCAGCACCGGCGCAGGTACGCTGCCTGCCGGCAGTGGAGGTAAAAGTATCGAAGTAAAAGCAATAACTAAAAAGTAATGAGCAAAAAACTTAAAAAATTATTTTCAATAATAATCCTGTTTTGTTTTCAAGAAACATCAGCACAACCCATCAACAGAAAATCCCTTGTTGAAAGACACACCGTCATCAACAAAACTATGGATACATTGTCTTCCCTCTCTGTAGGCAATGGCAAATTTGCATTCACTGTAGATGCCACTGGCTTACAATCTTTTCCGGATGCATATGCAAAAGGTGTTCCGCTGGGTACACAAAGTGAATGGGGCTGGCACAGTTTCGTCAATACAAATAATTTTAAAGAAGAGGATGCTTTAAAAACTTATCATCTTAACGGAAGGGATGTAAAATATATGGTGCAATGGAACAGCCCCGAACAAAATAAAAATGCGTCCAATTATTATAGAGTAAACTTACACAGGCTGCATCTCGCCAATATTGGTTTAGAAATTATTAAAAGCGATGGCAGCATTTATAAATTAGATGATGTAAAAAATATTCACCAAACACTAAACATGTTTACCGGGCAGGTGCATTCTAAATTTACGGTAGATAATGTGCCGGTTGAAGTAATAACTTTTTGTCATCAACAAGAGGATATTATTGGCGTAAAAATTATTTCTTCATTAATACAAAAAGAAAAGATAAGTATTCGTGTTCGCTTGCCGTATCCAACAGGAGGTTGGGCAGATATGGGCAATAATTTTAAAGAAGAAGAGAAGCATCAGTCTTCTATTTTTCCATCATCAAAAAATTCTATACAAATTCGCCACGAGCTTGATAGTACAAAATATTACATCGGATTATCATGGAAAGGGAAAGCAACTTATAAAACTATAAAACCGCATTATTATCTGTTAACCCCTCCGGTTGCAAACTCTTTTGAATTTAGTTGTACATTTTTTGAATATAGTAAAGCAGTATCTTTTCCTTCTTACGAAAAAATAAAAACCAACAACGTTACGTCATGGGCTTCATTTTGGCAACGTGGTGCTGCTATTGATTTTGCCGGCAGCACCGATGCAAGAGCAAACGAACTGGAGAGAAGAATTGTACTCTCACAATACCTTACCAAAATACAATGCGAAGGCAGCAACCCACCACAGGAAACCGGATTAACTTACAACAGTTGGTATGGCAAACCGCATATTGAAATGCATTGGTGGCATGCCGTTCATTTTGCGTTGTGGGGAAGGGTAAATCTTTTAGAAAATACTTTAGCCTGGTACAACAAAGCCGCACCTACTGCAAAAGCAATTGCACAACGCCAGGGATATGGTGGTGTACGCTGGCAAAAAATGACAGACAATGATGGGAGGGAAGTGCCATCTTCCATTGGAGCCTTTTTAATTTGGCAGCAACCGCATTATATTTATTTTACTGAGCTGGTGTACCGGCAAAAATCAAATCAACAGACTTTAAATAAATACAAAGATTTAGTTTTTGCTACAGCCGATTTTATGGCATCATTTGCACGGTATGACTCGGTAACAAAAAAATATGTTTTAGGCAAAGGTGTAATTGCAGCGCAGGAAAGATTTAAAGCTGATACTACTTTTAATCCTGCTTACGAATTGGCGTATTGGCATTGGGCTTTGTCTATTGCACAAAAATGGAGAGAACGTTTGCTTTTGCCCCGCAATAAAAAATGGGATGAGGTAATAAATAATTTATCGCCATTACCCATACAAGGCGATAAATATTTGTTTACAGAAAGTGCAACCGACTCTTACACCAATCCCGAATTTAGGACAGATCATCCTTCTGTTTTTGGTGCATTGGGAATGGCGCCTGAAACACCGATGGTAAATAAAACCATTATGCAAAATACTTTTAACTGGATATGGGATAACTGGAGCTGGAACGAAACCTGGGGTTGGGATTTTCCGATGACAGCAATTACGGCCACACGATTAGGCCAACCCGAAAAAGCGATTGATGCTTTGCTGATGCCCGTCACCACCAACACCTATTTAAATAACGGTCACAATTATCAGGATGGAAGATTGACGATTTATTTGCCGGGCAATGGCGGACTGCTTACAGCTATTGCAATGATGTGTGCAGGTTATGATGGTAACACCATTGCTAATCCCGGCATACCAAAAAATGGAAAATGGAAAGTACGATGGGAAGGATTAAAGAAGATGCCGTAGTTTATTCTATCTCCACAGCATACTCTATAAACTGTTTTCCATTTAATAATACCATTACGGGATAACTGTCTTCTTCTGTAAATTTATAAGAGAAGTTAAGGCTGCCATTTACAAATGAAAAAGGGATTTCGATAGTTTGCTTTTTTTTGCCCTCACCAACAGTTATGGAAACTTTATCAATTGCCATCCTGCTGCTGAGTTGATAACTGAAAGCAAGTGGTTTATTAACTTTTACTTTTACCTTACCGTCATTTGGAAAAATTTTTTTTAATCCAAATTCGTATGCTGCTGATTTAATTATGGGTAAGTTAAAAAAATCTTTTTTGTTTTTAGGTCCGGGGCCCAGTTGCCAGGCCGTATTATCGGGATAGTGTTGTAAATTAAAAATGGTGAGGTCGGCAAAAAAATAATCGGGGTTAAATAATTTTGTAAAACTTTTAAATTCTCCATCGGTATAACCACTGCCCCAGCAAGGATCGGCGTAGTACCATGCTTCGGGGCTTTGCCCCAGTTGAATTACCACCCAGCTATGATTGATGGCTGTTTTTACATCATTAATTTGTTCGGTGTTGTGTTTTACAAAACCATCAGCAGTAAGGCATCTAATGCCGGCGTTGCTGCACATATCCTGAAAAAGGGTGGCGTACCCTGCGCCGGTAGCTTTACGCAGTTTCAATATTTCTGCTGAAGTCTTTTTTTCGGCGTCACCATTTTTTGCGGTTTTATAATCGTAAGTAATGTTATTGGCAATCCAGTCATAAATAGCACGGGCTTTGTCGGTTTTGTCGCTGTAGTTTTGGGTAAGTACTTTGCTGATGGTTCCCATATTTAAACTGTCCAGAGTTCCCAATTTTTTTACATAATCATCAATATCTTTAAAATCTCTTCCCTGCTTTTGTGCATAGCTGCTTAAGCTTAATAAAATAAATATAAATCCAAAAATATTTTTATTAAAGTATTTCATGCAATAAAATTAACGGAGTAAAAGTTAAGGTTAATTAAAAGTGTTTATTTAAAATCAAAAAGTGTAGCAGTAAAAATGCCCCGTTCCCTGGGTTTTAATATGGCTTTCCAGTTACCGGTATAGCGTAAAAGCGAAGGTACCAGGTATTCACCAAATCTTGTCATTACTACTTCCATCTGCACTTTAAAATCGTACACACCGGCGTCGTAACTAAGGGTATAATTTCGGGCCAGCACTTCGTAGGTTCTGTCATCAAACCATGTCGTCATTTCGTCTACAACCACTTTATCTTTATGGCCTGGTTTTACAGTTTGTTTAAAAATATAACAATTGGTATTGTTGTAAATGTCCATATCAATACTCATGTCGTAACTGTCGGCCATATCATCATCAAATATGGAAGTTTTATTGCTGATAAAGGGCAGGCCATTTATTTTTTTGCCGGGATTGAAAAACAGCATTTTCAATTGTTCTTTATGTTTTTCCATTCCCGATTTCCCTGCAGTATTAAACTCTCTTCCCAGCACAATATTGTCTTCATTGCAAACAGAATCTTTTGTAAAAAAAAGGCCTGCATACATTTGTGCGGTATAATAATTAAAGTTGTGGCTGGCATCATAAAAATCGCCGGTAACCTGCTCTTCAAGCGTTTGCATGCTGCGGCAATTTTTACTGCGTATTTGACGTGTTTTACTGTGTAAACTTGCTTTGGCCTCACCAGCGCTGTTGTTCATCCGGATATCATTAATGGCGCTGAAATTTAAAATACGCAGGTTTCTGAAAGCCTTATAAAAACTGGTATCATTTTTTATGCGTTCAATAAATGCCGGCACATTTAAATTGGTATTTACAATTACCTCGCTGAGTGTAATTGTTTTTTTGCCGATGATTAAAATGCTGTCGGTATTTTGCTGTGCCGCCGTTTCGCCAAAAAATAAAATTCCTAAAAAAACAGGCATGAAATATTTCATGCCTGCAAGATAAAAATCTTTATTATTAATTTTTGCTGTGCCGGTCACCTTATCATTTATTTAGGAAAAACCATGCGGTAGTCTACATTTATTTTGCCTTTAGTAATATCAGTAAGTTTTCGCAATAATAGTTTACGCTTAAGGGGTTTAATATAATCGATAAATAATTTTCCTTCTGTATGGTCGTGTTCGTGTAAAATTACCCTTGCCGTAATACCATTAAAGGTTTTTGTTTGCTGTACAAAATTCTCGTCGCAAAAATCCAGTGTTACCGTTTCATTACGGTAAATATCTTCTCTTATTTTAGGAATGCTGAGGCAGCCTTCGTTGTAACTCCATTCTTTGCCATCTAATGCTTTAATGTGTGCATTAATAAAAACGCCTTTATAACCGGGGGCATCCGGAAAATCGTCTTTTTCATCTTCTTCCTGGTTGGCAAAAATTTGTTCGCTGTCAATAATAAAAAGGCGAACGGGTGCATTTATTTGCGGTGCGGCCAAACCAACGCCGTTGCTGTTGTACATGGTTTCCCACATATCGGCAATTAATTTTTGCAAACCAGGATAACCCGGGTCGATATCGTTACATACTTTTCTTAAAATGGGGGCGCCATAGGCTACTATCGGAAGAATCATAAATTATCTAATTGCTTACTGTTTATTTGTTGGGCAAAATTACTTTAAATAAACAATTAATCCATTCCACGGTTTAATAATTAAATGGAGGAGTTCAAATATTCCTGCAAAATTATGGTGGCTGCAATAATATCCACATTGCCTTTAATACGACGGTCTTTTTTTTTCATGCCCATATCCAGCATAGCATCTTTTGCCATTTTAGAGGTGTAACGTTCATCAACAGTTTTTAATGGAATAGCTGGAAATTCTTTTTTTATTTTTTTTATAGCGGCTTCTACAAGTGGAGTGCCATGAGTATCCGATTCGTCCCAGTTTTTTGGCAAGCCAATGATGATTAACTCCACCACTTCTGCTGCTATATATTTTTTTAAGTAAGAAATTAATTCTTTCGATTCGATAGTTGCCAAACCGGTAGCAATAATTTGCAACGGATCGGTTACTGCCAGGCCCGTGCGTTTTCCTCCATAATCTATTGCCAAAATTCTTGCCATTACCAGTAGATGATTTTTTATAAAATTATATTAATGTAAAAATAAATCTGCAATTACAAAGAGTGCAAACACAACTGAGGCAATACCATTGGTGGTAAAAAAAGCCATATTTACTTTGCTAAGGTTGGTTGGTTTAACCAGTAAGTGCTGGTAAATTAAAAGGCTTATAAAAAAAGCTACTCCAATCCAGTACCAGCTTCCAAAATTTCCATAAATACCGGCAGCAATTACAGCTGCCGCAGAAAGTAAATGCAGTAATTCAGAAATGCGTAAGGCTTTAATTTTGCCTACGGCAGATGGAATAGAATGCAGCTGGTGCTGCCTGTCAAAATCTTCATCCTGCAATGCATAAATAATATCAAAACCACTAACCCAAAATAAAACGGTAAAAGAAAATAAAATGGGCAGTACGTTAAAATGGCCGGTTACTGCAATGTATGCACCAATGGGAGCAAGGCTTAAGCCAACGCCTAATACCAAATGGCATAATGCAGTAAAGCGCTTGGTATAACTGTAAAATAAAATTACAAATAATGCAACGGGGGAGAGGTAAAAACATAGCCGGTTAATAAAAAAACAACAGCCAATAAACAACATGCAATTAACAATGGTGAATAATAATGCGTTGGTGGGTTTTATAATTCCCGCTGGAATTTCCCTAACGGCAGTGCGTGGGTTAACTGCATCATACTTTGCATCCAGCCAGCGATTAAAAGCCATTGCGGCCGAACGGGCAAATATCATACAGAGGATAACCAAGCCCAGGTATTTGGAAATTCCTAAATAAGGATTAAGGCCTTTGATTAATTGTATTTTTAAGGATTCGGTGTTGCGTGTGTTAATAATCCATGAGGGGTAAATAGTGGTATGCCATCCGGGAACAACGCTAAAAGAATAAGCATCTTTATAAAGACCCAAAAAAAAACCAATCAATGCAAATGGCATGGCAAAAATGGTGTGCGAAAACTTTACCAGCGACAAATAATTTTTTAAAGCCATACGGTAAAGATACAGAGCGTTTAATAATTTATTATTTTAAGCTTAAGCAAAGTGACTTTTAATTTTATCTCTTAAAAGGTAGCAGCCACTGTATTAACAACAATTTTTTTAAAGTTTGAAAAAAACCATTATTTTTGAGGCTAATACAATACACTCCCCTAAGTTTGCAACCCAAATTACCTGAAACCAAATAATTTAAATTTATAAAAACTGTAACGTAATGAAAAAAAATCTACTAATTGTAATTATGCTATGCACCTTTATCAGTGCAAATTCTCAAAATCTTATTTTAAATTCTGAAATGAATGGTACAGCTAGCTGGGGTGGCGGCGGATGCGGACCCGAAATGGGCGACGAAGCAAGTTATGGTGGTCCTGGTGGTAATAATGTAACTGAGATAGACAACCTTACCTGTATTCAACAGGATGTTACCATAACTGCAGGTTCTGTTTTTACAATTAATTTTGCTGCATATCGCAGAACTACATGCGATCCTTTTACCCCAAATCCTGCACAAATGAGGGTAATTATCACCGGCTTGCCATCAAATACTGTTTATTCAAATACCACTTACGGTTATACTAACACCACTTATGCTGTAACTAACGAAACATTGGTATTCAATTCTAATGTTACCGATGGACAGGTTAGGGTAAGGGTTGAAAGCTTTAATAACCCCGAAGGATGTGGCGTTGTTGTAGATAATTTCACCATGATTCGCAACGGCCCATTGCCTATCAACCTGGTTTCTTTTAATGGTGCTGCAAAATCGGGGACTGTTGATTTAAACTGGGTTACCAATAACGAAGTTAACAGCGGCAATTTTATTGTTTACCGCAGCAAAAATGGTGTGGCTTACGATGAAATTGGCAAAGTAAATGCTACAGGTTTTGCCGCAGGTTCAGCCTATACTTTAACTGATGCAACACCAGGTGCAGGCGCTAATTTTTACCGCATTAAAATGGTTGATAAAAGTGGCAGTTTTAAATATTCCGGTGTAATAAGAATAAACCTCAATGCAAAAACATTAGGTGTTGCCGTGTATCCTACCGTAGTTACCAATGTATTAAATTACGTGGTAGAAAACCCTAAAGCCGTAAAATTAAGGGTAATGGTGAGTGATGTAAGCGGAAAAACAATTGCACACTCGATTGAAATGCTGGGCGTTGGCACCACGCAAAAGTCTATTAACGTAAATAATCTTGCCACCGGTATGTATTTATTAACTATTACCGATGAAAATAATACTTTTAAAAAGTCAATTACTTTTAAGAAAAATTAATTTTACCATTTCCTGCCAATAAAAACAGCCGCAAAAAATTTGCGGCTGTTTTTATTTTACATTCTAATAATCCTATAACCTGCTGCGTATAATTTCCCATAAAACTACGCCGGCAGCTGTTGCAATGTTTAACGAATGCTTCATACCCAGCTGAGGAATTTCAACACAACCGTCGCATTGCTCAATAGTGCTTTGCTCTACACCTGTTACTTCGTTACCAAAAATAAAAGCTACTTTTTCAATATTACTTATAGCTACTTTTTCAAGAGAAATGCTGTTAACCGCCTGTTCTACTGCATATACTTTATAGCCCATTTCTTTTAATGCTGTGATGGCTTCGGTTGCACTGGTAAAATGCCGCCAATCAATAGATTCCTCTGCACCCAAGGCGGTTTTTTTTATTTCTTTATGAGGAGGAATACAGGTATACCCTGTTAAATAAATAGCCTCTAACAAAAATGCATCAGCGGTACGAAAAACACTGCCCACATTGTAAGCACTGCGGATATTTTCCAATACTGCAATCACGGGTGTTTTTTCGGAACGCTTGAACTCATCTACCGATTTACGGTTAAGATCGTCCATTGAAAGTTTTTGATTTGTTGCCACAGATTATTTTTATTGCCACAGCGGCACGGAAGCACTGAAAAAATACATTTACTTTTTACTAAAAGTAAGTTTGCCTAAAGGCGTTCAATAAAGGTATGCCGTACAAGTGGGCCCCGCCACGGCGGGGACGATGTCCCACAAAGTACAAATGTTTGTCCCAAAAAAATATTCGCATCAATCCTCTCCATAATTAGTTCCCCCTTCAGGGGGCGGAGGGGGCTGTATTTAAATCATTTCACTTTGCAACAAAGGGTTTTTTACCGCATCTCTTTTTTCAGCAAAAGCCTTTGCCGCTTTTATAAAATGCACAAAAAGCGGTTGCGGATTTTCTACCGTACTCTTTAATTCAGGATGGTATTGTACCCCAATAAAAAAAGGATGATTGGGCAGTTCTACAATTTCAACCAGGCCCGTTGCAGGGTTTTTTCCGCTCGGTATCATACCAGCTTTTTCAAAATCATTAATATATTTATTATTAAACTCCCAACGGTGGCGGTGGCGTTCACTAATTTCAGTAGCGCCATAAATGGTATGCGCCAGTGTGCCTTCTTTAATAGTGCAGGGGTAAGCACCCAACCGCATGGTGCCTCCTTTTGCAGTAATATCTTTTTGATCGTCCATTAAATCAATAACAGGATAAAGGGTTTCCTTTACCATTTCGGTGGAATGGGCTTCGACCCAGCCTAATACATTTCTTGCATATTCAATTACGGCCATTTGCATGCCCAGGCATATGCCAAAAAAGGGTAAATTATTTTCACGGGCATATTTTACCGCCATAATTTTACCTTCTACACCACGGTTGCCAAAACCGGGGGCAACTAACAAGCCATCCAGTTTGCTTAATTTTTCGGCTACATTATCTTCGGTAATTGTTTCGCTGTGTACATCTATAATTTTTACCTTGCACTCGTTCATGGCGCCGGCGTGTACAAAACTTTCTAAAATAGATTTGTAGGCATCCTGCAGTTCAATGTATTTTCCTATTAAACCAATAGTAACTTTTGTTTTGGGGTATTTTAGTTTATCTAAAAATTCCCGCCATTTACTTAATTCCGGTGCTGCATACCCGTTGATCTGTAATTTTTTTAATACAATAATATCCAGGCCTTCCTGCAACATCATTAACGGTACTTCATAAATACTGCTGGCATCCATTGCTTCTATAACAGCATTGGGCTTTACATTACAAAATAAGGCTATCTTCTTTTTTATTTCGTTGTTTAAAGGTTGCTCGGTGCGGCAAACAATAACATCAGGATGCACCCCTTCCTGACTTAATAACCTTACGCTATGCTGTGTAGGTTTGGTCTTTAGTTCTTTTGCAGCGCTTAAATACGGTATCAACGTTAAATGCACTACCATACAATCTTCCTCAGGCATTTCCCATTGCAATTGGCGCACGGCTTCTACAAATGGAAGGCTTTCAATATCGCCAACAGTGCCGCCCAATTCTGTTATAATAATATCGTATTTACCCCCTTTGCCCAGCAAGAGCATACGTCTTTTAATTTCATCGGTAATATGCGGAATAACCTGTACGGTTTTGCCCAGGTATGCACCTTCTCTTTCTTTATTAATAACGGTTTGGTAAATACGGCCGGTGGTAACATTACTGGCCTGCGATGTTGGGGTGTTTAAAAAACGTTCGTAATGGCCAAGGTCAAGATCAGCTTCTGCACCATCATCGGTTACAAAACATTCACCATGTTCGTAGGGGTTAAGTGTTCCCGGATCCACGTTAATGTAAGGGTCAAATTTTTGGATAGTTACCTTTAAACCCCTTGCCTGCAGCAGCTTTGCCAGCGATGCTGCAATAATGCCTTTACCTAAGGAAGAGGTAACGCCACCAGTTACAAAAATATATTTTGCCATAATCATAAGTTTATAATTTGCAGTTCAGGGGTTAACAAAACATAAATTACCAGCATTGATCTTTAAACTTCAATGCTTGAAAGCCCTAAGGCAGGTTTAATGTTTTAAACAAATAAAATTGTTGAATTTGTTAACCCAAACTATTGTTGACCGGTTGAGATTTATAGAAGAAAAATCCTAGAGGTCGTGTAAAGATAGGGCGATTATTTGGGTGAGTGAAATTTGAGGGAAAGATTGTGAAAAAAAATAAAT